>NZ_JASZYM010000007.1:0-348791 GCF_030317005.1 Variovorax sp. J22R115 | reverse complement strand
GGTCATCGCACCCACCATCAGCGCCATCACCGCGTTGGGCGGAATGCCCAGCGTCAGCAGCGGGATGAATGAAGTCTGCGCGCCGGCGTTGTTGGCCGACTCGGGCGATGCCACGCCGCGGATGTTGCCCTTGCCGAATGCCACTTCGCCGGGCTTCATGCGGATCTTCTTTTCCAGCGCGTAGGCCGCGAACGAAGCCAGCAGCGCGCCGCCGCCGGGCAGGATGCCGAGCGCGGAGCCCAGGGTGGTACCGCGCAACACGGCAGGCGCCATGTTCTTGAAGTCGTTCTTGGTGGGCCACAGGCCTTTCACCTCGGAAGTGAACACTTCGCGCTCTTCATCCGGCTGCGAGAGGTTGCCGATGATTTCGCCGTAGCCGAACACGCCCATGGCGATCACCACGAAGCCGATGCCGTCGGTGAGTTCGGGAATGTCGAAGCTGAATCGCGCGACGCCCGAGTTCACATCGGTGCCGACGATGCCGAGCAGCAGGCCCAGCACGATCATCGAGACCGCCTTGAGCAGCGAGCCCGAGGCCAGCACCACGGCGCCGATCAGGCCCAGCACCATCAGCGAAAAATACTCGGCCGGGCCGAACTTGAAGGCCAGTTCGGTCAGCGGCGGTGCGAAAGCCGCCAAGATCAGCGTACCGACGCAGCCCGCGAAGAACGAGCCCAGGCCGGCAGCCGCCAGCGCGGGGCCCGCACGGCCCTGCCGCGCCATCTGGTAGCCGTCGATGCACGTCACCACCGAGGACGATTCCCCCGGCAGGTTGACCAGGATTGCGGTGGTGGAGCCGCCGTACTGCGCGCCGTAGTAGATGCCGGCCAACATGATCAGCGCCGATACGGGCGGCAGCGCATAGGTGGCGGGAAGCAGCATCGCGATGGTCGCGACGGGCCCGATGCCCGGCAGCACGCCGATCAGCGTGCCCAGAATGCAGCCGACCAGGCAGTACAGCAGGTTGGTGAGTGTGAAGGCGACGCCGAAGCCGGTCGCCAGGTTGTGAATCAGATCCATGAAGGTCTCCTCAGCCCGAAATGAAGGTGGGCCAGACCTGGATCTGCAACTTGAGCGCCCAGATGAACGCCACGTAACTGCCCGCTGCCAGGATGGTCGAGAGAACCAGCACGTCGCGCAGCTTGAAATGCTCGCCCGCGAGGCTGGAGATGATGGTGAGCGCGTAGATCGCGATGATCATGCCCATCGCCGGGACGCCGATGCTGGGCAGGCCGCCGAGCAGCACGCCGAAGGCCAGGTTGGCGCCGATGACGAAGAACAGCGGCTTCCAGGCCCACTTGCCGATCGGGTCGCCATCGGCCGTCTCGACCACCAGTGACTGAAACATCACCGCGGCGCCCAGGATCGCCAGCAGGATCCCCAGCATGAGCGGAAAGTAGCCGGGCCCCATGCGGGCGCCGTCGCCGATGTTGTAGGTGGTGGCGCCGATGGCGAACGCCGCCCCCACCGCTGTGAACATGACTCCCGAAAAGAAGTCAGCCTGACTCTTGATACGCATTGTCTCGACCCTCGTTGATGAGCCTTCGAGGGTCGTCGTCCGCGCCTGACTGTTCGCTGACCGATGCTGTACGGACTTCCACGTACGGGGATGCGGCGCCCCAATGAAAAAGGCTCCCGAAGGAGCCTTTTTGCCGTGTGTGCTGACGAGGGCTTAGTAGCCGCCGCGGCCACCGCCGCCGCCGCCGTAGCCGCCACCGCCGCTGCGGTTGCCGCCACCGTAGCCGCCGCCGCCGCCACCACCACCGCCGTAACCACCGCCGCCGCTGCGGCCACCGCCGCCGCCGCCGAAGCCGCCGGGCGAACGGGGCTCCATCGGACGGGCTTCATTGACAGTCAGGCTGCGGCCGTCGAGTGCTTGGCCATTCAGACCTTCGATGGCGGCCAGCGCTTCCGCGTCGGTGCCCATTTCGACAAAGCCGAAGCCCTTGGAGCGACCGCTGTCGCGTTCCATCATGACCTTGGCACTGGCGACCGAACCGTACTGGCCGAAGGCCTGTTCGAGATCGTTGTCGCGGATGGAGTAGGCGAGGTTGCCTACGTAAAGTTTCTTGCCCATGGAGGGACTCCTAATCAAACCTAACAGACAAAGCGATGGAGTCCCAGAATCACAACAAACTAAACAGGCGCTGTGGCGCGAAACTGACCGATCACCCGGATCACGCGCGGGCAGCAATGTGGCCGCGACGTCCCAGCATTTTCCTTCACTATCGAACTTTTGGGTGAAATGCTTTTTATTTTTGAACCTATTTGTATCCGGGTGAACCGTATTTGCGACGTATTCGCGGTTCAGGCCCTATTTCTGAGTGGATTCAGCAGCGCCTTGAGACCGTTGTGGTCGATTTCATGCATCAGGGCGAGCAAACGGCCGATTTCTCCTGCGGGAAAACCCTCGCGCGCGAACCAGGTCAGGTAGTTTCCGGGCAGGTCGGCGATGACCCGGCCCTTGTATTTTCCAAAGGGCATCTCCAGGGACACCAGGCGTTCGAGGTCATCGGCGTTCATGGTGGCTATGCTCCTTCATCTCTGCGACTCTCGCTTTTTTCCATTCATCGGCTCGATTCGGGCCCGCCTGTTCATGCCATTCCAATCCCTGGGACTCGATCCTGCCCTGGTGCGCGCCGCCACTGACAAGGGCTACGTCGCGCCCACGGCCATCCAGCTCGAAGCCATCCCGGCGATCCTGCAAGGGCGCGACGTGCTGGGCGCCGCCCAGACCGGTTCCGGCAAGACGGCGGCATTTTCGCTGCCCCTGCTGCAGCGGCTGGCACGTGAGCCGCGCCAGTCGCCGCGGCGCCTGCTTGCACTGATTCTCGTGCCCACGCGCGAACTGGCGGCGCAGGTGGGCGAGTCGATGCGCGGCCTGGCGCAGCATCTGCCCGTGCCGGTGAAGATCGCCGTCGCGTTCGGCGGCGTCTCCATCAACCCGCAAATGATGGCGCTGCGCGGCGGTGCCGACGTGATGATCGCCACGCCCGGCCGGCTGCTGGACCTGATCGATCATCGCGCTCTGCGGCTGTCCACCGTGTCGATGCTGGTGCTGGACGAGGCCGATCGCCTCTTCGATCTCGGCTTTGCGGAAGAACTCGGGCGCATCCTGGCGTTGCTGCCGAAGCAGCGGCAGAACCTGATGTTCTCCGCCACGTTCCCGCAGGCGATCCAGTCGCTGGCGGACGGTCTGCTCAGGGACCCGGTGCGCGTCGAAGTGCAGTCCGAAGCGGCGGAGGAGCCCGCGATCCTGCAGCGCGCGATCGAGGTCGATGCCGAGCGGCGCACCCAGCTGCTGCGTCAACTGGTCAAGGACAGCGCGTGGACCCGCGTGCTGGTGTTCGTCGCCACCAAGCACGCCTCGGAGATCGTGGCCGACAAGCTGCGCAAGGCCGGCATCGAGGCCGAGCCCTTCCACGGCCTGCTCAGCCAGGGCAAGCGCACACAGGTGCTTGCGGACTTCAAGGCCTCCAGGGTGCAGGTCGTCGTCGCGACTGATCTTGCCGCGCGCGGGATCGACGTCGCTCAACTGCCCGTGGTGGTGAACTACGACCTGCCGCGTTCGGCTGTCGACTACGTGCACCGCATCGGTCGCACCGGCCGCGCGGGCGAAAGCGGACTGGCCGTGAGCTTCGTCAGCGCGGCCACGGAAGCGCACTTCAGGCTCATCGAGAAGCGCCAGGGCCTCAACGTGCCGCGCGAGCGGGTGGCGGGCTTCGAGCCCGTGGAAACCGCGGTGCCCGCACCGGCAGGCACTGGCGGCATCAAGGGCAAGCGCCCGAGCAAGAAGGACAAACTGCGCGCCGCGGCGCGCTGAGCGCCCTCATTCCCGCGGCGGCTTCTTCGCAATGCCCATGGTCTTCGCGAGGATGCCGAGCATCACCTCGTCGGCGCCACCGCCGATCGACGCCAGCCGTCCGTCGCGGTACAGGCGCGAGACGCGGTTCTCCCACGTGAAGCCCATGCCGCCCCAGAATTGGAGGCAGGTGTCGGCGACTTCGCGCGTGAGCCGGCCCGTCTTGAGCTTCGCCATGGACGCCAGTTCGGTCACGTCCTGGCCCTGCACGTGCAGGTCGCACGCGCGGTAGGTGAGGGCGCGCAGCGCCTCGACCTCGGTCTTGAGCTCGGCGAGCTTGAACTGGACCCACTGCTGGTCTGCCAGCGTGCCGCCGAAGAGCTTGCGCTGCTGCGCCCACTCGATGGTCTCGGCAATGCATTCGTCCAGCGGCACCAGCGAACTGGCGGCGCACCACAGGCGCTCTTCCTGGAACTGCTGCATCTGATAGACGAAGCCCTGGCCCTCCTCGCCGATGCGGAAGCGCTGCGGCACGCGCACGTTGTCGAAGTAGATGAGCCCGGTGTCGCTCGAATGCATGCCGATCTTGCGGATCTTCTTCGCCTTCTCGATGCCGGGGCTGTCCATCGGCACCATGACCAGCGACTTGTTGCGATGCACCGGACCGTCGCCAGTATTGACCAGCATGCACATCCAGTCCGCCTGCAGGCTGTTGGTGATCCACATCTTCTGGCCGGTGATGAGGTAGTCGTCGCCGTCCTTGCGCGCATGGCTCTTGAGGCCGGCGACGTCGCTGCCGGCGCCTGGCTCGCTCACGCCGATGCAGCCCACGGTCTCGCCGGCGATGGCGGGCACCAGGAATTCGCGGCGCAGCGCATCGCTGCCGAAGCGCGCGAGCGCGGGCGTGCACATGTCGGTCTGCACGCCGATCGCCATCGGCACGCCGCCGCAGCTCACATGCCCCAGCGCCTCGGCCAGCGCCATCGCGTACGAGTAGTCGAGGCCGGCGCCTCCGTAGGTCTCCGGCTTGTTGAGCCCCAGCAGTCCGAGCGCGCCGAGCTTCCTGAACACATCGTGCGCCGGGAAGCTCTCCGCGGCCTCCCATTCGTCCACATGGGGGTTGATCTCCTCGTCGATGAAGCGGCGCATCGTCTTCTGGATCTCGAGGTGTTCGTGCGTGTACTGCATGCCTTGTCTCCGGTCGGTCCTCTGTCAGCTTCGCCGACTCTAGGCCCGGCCGCGCCCGCCGTGCTTGCGGGAAGTGGCTACAGGCTGCCGCGAAGGGCACCGGTCGTCCCCGCGTCGCGAAGGCAGCCGAGCCCGTGCAGCGTCGTCGCCACGGCGGTGTCCAGCGCCGTATGCGGCTCGCTTCCGAGGACCGACAGGAGGCGCGCATTGCGCAGGCGCACCGGCTGCTCCCAGAGATGGCGCATCTCGCGCAGCTCGCGGAACAGGGGCACGAAGGGCGACGCGAGGGTCACCAGCCACCACGGAAATCGTTGCAATGGCAGTTCGGGTTGCCCGCTCGCGCGGCGAATCGCGGCCTGCATCTGCGTGCCGTCCGCATCCCAATGCCCGGCCATGTGGAAGGTGTCGAAGGCCGCGATTGCGCTTTCGCGTTCGACGAGCTGGACGATGGTTTCCGCGACGTCCGGCAGGTAGGCCCATTGATGCCCGACGCCGCGCCGGCCCGGGTCGGTGGTCGCAGTGAGCGGCCGGCCGGGTTTCGCCAGTTGCGCGAACCAGTTGTTGCCGGCGCATGGCCCGAAGAAGTCGCCGGCTCGCACGATGAGCGTGCGCACGCCACACTCGGCGGCCTCGCGCAGGCGCTGCTCCATCTGCACGCGGATCGCGCCCTTTCGCGTTTGCGGATGCTGCGGCGAGCTTTCGACGACGTCGGGGAACGCGTCGGGACCGTAGTTGTAGACCGTACCGGGTAGCACGATGCGCACACCACAGACCTCCGCCGCGCGGATCGTGCTCTCCAGCATCGGAAGCACCAGCGTCTTCCAGTTGCGGTAGCCGGGCGGGTTGACGGCATGGACGATCAGCGACACGCCGCGCGCGGCGGCGATGACGCTGTCGGCATCGAGCGCATCGCCCGCGACCCATTCAGGCCGCGCCACGCCCGCCGGCCATTGCGCTGCGGCCTTCGCTGGGTCGCGCGCCAGCGCCCGCACCTGCCAGCCACGCCGCAGCAGCGCCGCCGCCGTCTCGCCACCGATACCGCCCGTCGCGCCGAGCACCAATGCCGTACCTCGTTCCATGAGCCATTCCTTTCGTGAAAGGCCAATTCTTGAGGCGGGCCGGTGCAAACACAATTGGCAAAGTATTGCCGTCAGCTAGTATGAAATGTATGAGCATCAATCCACTGGACTGGGAAAGCCAGCGCGCCTTTCTCGCCGTCCTCCGCGAAGGCAGCCTGTCGGCGGCGGCCCGTTCGCTCGATATCGCCCAGCCGACGGTGCGCCGCCGCCTGGAGGCGCTGGAGCGCTCGATCGGTGTGGCGCTCTTCACCCGATCGCCCAGCGGCCTGACGCCGACGGACGCGGCGCGAGAGCTTGGCACCCATGCCGAAACCATGGCCGCCGCGGCCGAGGCCTTTGCGCGCGCTGCGTCGGCGGACATCCATGCGGTGTCAGGAACGGTTCGCATCACCGCCAGCGACGTGATGGGCGCGGAGGTGCTGCCTGCGGTGGTGGCCGACCTGCACGATGCCCAGCCGGGCCTCGTGTTCGAGCTGAGCCTGACCAACCGCAACGAGGACTTGCTGCGACACGAAGCCGACATCGCGGTGCGCATGGTGCGGCCGACGCAGGCCTCGATCGTCGCGACGCGTGTAGGCGTGGTGGAACTGGGCTTCTTCGCCAAGGCGGCGTATCTGAAGAAGCACGGCACGCCGGCGAGGCTGGACGACCTCGACCGCTTCGCCCTGATCGGACCCGATCGCGAAACCGCCGACCTGCGCGCACTGCGGGCCCTCGGCCTGGACCTGAAGCGCGCGATGTTCAGCTGCCGCACCGACAACCAGCTCGCGCAACTGGGCGCGATCCGCGCCGGGCTCGGAATCGGCATTTGCCAAAAGGCGCTCGCCCGGCGTGATCCATCCCTGGTGCCTGTGCTGGCGAAGGAGTTCTGCTACGAGCTGGAAACCTGGGTCACCATGCACGAGGACCTTCGGCGGATGCGACGAGTGCGCGCGACCTTCGCGCATCTGGTCACCGCACTGACGGCTTACTGCAACGCCGGCAGCGCCCCGGGTTGACCCGTGGCCGCCGGGCCTCAGCGCTGCGGCCGGATGCGGTACAGCGCGTTGTTGCGGTCCGCCGTCATGTAGATCGTGCCGTCCTTGCCGACCGCCACGCCCGTCGGCATGTAGGGCGGCGGCATGCCCGGCCCGCCTTCGAGGCCGATCGGCAGGTTCTCCGCGACGGTGCGCCGCGTGCCGTTCGCAATGTCGATCTCGACCAGCCGCCGCGCCGCGCTTTCCGCGACGATGAAAGTGCCCCACGGCGTCTGCGCCACGCCCTCGGGCATCGCCAGTCCTTCGGCGACGGCACGCAGCGGCGCGCTCGCGTCGAGCGGAATGCGCGTCAGCTTGCCTGCGGCCTCGGTCACGTAGAGCGCGCCGTCCCTGCCCATGATCATCTGCACCGGCCCGGCCAGGCCGCTCGCGATCACTTCCTTGGTCTCGAACTTCGGGCCGCTGGCGCGGCTCACGCTGCCGGTCGCGAGTTCGGCATAGATCACGCTGCCGTCGGGCATCGGAATGGCATCGACTGGCGCCTTCAGTCCGTGCAGCACGCCGGTGGTCTTGAGCGTCTTCCGGTCCACCAGCTGGACCGTGCCCGTGAACCATGACGTCAGCGCGAAGTGCGTAGGCGAGAGGCCGACCGCGGACGGGTAGTCGAGGTCAGGATCGCGCTGCATGCGGAAGATGTCGCGCACCGCGCCGCTCGTGGCGTCGACCTGGCGGAAGCCGAAGATGTCGGCCACCCAGAGGTCGTTGCCGTCGATCTTGAGGCCGGCCGGCACGGCCAGCTTGCCGCCGGTGAGCAGGCGCAGGTCGCCGGTTGCGGGATTGAAGGCTTCGACCGAGTTGTCGGCCATGTTCGACACGTAGATCGTGCCCTCGGGCGCGATGGCGAGATTGTCGAGCGATGGCTTGAGCTGCTTCGCGACGGTCTTGCGGCCTGTCGCGAGGTCGACGCGGATCAATTCGCCGCTGCGGGTATCAACCACCCACAGGTTGCCCTTGCCGTCGAGATTGGCCGCGGCGGGGATCTTGAAGCCGTCGGCGATTACCGTCATGGCGCCGTTGGCCGGATCGATCTTCACGACCTGGCCCTTGAACCACAGCGGGCCGTAGAGCATGCCGTCGGGCCCGACCTCGAAGCCGTTGAAGCCGCCCATGTCCTTCTTGATCAGGCGCGGCGGCTTCTGGCCCGCGACGTCGATCTCCCACAGCGCGTCGCCGAGGAACACCTGCGAGGCATAGAGCTTGCCGTTGCGCCGGTCGAAGTCGAGCGAGTTGAGGCCGGGCAGGTCCTTGGCGAGCACGCGCATCGGCGCGCTGTCGCTCTCGCGCATGCGCAGCATGCCCATGAGGTAGTTGGTCCACGCCAGCTCGCCCTTGGGGCCGATCGCGATGTCGTCGGCCTGGCCTTCGACGCTCTTGATCAGCACGCGTGCGGCGCCGGTCTGTCGGTCGACTTCCCACAAGCTGTTGCCGACCACGGAGCCCGCGAGAAGCCGGCCCTGCCGGTCGACCGCGAGGCCGTGCACGCCCGAGAAGGAGGAGGGTGCCACGATCGCCTCAGGCGCTGTCCATGCGCTGGGCCGTGTGGGCGGCGCCGTGGTGGTGCAGGCGCCGAGAAGGAACGCCGACGCCAGCAAGGCGCCGCCGAAGATCCGATTCATGTTGTCTCCTCGATGTGAAAGTCCCCCGTCGCGGTCAGGCCCGGAAGCGCCTTCGCGTCAGTCCCAATGCCATCCAGAACGCGACGACCGTGTAGACCACCAGCACCAGCGCATGCCGCCACCAGTCGAGTGGCCATTGGTCCATGAAGAGCGGCCGCACCAGCGCCACCGCGTTGGTCAGCGGCAGCCACGCAGCAAGCGTGCGCACCACGCCGGGCAACTGGTCCAGCGGAAAGAACACGCCCGACAGGAACATCATCGGCGTCATGAACAGCGTGAAGTAGTAGGTGAAGAAGTCGTAGCCCTTCGCCAGTGCGTTGAAGATCAACGCAATGCACGAGAAGGTGATGCCCACACCCACCAGCACGAACCAGGCGATGAAGAGCTTCGGGGTGTGGCTGATGCCCAGCCCGAGCATCACGAACAGGATCGCGGTGGTCGTGAAGATTGCCTTGAAGCCGGCCCACAGCATCTCGGCCAACACCACGTCGTCGAGCCCGACCGGCGCGTTCATGATGCCGTCCCACGTCTTCTGTACGTGCATGCGCGAGAAGGCCGAATACAGCGCCTCGAACGAGGCCGCATTCATCGCGCTCATGCAGACCGAGCCGCTGGCGAGAAAGAGGATGTAGGGAATGTGGGTGCCATTGACCTGCACCTCGCCCACCAGCGCGCCCATGCCGTAGCCGAAGGCCACCAGCCAGATCAGGGGCTCCGCAATGTTGCCGATGAGGCTGGGGATGGCGAGTTTGCGCCACACCAGCAGGTTGCGCAGGAACACCGGCCACCAGCGCATCGAGAGTTCGGGTGGGCGCCAGACGGAGCGCGTCGGTGGAAGAGCGGACGAAGAAGCCAGGCTCGACATGCGAATCAACCGTCCTCTCGGATTTGCCGGCCCGTCAGCTTGAGGAACAGATCCTCCAGGTTCGCCGGCCGATGGAAGGTGCGCAAGCCGCTGCGGTCGCCCAGCGCCGTCATCAGGCCGCGCGCGTCCTGTGTGTAGAAGAACACCGTCTCGCCGCTGACCTCGACGCGGGCTGCGTAGTCCTTCAGCGGCGACTGCGCGAGTTCGAGGGCACCGTTGCCATACAACTCGACCACGTCCGGCTCCAGGTGCTCGGCGATCAGGTCGCGCGGCCGTCCTTCGGCGATCTTGCGGCCGTGGTCGAGCACCAGCAGGCGCGAACACAGGCGCTCGGCTTCGTCCATGAAGTGGGTGGTCAGCAGGATCGATTTGCCTTGCTGCAACAGCACCTGGAGCCGCTCCCACATGAGATGCCTCGCCTGCGGGTCGAGGCCGGTGGTGGGCTCGTCGAGCATCAGCAGCTTCGGGTCGTTGACGAGCGCACGTGCGAGCGACAAGCGCCGCCGCATGCCGCCCGAAAGCTCTCCGGGCTTGGCGTCGGCCTTGTGCGAGAGCGCGGCAAATTCCAGCAGTTGGGGAATGCGCGGCGCGATCTCGGCGCGGCGCATGCCGAAGTAGCGGGCGTAGACCATCAGGTTCTCCGCGCAGCTGAAGTCAGGGTCGAGCGTGTCGAACTGGCTCACCACGCCGAGCTGTGCCTTGATGGCGCGTGCATCTTCCGGCATCGAGAGGCCGCCCAGCGCCTCGATCGTGCCGCCGTCGGGCGTGGTCAGCCCGAGGCACATGCGGATGGTGGTCGTCTTGCCCGCGCCGTTGGGCCCGATCACGCCCAGGCACTCGCCGGGTGCGATCTCGAAGGACAAGTCGTCCACCACGGTGGTCGTGCCGTAACGCTTGTGCAGGTGGCTGGCGTGGAAGAGGGGAGTCGGCACCGCGGCATTGTGGCGCATGGGCTGGGCTTTCGATGTCAGAGCATCAGGCCTGCGAATTCGGCCCTCATCCAGTCGATGAAGGCGCGCGTGCGCGCTGGCAGCAGCCGTGCGTGCGGATAGATCACGCTCACGGGTCGTGGCGGAAGCTCGAACTCGTCCAGCACGATCGTCAACCGGCCCTGCTTCACCAAGGGCAGCACCTGGTAGGAGAAGAACATGCCGAAGCCGATGCCCGCTGCACAGGCCTCGACGGCCGGCGCGATGTGATTGAACTCCAGGTTGCCCCGGGCCGCTATGGCCACCGTCCGCCCGTGGTCGCGAAAGGTCCAGTGGACCGTGCTGCTGGGATGGATGCGCACGCAATTGGCGTCGAGCAACTCGCGCGGATGTCGGGGCGCGCCGTGCTCTTGCAGATAGGCCGGACTCGCGACCACCACGCGCCGGATGCTGCCGAGCCGTTGGGCGACCAGCGACGAATCCTCCAGCGCGCTGATTCGGATACCGACATCGATGCCTTCCTCCAGCAGGTTCACGCTGCGGTCGTGCAGCAGCACGCTGCAGCGCATCTTGTCGTAGCGCTGCAGAAAGCGAACGATCGCAGGCGACACGTACATGTGGCCGAAGAGCACGGGCGCAGTGACGGTGAGCTGCCCGGCGGGTTCGGCTGCGTCGACGGTAAGCGCACGGTCCGCCGCGTCGGCGGCGGCCAGGACCTCGCGCGCGCTTTGCAGGTAGCTGCGGCCTTCCTCGGTGAGGGAGATGCGCCGGGTGGTGCGGTGGAACAGCCGCACGCCCAGATGGGCTTCGAGCGCGGCGAGCGAACGCACCACCGCCGGAAGCGAGGTGTCGAGCGCGTCGGCCGCTTTCGTGAGGTTGCCTTGGTCGGCGATCTGCACGAAGGTCTGCATAGCCTTGAGACGGTCCATCGCGCGATTAAACCGGAAAACGCAACAGTCAACTCCATCTGTAGCCATTACTTCGGAAGAGAGAAGAAAACAGAATCGAACCGTCAACCTCACAGCAACAGGAGAACCCGACATGCCAGCCACTCGTCCCGCCCAGCCCATCAAGGTCTACGGCGCTTCCATCTCCGGCCACTCGCATCGCGTGAAGTTGTTTCTCTCGCTGCTCGAGCTTCCCTTCGAGACGATCGAGGTCAATCTGCGTGCGGGCGAACATCGCACCCCGGAATTCCTGCGGCGCAATGCCTTCGGACAGGTGCCGGTCATCGAGGACGGCGACACGACACTGGCTGATTCGAACGCCATCCTGGTCTACCTCAACGAGCGCTATGCCGCCGACCCGGCGCGCTGGTATCCGCGCGATCCGGTCGGTGCGGCCCGAGTGCAGCGCTGGCTGTCGGTCGCGGCGGGACAGCTCGCGTCAGGTCCGTCGGTGGCGCGCGTCATCGTGTTGTTCGGGCAGACGAGGGATGCGACCGATGTGATCGCGCGCGCTCACGAACTTCTGCGCGTGATGGAGCTCGAGTTGGCGGAGCGCCCCTTCCTCGCAGGCTCGTCCGCGACGCTGGCGGACATCGCCAACCACACCTACGTCGCCCATGCGCCGGAGGGCAATGTGTCGCTCGAAGCCTATCCCCGCGTGCGCGAGTGGCTGGCACGCGTCGAGGAATTGCCGGGCTTCGTGCCGATGACACCCTCACGCATCGGGTTGGCAGCATGAACTCCGTCGATGCCGTCGCGTCACCCTGGCATGAGGGCGAGCGTGAAGTGCAAACCCTCGCGGGCGTGCGTGAACGGATGGATGCGCTCGGGCCGCGTGTGATCCGGGACTACATGCCAGAGCAGCATCGCACCTTCTTCGCGCAACTGCCTTTCCTGATCGTGGGAAGTCTCGACCCGGCGCATCAGCCGTGGGCGAGCGTGCTCGCTGCGCCGCCCGGATTCGCGCAATCGCCCGACGAGCATCACCTGCGCATCGATGCGCGTCCGCTCGCAGGGGACCCATTGTCATCGGCACTGTTGTCCGGCGCGCCACTCGGGCTGCTCGGCATCGAGCCGCACACGCGGCGCCGCAACCGCATGAATGGCGTGGTGGAGCAGGTCGACGCACGCGGCTTCTCGGTCGAAGTGCAGCAGAGCTTTGGCAACTGCCCGAAGTACATCCAGACACGGGAGCCGCTCTTCGTGGGCGGAGCGCATGCCGCTGCGAACGCACGCCGCAGCGACCGCATGGACGAGGCGGCTCGGCGGATCGTGGCCAAGGCCGACACTTTCTTCATCGCCACGGCCCACCCTGCGGCCGGCGATGCGACGGCCTCGCATGGCGTCGACGTGTCGCACCGCGGCGGCCGGTCAGGCTTTGTCCAGCTGACGGGCGAGGGGACGCTGACCGTGCCGGATTTCGTCGGCAACTCCTTCTTCAACACGCTGGGCAACATCGCCGTCTATCCGAAGGCGGGCCTGCTCTTCATCGACTTCGAGACCGGCGATGTGCTCCAGCTGGCCGTGACGGCCGAGACGATCTGGGACGGCCCCGAACTCGCGGGCTTCGCCGGCGCGGAGCGGTTGCTTCGCATGCAGGTCGCGTCTGCGCTCCTCATGCCGGCTGCGCTGCCACTCCGTTGGGGCCGAGGGGATCTGTCGCCGTTCCTCGCTCCGACAGGACAGTGGCCAAAGGCCGCTTGAGCATCGAGTCAGTGGAGCGTGGGAATCCGGGCGTTGACAGAAGGACGGTAGCCCCACCCTCGTTCCTGCAGCGCATCGGTATCGAGACCGCGCGAGAGCAGCGTTTCGAGCCCAGCCGCTGCGACCGTCGCTGCCAGCGCCTGGCCGGGGCAGGCATGCGCCCCGTGGCCGAAGCCCAGTGTCCGGCGCTCCGCGCGCATCAGCTCGAAGGTTGCCGGTGCAGGATTGAGCGACGGATCGCGGTTGGCGGCGCCGAGCACCAGCAGCACCGCCTCGCCCGGCGCGAGTTCGATGCCGGCGACGGTCGTCGGTTGTGCGACGAAGCGGCGCGTGTTCTGGATCGAAGGATCGTGGCGGGCCACTTCCTCGACCAACGAGGGCAGCAGTTCCCAGCGCGAGTCGATCCTTCGGCGCAGACCGGGCTCGCGCGCCAGCGCGACGAGGCTGTTGCCCAGCAAGCCGGCCGTGGCCTCGCAGGTCTGCGACAGCAGGCCGACGAGGTTCGCCACGAGGGCGTGCGAGCGATCGACCGGCGCCTGTTCCTGAACCGCCGCCAGCAGCGTGCCGTGGCGTGCGGGCCGGGTGGCGATCAACGACTCGAAGCGCGCCATCAGGGCGGCGGCGGCTTCACTTGCGGCGTCGAGTTGGGCGGCCGTTGACAGCGGAGACAGGCAGGCGACGAAATCGCGCATCCAGTCGGAAACGCTCCGCAGTTCATCGGTGGCGAAGCCGAGCAGGTGAGCGACGCCGCGGACCGGCATCGCGAAGCAGGCGTCGGACAATGAATCAATCGGCATGCCCTCGGCGACCTGGCGCGCCGCGGCGTGCGCTGCGCGGAGATCCAACCCGGCCAGTGCCCGCTGCAATATGGGCTTGTGGGCCGCGTGCGGCGCCCCGTCGTTCATGCGCACCAGCCGCCCGAACACTTCGCCCGCCGGCGTGCCGGCGATGGCGCCTGGCACCGGCTCCGATGGGGGGCGAACGCGCAGTGCGTCGTTGGCGAGCACTTCCCGAACGACGTCAGCCCGGCTGGCGATCCACGCCCGCAGGCGGTCGTCGCGGACCAGCGCGGGACCGCTGCGCAGCGTGGCGTACCACGGGTAAGGATTGCAGTGCGTGACGGCAGCGATCGCATCGGCCGGTGGGTCCATGTGTTTCATGCACGCAGTCTGGCGCTTTTCGAACGAGCACACTTCGTTTACGATCGAAATATGGATGCATCCACCGCCGACACCCACCTCGCGCGCCTGGCCGGCGCCATCGCCGAACCCGCACGCGCCCGCATGCTGTGCTGCCTGCTGGACGGGAATGCCCGCACTGCGACAGAACTGGCCGCGGTCGCCGAGGTTGCCGCTTCAACGGCCAGCGCGCATCTGGCACGGCTCAAGGAACAGCGGCTCGTCGAGTCGGTCGCGCAGGGCAAGCATCGCTACTTCCGCCTCACCGGCAGCGAGGTCGCCGCCGCGCTCGAAGGCTTGCTGGTGATCGCCGGCGCCCCGCGTAACGAGTTCCGCCCGACCACGCCGAGCCGACTGCGCAGCGCGCGCACCTGCTATGACCACATGGCCGGTACGGCAGGTGTCGCGCTGCATGACCGTCTCCATGCGCAGGGCTGGCTGCACGAGGTTGCGGAAGGCGACTACGAACTCACCCCCGAAGGCGCCGTCGCACTCGAAAGCCTCGGCATCGACGTGGAGGATGCGCGCAACACCCGCCGTCGCTTTGCCTGCGCCTGCCTCGACTGGAGCGAACGGCGCCCTCACCTGGGCGGCGCGCTCGGCGCCGCATGGCTGCAACTGTCGATTCGCCGCGGCTGGGTGCGCCAAGACCTGGACGGCCGCGCACTGGCACTCACCCCCAAGGCCCACCGCGAAATGCCCGAGATGTTTTCCACCCCCTGACAACGCACACGCTGAGCCGGGAAATCCCACGGAACCGGCTTAGCCGGGCCGTAGGGATTGCCCCCGGAGAGGGGGTGGCGGCCACACGAAGTGGGCTAGCCTGGGGGTGATTCCTACTGGAAGGCTACCTCGGCGAAGCTTCGGAGCTTGCGGCTATGGAGGCGGCTCGAGCCTTCCTGGCGCAGGATGTCGATCGCGGCCATGCCGATGCGCAAATGCTGCTCGACCCGCTCGCGATAGAACTGGTTGGCCATGCCGGGCAGCTTGATCTCGCCGTGCAGCGGCTTGTCGCTCACGCACAGCAAGGTGCCGTAGGGCACGCGGAAGCGGAAGCCGTTGGCGGCGATGGTGGCGCTTTCCATGTCGAGCGCGACGGCGCGGCTCTGGCTGAATCGCCGCTGGGGCTGGTTGCCGGGCAACAGTTCCCAGTTGCGGTTGTCGGTGCTGGCGACCGTGCCGGTGCGCATGATCTTCTTGAGTTCGGTGCCCTGCGTGCCGGTGACCTCGGCCACCGCATTTTCGAGCGCGAGCTGGATCTCCGAGAGCGCCGGGATCGGCACCCACAGCGGCAGCTCCTCGTCCAGCACGTGGTCCTCGCGCACATAGGCGTGCGCCAGCACGTAGTCGCCGAGCTGCTGCCCCTGGCGCAGGCCGGCGCAATGGCCGAGCATCATCCACGCGTGCGGCCGCAGCACCGCGACGTGGTCGGTGATGGTCTTGGCGTTGGCCGGGCCGACGCCGATGTTGACCATCGAGATGCCCGTGCAGTCCTCGCGCACCAGGTGATAGCCAGGCATCTGCGGCAGGCGGGCGGGCGGCGTGCCCTGCGTGCCGTCGAGCAGCTCGCCGTACAGCTCGCTCGAACCCGGAGACAGCCCGCGCCGGCGGGTGACGACGTTGCCCGGCTCGATGAAGGCGATGTACTCGCTCTTCTCGTCGGTCATCGCCTCGTGGCCGAGCCGCACGAATTCGTCGATGTAGAACTGGTAGTTGGTGAACAGCACGAAGTTCTGGAACCACTCGGGCGCGGTTCCGCTGTAGTGGCGCAGGCGGTGCAGCGAATAGTCGACCCGCGCCGCGGTGAAGAGCGACAGCGGCTGCGCCTCGCCCGGCTTGGCCTCGAAGGTGCCGTTGGCGATGCCGTCGTCCATCGCGCCGAGGTCGGGCAGGTCGAACACGTCGCGCATCAGGGCGCGGCGCTCGGCGGACATCGTGCCTTCGATGTGATCGTTCTCGGCGAAGGAGAAATGAATCGGGATCGGCTGCGTGCTGGTGCCGATCTCCAGCTCGACGCGGTGGTTCTCCAGCAGCAGCCTGAATTGCTCGCGGTAGTAGCGCAGAAAGAGGTCGGGCCGCGTCAGCGTGGTCTCGTAGCGCCCCGGCCCCGACACGAAACCATAGCTCAACCCGGCGTTGGCGACCGGCGTGCTCCGCGACACGGTGTGCGTATGCACCCGAACGAAGGGGTAGCAGGCCCGCACGCGGCCCGGCAGGCTTTCGCCCGCCACGAAGCGCTGCATCGCTTCGCGAAGGTGCTGCAGGCCACCGTTGTAGATGAGTCGGACCTGCTCCAGGGCAGCGTCGGGATCGGTAAAGCGGGCTGGCGCAATGAAAGCAGGCATGTAAGGCATGAGGCATTGTGGCTCACCCCCAGGCTTGCTCACTCAGCCGGGCATGGGTTCTCGCATGGTGACAAGCTCTTCCGCGGTGGTGGGATGGATGCCGATGGTGCTGTCGAACGCCGCCTTGGTCGCACCGCAGCGCATCGCGACGGCAAAGCCCTGCACGATCTCGCCCGCTTCGGGGCCCACCATGTGCAGGCCGACGACACGGTCGCTCGCCTTGTCGACGATCAGCTTCATGAACGTGCGCTCCTTGCTCTGCGACAGCGTGTGGCGCAGCGCGCGGAATTCGCTGGAGAAGATCGTGACCTTGCCGAACTTCATGCGCGCGGCGGCTTCGGTGTAGCCGCAGGTGCCGATGTTCGGGTGCGTGAACACGGCGGTCGGCGTGTAGTCGTAGTCAAGCTGGCGCTTGCCCTTGCCGAAGAGGGTGTCGACCACCACCATCGCCTCGGCCAGCGCCACCGGCGTGAGTTGCTGGCGGGTTGACACATCGCCCACCGCGAGGATCGACGGCACCGAGCTGCGGTAGTGCGCATCGACGACCACGCCGCCGCGCTCGTCCAGCTCGACACCCGCGGCTTCGAGGCCCATGCCGGCCGTATTGGGAACGCGGCCGGTCGCGAAGAGGATGGTGTCGGCCTCTACCCGCTGGCCGCGCGAGAGCAGAGCGCACAGGCCGCTCTCCTGGCGCGTCACCATGCTGATCTCGGCATTGAAGCGGATGTCGACGCCCGTGCGCGTCATCTCCCTGGCGAGGAACTGGCGAACATCCTCGTCGAACTCGTTCAGCAGGTGCGCGCTGCGCTGCACCTGCGTGACCTGGGCGCCAAGTCCGTTGAAGATCGACGCGAACTCGCAGGCGATGTAGCCACCGCCGACCACCAGCAACCGCTTCGGAAACGGGTCGAGATCGAACATCGCGTCGGAGACGATCCCATGCTCGCGACCGGCGATGTCTGGCACGAAGGGCATGCCGCCGGTCGCCACGAGCACATGCTGTGCGGTGCAGTGCTTTTCGCCGATCTGGACGCCGTGGGCATCCGTCAGTTGCGCCCAACCCTGGATGAGGTGGACGCCCGCACCTTCGAGCAGGCTGCGGTAGACACCGTTGAGCCGCGCGATCTCGCGCGCGCGGTTGGCCTTGAGCCGCGCCCAGTCGAAGCGCGATTCACCGACGTGCCAGCCGAACCCCGCGGCTTCCTCGAAGGAGTCTGCATAGCCCGCCGCGTAGCTGTAGAGCTTCTTGGGAATGCAACCGACGTTGACGCAGGTGCCGCCCAGTTCGGCGCATTCGGCGAGCGCGACGCGGGCGCCGCGCTGGGCGGCCATTCGTGCCGCGCGCACGCCGCCACTTCCGCCGCCGATCACGAAAAGGTCGAAGTCGAATGTGCGCATGGGAACTCCTTCGCGCCGACTGTAGCCGGCGGACGAAGGAGTCGCTGCGCCGGGTGCTACGGGCGGTCGGGCTGCTGATTGGGATCCCGGCCGGGGATGCCCGACCGTTGCTGCCGTTGCTGCTGCTGCGCTTGCAGCGCGCGTTGCTGTACCTCTTGCGCCTGGCGAATGGCCTGTTGCTGTTGCGCCTGCTGAGCTTGCAGCATCTGCTGCTGCGCCGCCTGCATTTGATGCTGCGCCTGTATCTGCTGCTGCGCGCGCAAGGCCTGTTGCTGCTGGACTTGCTGCATCTGCTGGATTTGAGCCTGGGCCGCACGCTGCTGCATTTCCTGTTGCTGTCGCAGGGCCTGCTGCTGTTGCTGTTGCATCTGCTGCGCCTGTTGCGCCTGGGCCTGTGCGGCGCGCTGCTGGACTTCCTGCTGCTGGCGCATCGCCTGTTGTTGGAGTTGTTGCGCCTGTTGAGCCTGCATCGCCTGCGCCGCGGCACGTTGCTGGATATCCTGCTGTTGCCGCTGGGCCTGCTGGAACTGCTGAGCTTGCTGGGCCTGGATCGCCTGGGCTGCGGCACGCTGCTGCGCTTCCTGCTGCTGGCGTTGGGCCTGCTGGATTTGCTGCGCTTGCACGGCCTGCGCTGCGGCGCGCTGTTGCACTTCCTGCTGCTGCCGTTGCAGGTTCTGGAACTGCTGGGCTTGCTGCGCTTGCTGGCCCTGGATGGCCTGCACCGCGGCACGCTGCTGCACGTCCTGCTGTTGGCGCTGCGCTTGCTGGAGCTGCTGCTGCGCCTGTTGCATCTGCCGCGCCTGCTGGAACTGCTGTTGTTGCCGTGCCTGGAATGCGGGCGGCGGGAGCATGGTGGCGGGCCGGCCGTATGCGCCGTGCGGTCGATCGCCCCGCAGCGGAATCGGGGCGCCCATGCCCACCGGAACGCTCACGAGGCGGTCGGGCGGGACGCGCACGACATCACGTCTTGCGATGGGGCCTCGGCCGAAGAGGTCGATGGGCACGATCGTGACCGCGCCGGGCGTTTGCGGGTTCGCGTAGCCGCTGCGGCCGCCGCGTCGCTGGTAGGCCGCCGCGCGGTTGGCTTGGTCGATGTACCTCTGGCTCGCGTGGTAACCCGGCCGCCAGGTTTCGCCCGGGGCGAGCGGGAACCATCCGACGCCATGGCGGCCGCCCGGGATCAGGTTCGGGTTCCTGCCGGCGGAACCGCCCACGAAGCCCACCACCGCGGGCGAATAGATCGGACGCCCATGCGGCCGGCCGGGCACCCAGCCCCATCGCGGGCCGATGCGCGCCCAGCGGCCGTAGTGGGCGGGCGCAAAGCCCCAGGGCGCGGCGTCGATCCAGGTCCAGCCCCATGGCGCCACGTCGACCCATTGGCCGTCGCGGTAGGGCGCCCACTCGGTATCCACGCCGCGCGGGTACCACACGTTGCCGTAGTCCGGATCGTTCTGCCAGTCGCCGTAGGCGTCGAGTTGCTGGTAGCCGACCACATCGCGCGAGACGTAGCGCGCGGAAATTGACTGGTCTTCGATGCGGTCGCGCTCGGCCACCCAGCGATCGAATTCGCCGCTGGCGCGCGCGGGCGCGCCGTTGGCGGCTGCGAGGTTGCGGCCCGAGGTCGTGATCTGCTGGTGTGCGCCCAGCGGCATGGATTCGCCGCCTTCGCCGTACAGCGTGACATTCCCCGCGGCGACGGCGACCCGCGTCGTGCCCGCGGTTGGGTCCGTCTCGATGCGGTAGTCGCCCGGCGCATCGATGACCACGGCGAGGTTGCCCGTATCGACTTCGAAGCGCTGGCCGGCCAGGTCGTCGCGAACGCGAACTTGCACGCTCCCCTGCTCGGCGGTGATGCGTGCGGTGTCGTCGTCGATTTCGGACAAGGTGACGCTGGTCTGCTCGTCCAGCCGCACCGCGGACGAACCAACGTGCAGTTCGGCGCGTGCATTGCGGTCGGTCCAGAGTCGGTCGCCGGTGGTCAGCGGGCGATTGGGCACGACTTCGTACCAGCTGTCATCGCCGGCGGGCGAGAAGCTCACCGCGCCCTGGTGAAAACTGAGCCGGCCGACTCTTCCGGGCGGGTCCTGCTGCTGCGCGGCAGCCTGAAACCCTGTCAGAAGCAATGCCAATCCCAGCAGCCACGCGGCCACGCGGCCTGGAAGCAAGGTGCTGCGTTGTCTCATGGATATTCCTTCGTCATTCCGGAATCAACGCGCGAGCGGGCTTGCGCGCTGGCATCCGCTTTGCAAAGCAAAGGAAATATCTCGTGCTGGAGGCAACCGCGTGTAAGTCCGGCGCGCGTGCCGGTGTGGGCCTCACTGCACGGTGGCGGGAGAGGCGTGGGGGTGCGCAAGAAAGAAGCGCAGCATTTCGGCGCTGGCATCCGGTCCCGAAGGGTCGGTGAAGGATCCCTGCGAACTCCCGCCGGCCCAGGCATGCCCGGCACCATGCAGTACCCAATGCTCGACCGCGGAGCGCCCTTCGGCGCTGGCGTAGGTGCGGCGGGTGAAGGTGCGGCCTTGCGTCGATGTGCCGCTGGCTTCCTGCGGGGCCGGGGCGGCGGTTTCCGGCTGCCCGGCGAGCGCTGCCGCGACCACTTGTTCGCCATTGCGCGGATGGACCGTGGAATCGGCATCGCCGTGGAAGACGATGGTCGGGGGCATCCGGCCGGCCGTTTCGCCCTTTGCGTGGCCGCTTTTCATCGCGGACAGCGCTGACATCAGATCGCTTGCCGCGCCGGTCGGCAACCCCGAGTGCACGCCGACAGCGGCGAAGAGGTCCGGGTGCGTGCGCCCGAGGATGTCCGCCATCGCGCCCCCGGCCGAGAGACCGGCGACATAGACGCGGGCCGGGTCGACCGACTGCACGGCCATGACCGAATGGGTGAGGGCGGCCAGCAACGCCGGCTCGCCGCGTTCGCGCTGCTGGTGCTGGGGCTTGAACCAGTTCCAGCATTTCGACGAGTTGGCGTGCTGCGTCTGCGCAGGGTAGAGCACGAGAAAGCCGTGTTCGCGCGCCAGCTGGTTCATCTGCGTGCCGGCCGCGAAGTCTTCCGGGTGCTGGGTGCAGCCGTGCAGCATCAGCAGAAGCGGACGCGGCTCGCCCGTGCCCTTCGCGGGCACGAAGAGCTTGTACGCAATGGACCGGTGCTGGTGGGCGAAGAGGCCGTCGATCCACTCCTCCTCCGACTCGGTGGCGGGTGTGAGTGAGGGCGTTTGGACGGCGGGCGCCTCGACTACCGAGGGAGCCGCTTCGACCAAGCGTGCCTCGACGTCGACGACCAGCGTGTCCTCGTTGGCGGCGCGGGCCGATGGGGACGCGGCGTCGGCCGGACGACCGGCAGTGGATTCCTGGGCGCCCAATCCGCCCAGCGCGCGCTGGATGGCGCGCGTCGCTTCGCGCAGGTTGCCGGTGCTGGTCAGACGGGTGGCCTGACGCATCAGCCGTTTGAAAAGGGGATTCATGGGGCCTTGGGTTGGAGGAAAAAGGGGGAAAGCCGGTCAATGGATCCGGTCGGCCAATGCCGCCTTGACGGCGGGGCTCGCATGCAGCGCGCCGAGTACGGTGATGGATCCGATGGTTTCGAGCGCGAGTTCGGGCGTCACGTCCGCCGAGATGCTGGCGAGGCCGAGCACGCGAATCTCGAGCTTCTCGCCGGCGCGGCGGATCGCTTCGAGCTCGCCGACGCCGAACTGCTGCAGCCCCAGCACGAGCATCTTCCGCGCCACCACCTGCTTCAGCGCATCGCCGTGGGTGGTGAGCTGGTTGCGGATGGCGGTGCGGATGAAGTCTGTGCGGTTCGAATAGAAGCCTTCGGCCACCATCAGGTCGATATGGCCGAGATCGACGTAGCCGAGATTGATCGTGATCTTCTCGGCGTCGGGGAGTTTGGTCCGTGGGGTGACCGGGGTAGGAGCTGTCTGCATGTCGCCATCCTATCACCATCCCATTGGATGGTGATAGGATGGTAATTTCTAGACTGAAGCCTCTAGCCCCCGTACAGGTATCTCGGCAGCCACGTCGTCAGGCCCGGCCAGATGTACATGAACACCATGCACAGGATCACGATGAACATGTACGGCATCATCCCCGCGAAGATCTGGTTGAGCGTCACGTGCGGCGGTGACACCCCCTTCAGATAGAAGGCCGACATCGCCACCGGCGGCGACAGGAACGCCGCCTGCAGGTTCACGAACACCAGGACGCCGAAGAGCAGCGGGTCGATCTGGAAGTGCGCTAGCAGCGGCAGGAAGATGGGAATGAAGATCACGATGATCTCCGTCCATTCCAGCGGCCAGCCGAGCACGAAGATGATGGCCTGCGACAGCAGCAGGAACTGCAGCGGCGTCAGGTTCATGCCCATCACCCATTCTTCGATGATGCGTTGGCCGCCGAGCAGCGCGAACACCGCGGAGAAGAGCGCCGAGCCGACGAACAGCCAGCACACCATCGCTGTCGTCTTCGCCGTCAGGAACACGGCTTCCTTGATGCGTTGGAAGTTGAGCGTCTTCGCCTGCCAGGCCATGAGGAACGCGCCCGCCGCGCCGACCGCGGCCGATTCGGTCGCCGTCGTGATGCCGAACAGGATCACGCCCAGCACCACCAGCGTCAGGATGCCGAGCGGCATCACCGAAGACACCAGCATGCGAAGGATCTCGAACTGCTCGGCGTCCATCTTCGCGTAGTACCAGACGAGCAGCGCAAGGACGAATGCGCAGGTCAGCCAGAAGCCGATGTAGAAGGTCTGGGGCACTGCCTCCGCATGCGGCGCGGCAACTGGCTCGCCGAGGGCCTGGAGACCTTGTTCCCCCTTGGGCGTCGAGCCTTCGGCGCCGGGGGGCTCCTCCAGTCCTTCGGCTCCGGGCGGCGCCTGTAGGTCGCTGGTGCCGGGCGGTTCCGCCAGTCCGGTGCTCTCCTGGGGCGCCGGCTGGGATTGCGTCACCTCCGGCGCAGGGGGCGTGTTGTCCTTCTGCGAATAGATCGTGACGTACCACCAGATGGAGCCCAGCGTCACGGCTGCGAGCAGAACCGGCACAAGCGCTACCGTCAGATAGCGCACCAGCATCAGCCAACTGACACGCGCGCCCGCTGCCGCCGAGCTGATCGCTCGCGCCGGCGCAAGCACCGCCGCGGCCAGCGCCGGCAACAGCCGTTGCGAATAGCTCGCGGCAATGTGTGCCACCTGCGGCGAGATCGGCGCGCGCTGCGCTTCGGGCGGCAGCTTGGGCGCGACCTTCGGCTGGATCAGCGCCCATCCGATCACGTAGATCAGGTACAGGAAGGCCAGGAAGAATCCCGGGAACATCGCCGCCGCGTAGAGCTTGACGACCGACTGCCCGGCCACCGCGGCGTACACGATGATCATCACCGACGGCGGGATCAGGATGCCCAGCGTGCCCCCGGCAGTGATGACGCCGGCCGCGAGTCGCGTGTCGTAGCCTGCGTTGAGCATCGGTCGCATCGCGATCACGCCCATCAGCACCACCACCGCGCCGACCAGGCCGCTCGCGATGCCCCAGAAGGTGCAGATGATCAGCGTCGCCACCGCGAGCGACCCCGGCACGCGGCGGAAGGCGAGCTGCACGCTGTGGAACATCTTGTCGACCAGGGCGCCGCGCTCCATCACGTAGCCCATCAGTACGAACAGCGGGATCGACAGCAGCGTCTCGTTGGTCATCGCGCCGAAGGTGCGTTGCACCATCAGGTCGAAGACGTGGTTGTCGAACCACGGCACGGCCGGGTCGTAGAAGGCGGCGAAGCCGAACAGCATGCCCAGGCCCATCAGCGTGAACGCCGTGGGAAAGCCCAGCATGATCACGACGACGATGAGCCCCAGCATCGTGAGCCCCATGGCAGCTTGGCTCATACCGATTCCCTTCCACGGTGGCGAGCCGCTTCATCCACGTCCTTGGCGCGTTCGATGACATCGCGCCGCGCCTCCTCGTCCACGAAGGTGCTGCTGGCGAGCTGCTGTTCGACCACGTCCATTTCCTCGGCGTCCTTCAGGCGAGGTGTCCATTCGCCGGTGCGCAGGCACACCACGCAACGCAGGATTTCGGCCAGGCCCTGCAGCATCACGATGGCGCCCGCAACCGGAATGACGAACTTGAAGGGGTACACCGGTAGCGGCGTGGCATTGAAGGTCTGCTCGTGCATGGCCAGCGAATCCTGGTAGTAGCCCCAGCCGGCCCAGGTCAGGGCGCCGATGCCGGGGAGGAAGAAGGCGATGTAGAGCACCAGGTCCAGCGTGGCCTGGGTGCGTGGCTTCATGCTTCCGTAGAGGAAGTCGCCGCGCACGTGCCCGTCCTGCGAGAGCGTGTAGGCGCCGCACATCATGAAGAGCGTGCCGTACATCATGTTGTTGACGTCGTAGATCCAGGCAGTCGGCGCGTTGAGCGCATAGCGCTTGAAGACCTCGGCGCATACCACCAGCATCAGGGCGACGATGAGCCACGCAAAGGTCTTGCCGGTCCACGTGCTCAGGCGGTCGGCCGCATGCAATATCTGTTGGGTAGTCATCGGTGCCCCGAAGTACGACAGGCAAAAAGATGCCTTCCGGCCGGGACCGGAAGGCGGGCGCCGCGAGTGCGACTGGGTTGGATGGAGATCAGGCCTTCTTCGCCTGCCCGGAGAAGTAGTGGTTGTAGGCCATCTTGAAATCGACCATGTAGTCGTTCTGCCACTGCCCGGCGGGCTGCGCGAAAGCCTTCTGCGATTCGAGAACCTTCTTGAACAGCGGGTTTTCGCCAGCCTTCTTGGCGATGGTCTTGTCCCACGCTGCGAGTTGGGCGCGCAGGATGGCGTCGGGGGTCTTGTAGAACTTGACGCCGGTCTTCTTCATCTCGACGTAGTCTTGCGTGTTGCGCGCGACGGCCTTCCAGCTCATGTCGGCGCTGGCCGCCTGGACCGCGTAGTCGATGATGGAGCGCAGCTCCTGCGGCAGCGCGCTGTACTTGCCCTTGTTGAAAAGGATCTCGAACTGCTCGCCGCTCTGGTGGAAGCTCTGCAGCATGCAGTTCTTCGCCACATCGGGGAAGCCGAGCACGCGGTCGCTCGACGCGTTGTTGAACTCGGCTGCATCGATCAGGCCACGATCGAGCGCGGGCACGATCTCGCCGCCGGGCAGCGGGTTCACCGCAGCGCCCATCTCGGTAAAGATGTCGACGGCGAGGCCGACGGTGCGGTACTTCAAGCCTTTCAGGTCTTCGGCCTTGGCGATCGGCTTCTTGAACCAGCCCAGCGGCTGCGTCGGCATCGGACCGTAGAGGTACGACACCACGTCCATGTTGATCGACTTGTAGATTTCCTCCAGCAGCGCCTTTCCGCCGCCGTAGTAGTGCCACGCGAGCACCATGTTCGGGTCCATGCCATAGGCCGGGCCCGAGCCCCAGAGCGCTAGCGCGGAATTCTTGCCGTAGTGGTAGGCCACCACACCATGGCCGCCATCGAGCGTGCCCTTGTTCACTGCTTCGAGCAACTGGAATGCCGGCACGACCGCGCCGGAAGGCAGCACCTCGATCTTCAGGCGGCCGCCCGCCATGTCGTTCACCTTCTTGGCGAAGTCGTTGGCGTACTCGTGGAAGATGTCCTTCGCCGGCCAGGTACTCTGGAATCGCAGCGAAGTGGTCTGTGCCATGCTGACCATCGGCGCGGACATCGCGCCGGCCGCCACGGCCGCTCCTTTCAGCAGACTGCGTCGACGGGTCGGTTGTTTCTCGGTCATTGCGTGTCTCCGTTGGTGGGTCTGGACAATCCAGACTGCCATCTTTGATACGTAAACATTCGTGACAAAGAGGGTTTTCACGAACTGGAGAAAAATTGACCTCATCGGCCGGCCTCTCCAGAGCGAAAGCGAGGCCCGCCATCCGCAGTAACCCTAGAACATGCAAGGACGAAAGCATCATGACCCAGCCGGATACGAGCGCGCCGATTCAGGCGAACGCACCCACCGGAGACAGATTCGGCGTGAAGCCCGCCGCAGGCTATGCCGGCGACGTGACGCCCGAGCAGGCAGCTCAGTGGCTGAAGAGCGGCGACGCCGTGCTGGTCGACGTGCGCAGTGATGCAGAGCGCGAGTGGGTCGGCTACGTTCCAGGCGCCGTCGGCCTGGCCTGGAAGCAATGGCCCGGCATGGCCTTCAACCCCGTCTTCGACGAAGGCCTGCGCACTGCGGTGCCGTCAGGAAAGAAGGCGGTGCTCCTCTGCCGCAGCGGCGTACGCTCGATCGCCGCCGCCAAGCGCGCCACCGAGCTGGGCATCGAGGCCTACAACATCCTGGAAGGCTTCGAAGGCGACGCCGACGAACAAGGCCATCGCGGCCACAAAGGCGGCTGGCGCCTCCGCGGCCTCCCCTGGAAGCAAAACTAAAAAGACCGCGCGCCGTACCTTTCCAGAAACACCGCGGAACCGGCTTTGCCGGGCCGCAGGTGTTGCCCCCGGCAGGGGGTAGGCGAAGCGACACGAAGTGCGCGCAGCCTGGGGGCGAGCTAGAGCTTGGGGATGCGGAGCTTCTGGCCCGGATAGATCTTGTCCGGATGACTCAGCATCGGCTTGTTGGCCTCGAAGATCGCGTTGTACTTGTTGGCGTCGCCGTAGTACTTCTTGGAAATCGCCGAGAGCGTGTCGCCGCGCACCACGTCGTGGTACTGCGCCGGATCGGCTGCAGGTGCCTCGAGGTTGTTGTCGACTTGCGTGACGTTGGCAACGTTGCCTGCCGCGAGCGAGGCTTTCTCGCTAGCTTCCTGCGAAGGCGCGTTGCCGGACAGCGTGACCACGCCGCTGGTTGCGACGTAGGCCACCGCCAGGTTCGTGAGGCCGAGATTCTGGGTCTCGATGTACGTCTTGATGGCGTCTGCGGCCACCTTGTTCGCATCGGGTTCCGCTGCGTGCGCGGTGGAACCGCCGAACAGTTTTTCGCCCGCTTCCTTGATGAAACTTAGCAAACCCATGGTTACTCCTTGAATGATTGGAAAGGCCACTTTAACCGCGGAAAATGACGGTCCAGGCGAGGCAGCAGGCGCATGTGCAAGCGACCGTAAGCACAACTCGCAATAATGCCGCGCATGGCATTCCTCGCGATCGACATCGGTAACACCCGTCTCAAGTGGTCCCTCTACGATGCGGCGCGGCCCGGTGCCGCCTTGGTCGCGCACGGGGCCGAGTTCCTCGACCACATCGAGCGGCTCGCCGAAGGCTCCTGGGCCGACCTGCCCGCGCCGACGTCGATGCTCGGCTGCGTCGTGGCGGGCGATGCCGTGCGGCGCCGCGCTGAAGAGCAGGTGGTCGAGCGCTTCGACTGCTCGCCGCGATGGGTGGTGTCCAGCGTGGCGGAAGCCGGCATCGTCAACGGCTACGACCATCCGACGCGCCTCGGCGCCGACCGGTGGGTCGCGATGATCGGAGCGCGCCACCGCATGCTCTCGCAAGGGTCTGCACGGCCGATGGTCGTTGTGATGATCGGCACGGCGGTCACCGTGGAGGCTGTCGACACCCACGGAAAGTTTCTCGGCGGGCTGATCCTGCCGGGCCACGGGATCATGCTGCGCGCCCTCGAATCCGGCACTGCCGGCCTGCACGTGCCGACTGGCGATGTGAGGGAGTTCCCGACCAACACCAGCGATGCCCTGACCAGCGGCGGCACCTATGCGATCGCGGGCGCAGTCGAGCGCATGGTGCAGCACGTGCGCGCGCATTGCGGCGCCGAGCCGGCCTGCTACATGACGGGCGGGGCGGGATGGAAGATGGCGCCGAGCATGAATGGCGACTTCGAACTCGTGGACAGCCTCATCATGGACGGCCTGCTTGTGATTGCCGAGGAGCGCATGCTGCCCGGCTGATCGGATCAAGCCGTTGCGGCCAGGCCGTCCACCGCCTGGAACATCGCTTGCCGGGCCTGGCTGATGATCTGTCCGCGCCAGGCATCGGAGTCCGTGTAGAACGCCTCCAGCATCGTTGCGCGAATCGACGCCGCCAGTTCCGCCGGCGCCTCGGGATGCTGATGCAGCCAGTGATCCGCGCGCAGCGCGCCCATCACCTCCATGACGGGCACGGTCCCGTATTCCAGTGCGATGCCGGTGTACTCGGCCCGCGGGCATTCTTCGTACACCGCGTTGAACATCAGGCCGGTGAGGAATGCGGAAGTGGACGAGCCGTCGTAGATCGACGTGACGGGTGCGGCCCGCGAGCCCCACCACGCGTTGGCGCGCGCGTAGGCGGCCTTGTCGTCCTTGCACGAAAAGATGCGCTCCCCGATCCCGTTCGGACCCAGGCCCGTGTGCAGGTCGATCCACGCGAGTTGGCGCGCCGATTGCGCATGGGTGCGCAGGACGTCGCGAAAGGTCTTGTTGCTCCACGTTGGCGCGTTGCCGCCGAAGAAGAGTCCATTCGAGAACTGGTATTGGCCTCGGGTCACGGCCGCCTGGAAGGCGGACGCGCCGTGCTGGTCGATCCACGCGGCGATCGCTACCTGGTTCTCCGAGGTGGGCGGCCAGTCGGCGGGCAGCAGCAGCGCATGCAGGCTGGCGTAGGGCTCGTTGACGGGCAAGGGCTCGTCGAAATCGAAGAAATTGCGGTTGAGGTCGACGTTCTCGTGCGTTACCCGCCGTCCATGCGAAAAGCCGTGCGGATTCAGCGCGTGCACATACAGGACCGCCACACCCTGGTCGCGCGCTTTCCCGCGCCATTCGTCATCGTGCAGCGCGAAGATCTGCACGCCGCTGCCGCAATAGCCTTCGACGCCATGGCAGGCACTGGTCACGATCAGAAGGCGCTCGGCATCGGGTTTGCCGTCCAGCGCGACGTCCATCGCCAGCTCCTCGCCATCGCGTCCCTTCAGGGGATGAGCATGCGAGCGAACTCCGAGGCCGGCGCTCGCACAGGCCTGCAGAAACTGCTGCCGCGCCAGCACGTAGCGGGACGAGAAAGCTTCGCCGACGGCGATCATGCGGCGGCCCCTTCCAGGCCTGTCGAGCTTTTCGGCGTGTTGAGGAACTGCTCGGCCAGCTGCACCCAGCAGGTCGCGCCCAATGGGATCAGGTCGTCGTTGAAGTCGTAGCTCGCGTTGTGCAGCATGCACGGCCCACCGCCGTGGTGCACGTCGCGGTGGCTGCCGTCGCCGTTGCCGATGAAGGCATAGGCGCCCGGCTTGGCGAGCAGCATGAAGGCGAAGTCCTCGGCAGTCATGGCGGGCTCCTGCACCAGCACGTTGTCCTCGCCGACGATGCCGGCCATCACGCGGCGCGCGAAGTTCGCTTCGTCGGCGGTGTTGATGGTCGGCGGGTAGTTGCGGTGGAAGTGGAAGTCGCACTCCGCGTCGTGTGCGGCGCTCACATGCTCGGCGATCTTCTTCATGCGCGCCTCGATCAGATCGAGCACTTCGAGCGTGAAGGTGCGTACCGTTCCCTTGAGCTCGCAGCTGTCGGGGATCACGTTGTTGGCCTCGCCCGCGTGGATCATCGTGACCGAAATCACGCCGGCATCGGTCGGCTTCTTGTTGCGCGTGATGATGGTCTGGAAGGCCTGCACCATTTCGCATGCCACGGGCACCGGATCGATGCCCGTGTGCGGCAGCGCAGCATGGCCGCCCTTGCCGCGGATCGTGATGGTGAATTCGTTGCTCGACGCCATGGCCGGACCGGGGCTGACCGCGAACTGGCCTGCCTTCATGCCGGGCCAGTTGTGCATGCCGAAGACGGCGTCCATCGGGAACTGTTCGAACAGCCCTTCCTTGACCATCTCGCGCGCGCCGCCGCCGCCTTCTTCGGCGGGCTGGAAGATCAGGTAGACCGTGCCGTCGAAGTTGCGGTGCTTCGCCAGATGCTGCGCTGCCGCGAGCAGCATGGCCGTGTGGCCGTCATGGCCGCAGGCGTGCATCTTGCCGGGGTGCTTGCTCGCGTGCGCGAAGGTGTTGAGTTCGGTCACCGGCAGCGCATCCATGTCGGCGCGCAGCCCGATCGCGCGGCCGCTGGTGCCGTTCTTGACGATGCCGACGACGCCGGTGGTGCCGAGCCCGCGGTGGATCGGGATGCCCCATTCCGTGAGTTTGGCCGCCACCACGTCGGCGGTGCGGACTTCATGGAAGCAGAGTTCAGGATGGGCGTGCAGATCGCGTCGAACTGCGGCGATGCCGGCCGCCTGGGTGACGAGGGAATCGATGAGTTTCATGGGCAAGAGTCTAGGCTTTGCTGTGAGCGCCCGCAAAGATCGTGCCCTGCCGGCTCGACACTTCGGCCTCCCTGGCGCGGCGTCGCGGACTTCCGGGACAATGACCCGCATGTCACATGTGCTTTCCCCCCGCAGCCTCGAACTCGCCCAGACGCTCGTGCGAATGAACACCGTGAGCGCCAACAGCAACCTGGAGCTGATCGACTTCGCGCGCGACCACCTGGCCGGGCTCGGCGTGCGCAGCCGGCTCACCTACAACGCCGACAAGACCAAGGCCAATCTCTTCGCCACGCTGGGTGCCGGCAAGAAGGCCGGCGTCATCGTCTCGGGCCACACCGATACGGTGCCCTGGGACGGGCAGGAGTGGAGCGTCGATCCGCTGTCGGCCATCGTGCAGGACTGGCCGCAGGACGACGCCGATGCGGATATCGCCCATGTCGAGCCGAGGCTCTACGGGCGGGGTTCGGCCGACATGAAGAGCTTCATCGCGCTCGCACTGGCCAATGCGGAGCGCTTCATCGAAAGCGATTCGCCCTTCGCGGTGCATTTCGCCTTCAGCTACGACGAGGAAGTCGGCTGCTTCGGCGTGCGCGAACTGATCGCCGACATGAAGGACCAGGGCATCAAGCCGCTGGCCTGCATCATCGGCGAGCCGACCCTCATGGTGCCGGCCATCGCGCACAAGGGCGTCTACCGCTACAAGTGCTGCGTGCGCGGCAAGGAGGCGCATTCGTCGCTCACGCCGCAGTCGGTCAATGCGATCGAGATGGCGGCGCGCGTGGTCGGCAAGCTGCGCGACATGGCGGAGGGCTTCGAGCGCGACGAGCCACGCTACGCAGGATTCGACGTGCCTTTCAGCACGGCGAGCGTGGGCCAGTTCCACGGGGGCATCGCAGACAACGTGGTGCCCCGCGACGCCGAGTTCCGCTACGAATTCCGCAACCTGCCCACGGCCGATGCCGGGCAGATGCAGAAGGAGATCACGAGCTATGCGAGCCGCACGGAAACCGCGATGAAGAAGGTCGCGCCCGATGCCGGCTTCAGCTTCGAGACCATCTGCGAGATTCCGAGCTTCCTGAGTTCCGAGAACGAGCCCGTGACACGGCTCGCGCAGCGCCTGTCCGGGGAATCGCGCACCACGCTGGTCGCGTTTGGCACCGAGGCGGGTCTCTTCAAGAATGCCGGCATCCCGACCGTGGTGTGCGGCCCCGGGAGCATCACGCAGGCGCACCAACCGGACGAATACGTGACGCTCGCGCAACTGGCGCGCTGCGAGGAATTCCTTCAAGGCTTGGCGACGACCCGGGAGATCCGCTGAAAAGGGTTGCACTCGGCCTGCTGTGCGCTGCCGCGCTGCTGTACGCGGTGGCGACGGCGCTCGAACCGAGGCATTCCGGTTGGGGCTACGTCGCCGCCTTCGCGGAAGCGGCCATGGTCGGCGCAATTGCCGACTGGTTTGCCGTCGTGGCGCTGTTCCGGCATCCGCTCGGGCTGCCGATTCCGCACACGGCGATCATCCCGGCCAACAAGGATCGCATCGGCGCCAAGCTCGCCGGCTTCATCTGCAACAACTTCCTGAGTACGCCGCAGGTGCTGGCCAAACTGGAGCAGGTCGATCCGGCTTCCAGGCTCGCGGACTGGCTCTCGCGGCCCGACCGCGCGGAGAAACTCGGCGAGCATCTGGTGGCCGCGGTTCGCTATGGGTTGACCGCTTTCGACGACACGCGAGTCCGCGCCTTCCTGGGGCGCATGGCCACTGCGGGGCTGGCGCAGGTCGATGTGTCACGCCTCGCCGGCCAGGCTCTCGATGCCCTGACGGCGGGCGGCCGGCACCAGGCCTTGCTGGACGACGTGCTGGTGCAGGTCGCCGCCGTGGTCGAGGGCGAGGAGGTGCAGGAGCGCATCACCGAGGCGATCGCCCGCGAGGTCAAGGCTTTGCGCTATGTGGGGCTGGACCAGGTCGCCGCCAAGCTCGCGACCCGCAAGATCGTGGCCGCGGTGGCGCGGACCATCGGCGAGATGGCGGCCGAGCCCGGGCATCCGCTGCGGCTGCGATTCGATACCTTCATGGCGGGTTTCATCGAGCGCCTCAAGACCGACCCGGAGTTCCAGCGACGTGGCGAGGCCATCCGCGCGGACCTGCAGGCGCACCCAGCGCTCGGTGACTACCTGCATGGTCTCTGGAGCGAGGTGCTCGCGTGGCTGCACGACGATCTGGCGAAGACCGATTCGAGCATTCGCCAGCGCATCGTCGGAATGGCCGGCGCGATGGGAGCGCGGCTGCGGGCCGACGACGCGATGCGACGCTGGATCAACGAGCAGATCGTCGACGCCGCGCCGCGCGCGATCGAACGCTACCGCGAAGACATCCGCCGCTACATCGTCGAGCGGGTCGCGGAATGGAATGCGGACGAGATGACCCGCGAGCTTGAACTCAACATCGGGAGGGACTTGCAGTTCATCCGGGTGAACGGGACGTTGGTCGGCGGTTTGGTCGGCCTGGCGATCCACGCAGCTACGCAGGTCTGGAAGGGCTGACCCGGTAGTCCGTGCCGCAGCGAGCCGGCACGCTGAGCGCAGCGGATAATCCCGCGATGCGAATCCGCTTCACCAAGATGCAAGGCGCCGGCAACGACTTCGTCGTGCTGGACGAAACCCGCGGCACGCTCGGCCTGGACACGGCGCAATATCGCTTCCTGGCCGACCGCCATTTCGGCGTGGGCGCCGACCAGATCCTCACCGTGCGGCGCTCGCCGGGCGACGGCATCGATTTCCAATACGTGATCCACAACGCCGACGGCGGCGAGGTCGAGCAGTGCGGCAACGGCGCGCGCTGCTTCATGCGCTTCGTGCGCGAACGGGGCCTGACGGGCAAGGATGCGGTGCGCGTGCAGACGCTCTCCGGCGTGATCGAGCCGCGCATGGGCGCCGACGGCCGCGTGACGGTCGACATGGGTGCGCCGATCTTCGATCCCGCCCGCGTGCCCTTCGACACCGCCGGACTCGATCCTCAACCCGAAGGCGCGTGGGAGAAATGGCACCTTGCCATGGGCACCCGCGCCGGCACTGCCATCGTTTCGGTGGCCGTCCTGTCGATGGGCAATCCGCACGCGGTGCAGATCGTCGACGACGTCGACACCGCGCCGGTCGAAACCCAGGGCCCGCTCATCGAGCACCATCCGCGCTTTCCGCAGCGGGTCAACGCCGGCTTCATGCAGGTCGTCGACCGGTCGCACGTGCGCCTGCGTGTGTTCGAGCGCGGCGCCGGCGAAACGCTCGCCTGCGGCACGGGCGCCTGTGCGGCTGTGGTCGCGGGCATCCGCTTGGGCCTGCTCGATCCGCGGGTCGACGTCCAGACGCGCGGTGGTCTCCTCACCATCGAATGGGCCGGCGACGGCGCGCCGGTGCTGATGACCGGCCCCGCCGTCACCGTGTTCGAAGGCGACATCGAGGTGCCGGACCAGCCATGAATCATTACAACCAGAACGCCATGAATCCCATCACCGAAGACGATATCGCCAACTACCTGTCGAACACGCCGGACTTTTTCGAGCGACACGCGCAGTTGCTGGCGCAGGTGCAGCTGACCAGCCCGCACGGCAACCGCGCCGTGAGCCTGCAGGAGCGCCAGGCCGAGATGCTGCGCGAGAAGATCAAGGCATTGGAGCACCGCGTGATGGACATGGTGCGTCACGGCACGGAGAACGTGGTCACGGCCGACCGCCTGCAGCGGTGGACGCGCGGGCTGTTGACCACGCGCGATCCGCGCGCGCTGCCGACCCAGGTTGCCTCCCAGTTGCAGTCTCTGTTCATGGTGCCGCAGACGGCGATCAAGATCTGGGACTGCGACAGCACCTATCTGGACGAGTCCTACGCCCAATGGGTCAGCGACGACGTGAAGGCCCTCGCAACTTCGTTGACGGCTCCCTACTGCGGCCTGAACGCCGGCTTCGAGGCGGCCAAATGGCTGGCCGAGCCGCATGCCGCGGTGTCGATCGCGCTGATCCCGCTCCGGCAGGAACCTGATGCGCCGGCTTTCGGCCTCCTGGTGCTCGCATCGCCCGACGCCCAGCGCTTCAACCCCGAGATGGGCACCGACTTCCTCGAGCGCATCGCCGAACTCGCCTCGGGCGCTCTGTCTCGGCTGCGGTCTTGAGCCCCACGGTCCAGCGCTCGCTGATCGGCGCATTGCTGGTCCTGCTGCTGGGCTACGCGGCGATCCACGTCGTGATCTGGCGACATGGGCTGCGCCTTCTCGATCATCCGCCGCAACGTGTTGCCGATGCGGCGCTGATCCTGGGCAACCGGGCGTACCGCGACGGCAAGCCCAACCCCTGCCTGACCGGCCGCGTCGACGCCGGCATTGCACTGGCGAACGCGGGCCGCGTGAGGGGCCTGGTGCTGAGCGGCGGCATCGACAGCGAAGACGGCCGTATCGAAGCCGAGGTGATGGAGCGACACGCGCGCGTGTCGGGCTACAGGGGCCCCCTGCTCCTGGAGCCGGTGTCATCCTCCACGCGCGAGAACCTCTCGATGTCGCGCGCCGTGCTGAAGGCCGCGGGGGTGAAGAGCGTGATCATCGTGACTGAGCCTTATCACCTGTGGCGTGCCGAGCGGTTGGCGCGCGCCTCAGGTTTCGATCGGGCTTTCGACGTTCAGTACGCTGCCGCTCCGACCTCGTGCTGGCGGCGTTGGGGCATGGCCTTCAAGGGCGCATTGCGCGAGCCTCTGGCAATCGCGAACAATGCCGCCAATGGATACTTTTAGCGCGCCCCCAGGCTCGCCCACTTCGGGTGGCCGCCACCCCCCTCGCCGGGGGCAATACCGGCGGACCGGCGGAGCCGGATCCGCGGTATTACTGGAAGGAGAGGGCGCGTGAGTTTGGAGCTGATTGACCGGTATCTGGAACACGTTCGGGTGGAGCGGCGGCTTGCGGCGCGCACGGTCGAGCTTTATTCGATTCATTTGACGACGCTGGCGGAGAAGGCGGCGTCGGCAGGGGTGGCGCTCGACAAGGTGCAGACCGCGCACGTTCGCCGCTGGATGGCGCAGTTGCACAGCGCGGGACGGGAGTCGCGCGGCATTGCGCTGGTGCTGTCTTGCTGGCGCAGCTTCTACCGCTGGCTTGGCAATGAGGGGCTGGTGGTCGCGAATCCGGTGCAGGACGTCCACGCTCCCAAGGCCGGCCGGCCGCTGCCGAAGGCGCTGGCGGTCGACGAGGCGGTGCAGCTTGCCGATCTTCGCGACACCGAGGCCGATCCCTGGACCGAGGCACGGGATCGCGCGATCGTCGAACTGCTTTACGGCTGCGGGCTGCGTGTCGGCGAGCTGACGGGGCTGGACGCGCGTGCCAGCACTACGGCACGCGGCTGGGTCGACCTGGAATCCGGCGAGGCCAATGTGCTGGGCAAAGGCAGCAAACGCCGCATCGTGCCGCTGGGTGCGAAGGCGGCCGAGGCCTTGCGCGCATGGCTCGCCGTGCGGGACGACTGTCCGGCGCTCGGCGCCGCGCGCTTGCGCGAGCCGGAGAGCGCTGCGGCGCTTTTCATCGGCCGCAACGGCACGCGCTTCTCGGCGCATTCGGTGTGGACCCAGTTGCGCCGCCGCAGCCTCAAGGCCGGCCTGAACGCGCCCGTGCATCCGCACATGCTGCGTCATTCGTTCGCGAGCCACCTGTTGCAGTCCAGCAGCGACTTGCGCGCCGTGCAGGAACTGCTGGGCCACGCCAACATCTCGACCACGCAGGTCTACACGCGGCTGGATTTCCAGCATCTCGCCAAGGCCTATGACGCCGCGCATCCGCGCGCTCAGGCGCGCGACGAGGCCCCGCCGATGGGCGAGACCCTCCGCAAGAACAAGAGCAGAAACTCATGAAGCTGATTCGCCTCCGGTCCGGCAAGGAACGCTCGCTGTTGCGGCGCCACCCATGGATTTTCGAATCCGCAATTGCGAAGGGCGGCGGCGATGCAGGCGAGACGGTACGTGTCGAGTCGGGCGAAGGCCAGTTTCTCGCCTGGGCCGCCTTCAGCCCGCACTCCAAGATCCGCGCCCGGGCGTGGAGCTTCGATGAAAAACATCGCATCGATGCGGCATTCCTCGCGGCGCGGGTGGCTAGTGCGGTGGACGCGCGGAGCGTGTTCGATCTGCAGAGCGACGGCGTGCGCCTGATCCACGGCGAGGCCGATGGTCTGCCGGGCCTGATCGTCGATCGCTATGGGGACACGCTGGTGGCGCAGTTCCTCTCGGCGGGCGTCGAGCGCTGGAAGCTGGTGCTGGCCGATGCGCTGCTGGCCGCGACGGGGCTCGAGAAGCTCTATGAGCGGTCTGATGCAAGCGGCCGGGAGCGCGAAGGGCTGAAACCCGTGACGGGCTGGCTGCGTGGTAGCGGGCCGACCGAAATTACCATCCGGGAGCACGATTGGCGGCTGACGCTCGACGTCGCTACGGGCCACAAGACCGGCTTCTACCTCGACCAGCGCGACAGCCGCCAGCGATTCGCCGAACTGGCGACGCATCGCAGATTCCGGCGTGTGCTGAATTGCTTCTGCTACACGGGCGGTTTCACCGTCGCCGCACTGGCCGGCCTGAAGGCGGCGGGCGCGGTCGAAGGCGCGGAACTGATTTCCATCGATTCATCGCTGCCTGCGCTGGAGCGGGCCCGTGCCCATGTGGCGCTCAACGGCTTCGAGGGCGCCTGCACGGAGTTTCTCGATGCCGACGTCAATGCCACACTGCGCCGTTTCGTCGAGGAGGGCCGCACTTTCGACGCCATCGTGCTCGATCCGCCGAAGTTCGCTCCGACGGTGGCGCATGCCGAGCGCGCCGCGCGAGCCTACAAGGACCTCAACCGGCAGGCGTTCAAGCTGCTGGCGCCAGGTGGGCATCTGCTCACTTTCTCGTGCTCCGGCGGCATCGGCGCCGACCTGTTCCACAAGATCGTGGCCTCCGCGGGCATCGACGCCGGCGTCGACGGCTACATCACCGAGCGCCTCGGAGCGGCGCCCGACCATCCCATGACCATCGAGTTTCCCGAGGGCGAGTACTTGAAAGGCCTCGTCGTGGTGCGCAAATAGCGTTTGACCTTGCCGAAGCGTGGCCGCGGCGCCGTCGCTAAACTTTCCGCCTTTCCCCGAATCCTGATCTCCGGAGCACTCCATGGCCCTTATTCCCGCCACCATCCTCACCGGCTTCCTCGGCTCCGGCAAGACGACCCTGCTCAAGCGCATCCTGAGCGAGGCGCACGGCCAGAAGATCGCGGTGATCGAGAACGAATTCGGCGAGGAAAACATCGACACCGACATCCTCGTCACCGAGTCGAAGGAGCAGATCGTCCAGATGAGCAACGGTTGCATCTGTTGCACGATCCGTGAGGACCTGCGCGAGGCGCTGCAATTGCTGGCGGCCAAGAAGCGCAAGGGCCTGCTCGATTTCGATCGCGTCGTGATCGAGACCACCGGCCTGGCCGATCCGGGCCCCGTGGCGCAGACCTTTTTCATGGACGACGAGATCGCCGAGAGCTATCTGCTGGACTCGATCCTCACGCTGGTGGATGCCAAGCATGCCCCCCAGCAACTCAACGACCGCCAGGAAGCGCGTCGCCAGGTCGGCTTTGCCGATCAGATCTTCATCAGCAAGAGCGACCTGGTCGCGGCCGACGAAACCGAAGCGCTGATCCATCGGTTGAAGCACATGAATCCGCGCGCGCCGCAACAGAAGGTGCATTTCGGCGAAGTCCCGCTGAAGGATGTGTTCGACCTGCGTGGCTTCAACCTCAATGCCAAGCTCGACATCGATCCGGACTTCCTCAAGGAAGAAGACGAGCACGACCATGATCACGTGCATGGAGAAGATTGCGACCACCCCTCGCACGCGCACGAAGGCCATGGCCACCACCATCACCATGACGATGACGTCAAGAGCTTCGTCTACCGCTCCGACCGTGCTTTCGACCCGGCCCGCCTGGAGGATTTCCTGGGCGCGATCGTGAATATCTACGGTCCGCGCATGCTGCGCTACAAGGGCGTCCTGCACATGCAGGGCACCGAACGCAAGGTGATTTTCCAGGGCGTGCACCAGCTCATGGGCAGCGACCTCGGCCCCGCTTGGGGCCCCGACGAAAAGCGCAACAGCCGCATGGTATTCATCGGCATCGACCTGCCGCGCGAGATCCTGGAACAGGGTCTCGACCAGTGTCTCGTCTGATTCCCCGAGCGGCCTGAGTTCTCTATACAATCGCGCGCCTGTTGCGGAGGCATGCCCCGTTCTTCTTTGGGACGAAGTGTGACTTCCAGCATAGGACTGAGTGCGTTCCTGGGCTGATTTCGGGGGTATAACCCCGGGGTTCGCCATCGGCGAGCACCCTGACAACATGGGCTCCGCGAGACCGACAGGCGACGTGGATTCCATGGGGAAGACACCCATTGAATGTGCGTTCGAGATCGTCGAAGGAGCCAGTCACTGTGAAGAAGCCTGCCGCCAAAGCCAAGCCCGCGCCGAAACCGGCCGTCAAGAAGACGTCGGTTGCCAAGCAGGCTGTGCCCGCGGCAAAGAAGGTTTCCGCCGCCAAGCCCGCTGCGCCGTCGAAGGCCCCTGCCACAAGCAAGGCCAAAGCGGCGATTGCGAGTGCCCCGTCATCCAAACCGGCCGGCCCCCATGCCGCGCCACCTGCACCATCGACTCCCATGAAAAAAACGGCTGCCGCCTCTTCTTCCACCACGGCGACACCTCCCACGACCGCCAGCACCACCGCGCCTGCACCCGCACGCGGCGGGCGCGTGTCGCGGCTGTCGCAGTTGACCGTGCCGTCCATGCCGCAATCGGTGGCTTCCACCGCGGCCAAATCCAGCTTCGTGCAGATCACTTCGACCGCGCTGGTGCCTCCGCCGCCGGTCGCGGTCAAGAAAGACCCGAAGCTCGCCAACAACTGGAAGGCCAAATCGGCCGAAGAGCTGACCGACGCCGAAGTGATCGCGATGCCGGATTCGGAGTACATGAACGAAAAGCAGATGGCGTACTTCCGCCTGAAGCTGCAGGAACTCAAGCGCGGCATCCTCGAGAACGCCGGCGAGACGACCGAGCATCTGCGTGAAGACACCGTGGTCGTGCCCGATCCTGCCGACCGCGCCACCATCGAGGAAGAGCACGCGCTCGAACTGCGCACGCGCGACCGCGAACGCAAGCTCCTGAAGAAGATCGAGCAGTCGATCCAGCGCATCGACGCCGGCGACTACGGCTACTGCGACGAAACCGGCGAGCCCATCGGCGTCGGCCGCCTGCTGGCCCGCCCGACCGCCACGCTGTCGCTGGAGGCCCAGCAGCGCCGCGAACTGAAACAGAAAATGTTCGGAGATTGATTTCGGCACCGATGACAAGGGCCGAAGGGAGACACTGAGCATGGCCAAGGAAGAAACCGGTCGCTTGCTGTCCAAAGTGGCGAAGTTCGTGCGCAATCCGCTCAAGGATTGGTCCGAGCTCGACGCCGATGACTCGTCGACCCTCGAAAACGGCTACAGCCGTGAAATGCTCAAGGAGATGATCGAGCGTCGGCAGCGCAATGATTTCGTGCGCCGCCGAGAGTTCGACATGCTGCGCAAGCTTCGGCAGCGCGAGGCGGCGGGTGGTCCCGCCGCGACGCCATCCTCCTTCAATGTCAGCAGCACCTCCGGCAAGACCGAGGGGCGAGCGCTCACGCTCAAGAAGATCGACGAGATCGAAGAGCAAATGTCGCAGCAATGGTGGAAGGCTCGCGGCCCCCGCAGCGAGTCGGACGCCGAGGGCGCTCCGGCCGAGGGCGGGCACATGGCCGCGCAGCACGCACGCGCCTACGCCGACACCGTGCCCGGCGTGCCGCAGGGCACCGCCCCTGGACAGCAGGTTCAGCTGCCCGCACACGACGGCTGCATCGAGGAAGCGTCGATCCGCTTTGCCCATGGCGATGACGCCGGTGCCGAAGCCATTCTGCTTCAGGCGCTCGCGCCGGACAGTCCGACGAACGATCACGACGACACGTGGCGCACCTTGCTCGACCTGTACCGCGCGACTGGCGACGACGAGAAGTTCGTCGCCACCAGCACGCGCTATGCGCAGCGCATGAAGCGCGCTGCGCCCGAATGGATTTCGTTCCGCGCCTTGGCGAACACCGCCCGCGCGTCGGCCGCGGCCCAGGCCAGGCCCGTCGCCCCTCAAGCCGCCGGCGACGCCGACTGGTCGAGCCCTTCGCGCCTCACCCGCGAAGGGTTGATGGGCCTCACGCGCGCGCTCGGCGCCGCCGGCCCTTCCTGGAAGCTCGACTGGAGCGTCCTCCGATCCATCGAGGGTGACGCCGCGGGTCCGCTGCGTGCCCTGTTCACGCACTGGGCGGATTCGACCGTCCAACTGCGCTTTGCGGCAGCAGACCAGTTGCTGCTCGTGCTCGCCGAAGCCACGCCGGCCAACGACCGCAGCGTCGATGCCGTCTGGTGGCAATTGCACATGGCGGCCTTGCGCGTGATGCACCGGGCTGATGAGTTCGAACTCCTGGCGCTCAATTACTGCATCACCTATGAGGTGTCGCCGCCTCCCTGGGAAGATCCCAAGGGCGACTATGCCGCGCTCGACATCCCGGGGGCCATCAAGCCAGTGGCCCCGAGCTTCTCGCTAGCGGCCAGCCACGACGAACCCGAACCGGCGCCCCTCGTTGGCGCCGGCCAGTCCGTGCTCGCAGGCGATCTGATCGGCGAATCGCTGTCGACCTGGCAGCGTCTCGACGAGGAACTGACCGGCGAATCGACGCCAACGATCTCCTGCTCGGCGCTCGTCCGCGTCGATTTCGCCGCCGGAGGCTCGCTCCTGAACTGGGCCAGCGCCCACCACGCGCGCGGCCACGAGCTCCAGTTCGTCGACGCCCACCGCCTGATCGCCGCCTTCTTCAACGTGATCGGTATCGCCGACCACGCCACTGTCAAAATCAAAGAGTAGCGCCCAGGCTCGGCCCTTCTTTGGGGGCAGCCGACTCCACCGGCGACGCCCTTGCCCCCCTCGGAATCCCGATCCAGAAATACCGCGGAACCGGCTTCGCCGGTCCGCCGGTATTGCCCCCGGTCAGGGGGTGGGCGGCCACACGAAGTGGGCAAGCCTGGGGGGCGAGATAATGTTCCATGGAACAATTTCACGGAACCACCATCATCAGCGTGCGCCGCAAGACCGCTGCAGGTGCCGACCAGGTGGCCATCGGCGGCGACGGCCAGGTCACGCTGGGCAACATCGTCATCAAGGGCAGTGCGCGCAAGGTGCGCCGCCTCTATCACGGCAAGGTCCTCGCCGGCTTTGCTGGCGCAACGGCCGACGCATTCACGCTGTTCGAGCGCTTCGAGGCCAAGCTCGAGAAGCACCAGGGGCACCTAGCCCGCGCCGCCATCGAACTCACGAAAGACTGGCGCACCGACCGCGTCCTGCGCCGCCTCGAAGCCATGCTGGCCGTCGCCGACGCGACCACGTCGCTGATCATCACCGGCAACGGTGACGTGCTGGAGCCGGAGAACGGCATCATCGCGATCGGCTCTGGCGGCGCCTACGCGCAGGCAGCGGCCAAGGCGCTGGTCGACCACACGGAGATGCCCGCCGACCAGATCGTCAAGAAGGCGCTGGAAATCGCGGGCGAACTCTGCATCTACACCAACATGCACCACACAGTCGAAACCCTGTGAGACGGATCGAGTGAACCCATGTCCATGACCCCCCAGGAAATCGTCTCCGAGCTCGATCGCCACATCGTCGGCCAGCCGGACGCCAAGCGCGCCGTGGCCATCGCGCTGCGCAATCGCTGGCGCCGCCAGCAGGTCGAGGAAAAGCTGCGTTCAGAGATCACGCCCAAGAACATCCTCATGATCGGCCCCACCGGCGTGGGCAAGACAGAGATCGCGCGCCGGCTGGCGCGCCTGGCCGACGCACCCTTCATCAAGGTCGAGGCGACCAAGTTCACCGAAGTGGGCTATGTCGGCAAGGACGTCGATTCGATCGTTCGCGACCTGGCCGAGATTGCAGTCAAGCAGACGCGCGAGGCCGAAAGCGCCAAGGTCCGAATGCGGGCCGAGGACGGCGCCGAGGAGCGCATCCTCGACGTGCTGCTGCCGCCGGCCCGTACGGTCGATGGCACGGTCGCAGACGGCAGCAATGCCACGCGGCAGGCCTTCCGCAAGAAGTTGCGCCAGCACGAACTCGACGACAAGGAGATCGAGATCGATCTCGCCGACGCGCGCACGCCGCTCGAGATCATGGGGCCGGCCGGCATGGAGGAAATGACCGAGCAACTGCGCGGCATGTTCGGCCAGCTCGGGCAGGGCAAGCGCAAGACGCGCAAGCTCAAGATCGCCGAGGCGATGCGCCTGCTGATCGATGAGGAGGCCGCCAAGCTGGTCAACGAGGACGAGATCCGCGCCCAGGCCATCCACAACGCCGAGCAAAACGGCATCGTCTTCATCGACGAGATCGACAAGGTCGCCACGCGCAGCGAGGCGCAGGGCGCCGACGTGTCGCGCCAGGGCGTCCAGCGCGACCTTCTACCGCTGGTCGAGGGCACGGCAGTGAGCACGAAGTACGGCGTGGTCCGCACCGATCACATCCTCTTCATCGCGAGCGGCGCGTTCCACCTGAGCAAGCCGAGCGACCTGATTCCCGAACTGCAAGGGCGCTTTCCGATCCGGGTGGAACTGCAATCGCTGTCGGTCGCCGATTTCGAAAGCATCCTCACGCAGACGCAGGCATCGCTGGTCAAGCAGTACCAGGCGCTGCTCGCCACGGAGGGCGTGACGCTGGAGTTCACGCCGGAAGGCATCACACGGCTCGCGAGCATCGCTTTCGACGTCAACGAGCGCACCGAAAACATCGGCGCGCGCCGGTTGTCGACGGTCATGGAGCGCCTGCTCGACGAAGTGAGCTTCGGCGCCACCAAGCTTGGCGGCCAAGCCGTGCACATCGATGCGGCCTATGTCGACGCACGGCTGGCGGCACTAAGTCACGACGAAGACCTTTCCAGATTCATCCTCTGATGTAGGCCCTTGCTTACCGGCGCTTCACGCAACACATTCACTGCGTGAGCTAAGTGCTTCATTTGCAACGGGATTCGGTTTTTGGTGGTTGCAAAAACACCGCTAAGTCATTGATTCCATTACAAAAAATTCCCACAGCCTTCCATTGCTCAGTAGGCGTTTCCTGCTACAGTGCAAAAAAGTGCAGTTAAGTGGGAAAAAGTGTCGAGCAGTGCCTCTTTCGGGCGCGCGACGCCTCCCAACACCGGGGTCTCGTGTTCGTGTTTCAAGGCGCTTCATCGCTCAGTCTGGATGCAAAGGGTCGGCTCTCCGTGCCGACCCGGCATCGTGACGTCTTGAGCGCGACCGCGGCCGGCCAGCTCACGATCACCAAGCATCCCCACGGCTGCCTGATGGTGTTCCCGCGCCCCGAGTGGGAAAAGTTTCGCGAGCGCATCGCGGCACTTCCGATGTCGGCACAGTGGTGGAAGCGCGTCTTTCTCGGCAATGCCATGGATGTCGAAATGGACGGCACCGGCCGCGTGCTCGTGTCGCCCGAGCTGCGCGCTGCCACAGGCATCACCCGCGATGCGCTCCTGCTCGGCATGGGCAACCACTTCGAGCTCTGGGACAAGGCCACCTACGAGGCCAAGGAAGCAGAAGCCACCCAAGGCGAAATGCCTGACGTGTTCCAGGACTTTTCGTTCTGAGGCCCAACGTGGAACAGCCATGGATTCATACGACCGTCTTGTTGAACGAAGCGGTGGACGCCCTCTTTCCGGAAGGTTCGGACGTCACCGGCACCTACGTGGATGCGACCTTCGGGCGTGGCGGCCACAGCCGCGCGATCCTGGAAAGGCTAGGGCCGTCGGGCCGGCTGATTGCGTTCGACAAGGACGCGGAAGCGGTGGCCGAAGCAGCGCGCATCGAAGATGCGCGTTTTTCCATCCGCCACCAGGGATTCAAGGACCTGGGGGAATTACCGCCAGCGAGTGTGTCAGGTCTTCTGATGGACCTCGGTGTCAGCTCTCCCCAGATCGACAACCCCGCACGGGGTTTTTCTTTTCGTTTCGACGGCCCGCTCGACATGCGCATGGACACCACGCGCGGCGAGAGCGTGGCCGAGTGGCTGGCAACGGCCGAAACACAGCAGATTGCGGAGGTGATTCGTGACTATGGCGAAGAACGGTTTGCTGTTCAGATTGCAAAGGCGATTGTTGCTCGCCGACAAGAACGGGGCCCAGTTTCAACCACCACCGAGCTGGCCGAGCTCGTGGCTGGCACGGTCAAAACCCGCGAGCCGGGCCAGAACCCTGCAACGCGCACATTTCAGGCTCTTCGGATTTTCATCAACGCCGAGCTTGAAGAGCTGCAACAGGCGCTAGAAGCGAGTCTTGCCGTGTTGCAACCCCAAGGCCGGCTCGCGGTGATCAGCTTCCACTCGCTGGAAGATCGCATCGTGAAGCAGTTCATCGCCAGGCATTCGCGCGAGGTCTACGACCGCCGCGCGCCTTTTGCCGTGCCGAAAGCGATGAAACTGCGTGCCCTGGGGCGCATCAAGCCTTCGCAGGCCGAAGTCGACGGCAATCCGCGCTCACGCAGCGCGATCCTGCGCGTGGCCGAGCGCACGGCGGAGAGTTGACATGACTCGACTCAACCTGCTTCTTCTGATCGCCGTGCTGGCCTCGGCGATTTTTCTCGTCCATACGCAGTACATGTCGCGCCAGCTCTATACCGAACTGCACCGCATCGAGCTGGAGGCTCGTCGCCTCGAGCTGGACCAGGATCGGCTACAGGTCGAGAAGCGCGCGCAGGCCACGCCCCTGCGCGTCGAGAAGCTGGCCAAGGAGCAGCTCAAGATGCGCACGACCACGCCGGCCATCACGCAGTACGTGCGGCAGGACGGCACCGTGATTCCGGCGGTCGCCGCACCGGCGCCGACGGCGCCGGCACCGCGCACGGCTTCGACGAAGGGGGCTCATTAAATGCCTCGCCGCAGCCGCAGCGTCCAGTACACGACCAGCCCCTTGCTCGCGAGCAAGACGCCGGTCTGGCGCAGCAAGTTCATCGTCGCCGGCATCGCGCTCGGCTTCGGTGTGCTGGCCGCACGCGCGGCGTACGTGCAGGTGATCGGCAATGCCTTCTTCCAGCGCCAGGGGGAAGTTCGCTTCACCCGCACGCTGGAACTGCCGGCCAATCGCGGCCGCATCCTCGACCGCAACGGCCTGCTGCTGGCTTCGAGCGTCGTCGCGCCCAGCATCTGGGCGATCCCGGAGGACGTCGAGCGCGACGATCCCGAAGTCAAGGCCAAGCTCAGGCAGGTCGCGAAGCTGCTCGGCATGCCGCAGAAGGATTTCGACAAGAAGCTGGAAGACGAGGACAAGACCTTCGTCTGGATCAAGCGCCAGGTCGACGAACCCATCGCCAAGCAGATCGCCGCGCTCAACATCAAGGGCATCTACCAGCGCAAGGAATACAAGCGCCAGTACCCCGAGGGCGAGGCGGCCGCGCACGTGGTGGGCTTCACCAATGTCGAGGACAACGGCCAGGAAGGCATCGAACTCGCCTTCAACAAGGACCTGGCGGGCAAGGCCGGTTCGCGCCGAGTGATCAAGGACCGGCTCGGACGCGTCGTCGAGGGCGTGGGCGAGCAGGTGCCGCCGGTGGACGGCAAGGACATCCAGCTCAGCGTCGACAGCAAGGTGCAGTTCTTCGCCTACCAGAAGCTGCGCGACGCCGTGACGATGCACAAGGCCAAGGCCGGCAGCGTGGTCGTGCTCGACACGATCACGGGCGAGGTGCTGGCGCTGGCCAACTACCCGAGCTACGTGCCCGACAAGCGCCAGAACCTCACCGGCGAGCAGCTTCGCAACCGGGCGATGACCGACGTCTTCGAGCCCGGCTCGACGATGAAGCCGATCACCGTCGGAATGGCGCTCGAAGCCGGCCGGGTCAAGCCGCAGACCGTGATCGATACCGCGCCGGGCCGATACAGCCTGGGGGGCTTCACCATCAGCGACACCCACAACTACGGGTCGTTGACAGTCGAGGGCGTGATCCAGAAGTCGAGCAACATCGGCGCGCTGAAGATCGCCCAGAAGATGACGCCTCACGAGATGTGGGACACCTACACGGCGCTGGGCTACGGACAGAAGCCGCAGGTCCAATTTCCGGGGGCGGTCACGGGCCGCCTGCGTCCGTGGAAGTCCTGGAAACCGGTCGAGCAGGCGACGATGGCCTACGGCTACGGCCTGTCGGCGTCGCTGTTCCAGATGGCGCACTCGTACACGGCCTTCGCGCACGATGGCGACGTCATCGCGGCGACCATTCTCAAGAGCAGCGAGCCGGCGGTCGGCGTGAAGGTCTTCTCCCCGCAGAACGCGCTGGCGGTGCGCAAGATGCTGCAGATGGCGGCCGGCCCGGGCGGCACCGGCCCGCTCGCGCAGACCATCGGCTACTCGGTGGGCGGCAAGTCCGGGACGGCCCACAAGCAGGTCGGCAGGGGCTACGCCAGCAAGCAATACCGCTCCTGGTTCACGGGCATGGCGCCGATCGACAAGCCGCGCATCATCGTGGCGGTCATGATCGACGAGCCGAGCAACGGCCAGTATTTCGGCGGCCTCGTCGCAGCGCCCGTCTTCAGCGAAGTCGTGCAACAGACGCTGCGCATGATGAACGTACCGCCCGACCTCGCGGTCAAACCCCTGGTCGTGACCAAGGGTGTGGAAGAGAGCTTCTGATGACGATGACGCTTCGCAGCCCCGACGAAGCCGCACGCTGGCTCCGGTCCCGCGTGCGCGGCGTGCTGCACGCCGACAGCCGCGCGGTGGCTGCGGGCGATGGTTTCATCGCCTGGCCCGGCGCCGCGACGGACGGCCGGCGCTATGTGGCAGCCGCGCTGGCGCAAGGCGCGGTGGCTTGCCTGGTCGAGGAGGAGGGCTGCGCAGCATTCGGTTTCGAGGGTGAGGCCATCGCCACTTACCCCGGCCTGAAGGCCGCAACCGGACCGATCGCCGCAGCCTATTACCACATGCCGTCGACGCAGCTCGACGTCCTGGCCGTCACCGGTACCAATGGCAAGACTTCCACCGCGTGGTGGCTGGCACAAGCCTTGTCGTCGTCGGCGGCACATTCGGTCGATACGCCGTGCGCCGTCGTTGGCACATTGGGCGTCGGCGTTCCGCCTGAACTCACCTACACCGGCTTGACCACGCCCGACCCGGTGCTGCTGCAGCGCGAGCTGCGCGGCTTCGCGGACCGCCGGTTCCGCGCCTGCGCCATCGAGGCCTCGTCCATCGGCATCGTGGAGCGCCGGCTCGACGGCACGCGCATCGCCGTTGCGGTGTTCACCAATTTCACGCAGGACCACCTGGACTATCACGGCAGCATGGACGCCTACTGGCAAGCCAAGGTCGAACTCTTCCGCTGGCCAGGACTGCGCGCGGCTGTCGTCAACATCGATGACCTGCACGGTGCCTCCCTCGTCGGCAATCTCGTCGAAACCGGTGTCGGGGCACTCGATATCTGGACTGTATCGGCCGAAGGCGCCCCGGCGCGGCTGAGGGCCGAGGACGTCGGCTACGACGCGCAAGGCCTCCACTTCTCCGTGGTGGAGCAGGGCGCGGCGACGCAGCATCTGTCGACGCAACTGATCGGCCAGTACAACGTAGCGAACCTGCTGGGCGTGCTAGGCACTCTGCGCGCGCTCGGCCTGTCGCTCGAAGAGGCCGTGCAAGCGTGCACAGGGCTCGATAGCGTGCCGGGTCGCATGGAGCGCCTGAGCGTGCCCGGCCACCCGTTGGCCGTCGTCGATTACGCACACACGCCGGACGCGCTCGAGAAAGCGCTCGCCGGTCTGCGGCCACTGACGAAGCAGCGCGGCGGCGCGCTGTGGTGCGTATTCGGCTGCGGGGGCGATCGCGACAACGCCAAGCGTCCCATGATGGCCGCGGTGGCGGAAGCTCAGGCCGACCGCGTGGTTGTCACCAGCGACAACCCGCGCAGCGAGAAGCCCGCAGCGATCATCAGCCAGATCTTGCTGGGCCTGGCACGGCCCGAGGCCGCCCAGGTCGAGCCCGATCGCGCGAAGGCGATTGCCGACACGCTGGCCCAGGCCCGGCCCGAAGACGTGGTGCTGCTCGCAGGGCGGGGCCACGAGGCGTGGCAGGAAATCGCGGGCGAACGCATCGCCTTCTCCGATCGCACTCATGCGATCGATGCACTGACACGGAGGAGCGCGGTATGACCGATGCACCCGTGCCCATGATGACCCTCGGCCAGGCCCAGGCGTGGATCCCCGGGGCACGCCTCGTCGGCGATGCCGCCACGCCGATCCTCCGCGTGCACACCGACACGCGCACCCTCGCGGCTGGCGACCTGTTCGTCGCGCTGAAGGGCGAACGTTTCGATGCCAACGACTTCCTGGCCGACGCGCGCTCGCACGGCGCGGTGGCGGCCATTGCCCATCGTGGGCTCGAAGCCGCCGGGCTCGCCGGACTCGAGGTGCCGGATACCCTGGCCGCACTCGGCGCGCTGGCGTCCGGCTGGCGCTCCCAGTTCGAACTGCCCTTGATTGCCGTTACCGGCAGCAACGGCAAGACCACCGTGACGCAGATGATCGCGTCGATCCTGCGCACGGCCTGTGGCGAAGGCGCTCTTGCGACGGCGGGCAACTTCAACAACGAGATCGGCGTGCCGCTGACCCTGCTGCGCCTGCGCCCGCGCCACCAGCGTTCGGTGGTCGAGCTGGGCATGAACCATCCGGGCGAGATCGCGCGGCTGGCCGCGATCTCGCGGCCCAATATCGCGCTGGTCAACAACGCACAGCGTGAACACCAGGAATTCATGGCCACGGTCGAGGCCGTCGCGCGCGAGAACGCGTCCATCTTCGCCGCCCTGCCAACCGAGGGCACCGCGGTGTTCCCGTACGGCGACGAATTCACACCGCTGTGGAACGAGATCGCGCACGAAGGCGCGACCCGCCGCTGCCTGACCTTCGGCGAGCATGAGGACGCCGACATCGCGCTGGTGGCCGCCGACTGGCAGCACGGCGCTTGGCAGTTCGAGGCCCGCACGCCCCTGGGCGAGGTGCGCAGCACGCTGCGCATCGCCGGCCGCCACAACGTGGTCAATGCACTGGCGGCGATCGCCTGTTCGCTGGCGAGCGGCGTATCGCTCGACAAGATCGCCGAGGGTCTCGCTGCGTTCGAGCCGGTCAAGGGGCGTTCCAAGGCCACTGAACTCCGCTTTGCCGGCGAGCGCACGATCACCCTGGTCGACGACACCTACAACGCGAACCCTGATTCGATGCGCGCCGCCGTCGACGTGCTCGCCAGCCTGCCGGGCCCGCGCGTTCTGGTGCTCGGCGACATGGGCGAAGTCGGTGACCAGGGCCCGCAGTTCCATGCCGAAGTCGGTGCGTGGGCGCGCGAGCGCGGTATCGAGACCGTCTTCGCACTCGGCAAGGAATCGGTGCACAGCATCGCCGCCTTCGCGGGCGCGAGCGACGCCGACGCCCGCCACTTCGACGACATCGACTCTCTCAATGCGGCCGTGCTCGCGCAATTGCCGGGCACTGCGAGCGTGCTGGTGAAGGGATCGCGCTTCATGCAGATGGAGCGCGTGGTCCAGGCCATTGCCGCTGCCTCACAACAACAAGACAAGGAGGCCGGTCATGCCGCATGAACCGCGCCCATTCGCATCATGCTGATGACCCTCGCCCAATGGCTGCAGACGGTCTCGCCGGAGTTCGGTTTCCTGCGCGTCTTTCAATACCTCACCTTCCGTGCGCTGATGGCGGCGCTGACTGCGCTGCTGCTCGGCCTGGCCGCCGGCCCTTATGTGATCAGTCGCCTCACGGCGCTCAAAATCGGCCAGCAGGTACGCAGCTACGGCATGGAGACCCACCTGACCAAGAGCGGAACACCGACCATGGGTGGCGTGCTCGTGCTGTTCTCGATCGCCTTCTCGACCCTGCTGTGGTTCGACCTCTCGAATCGCTTCGTCTGGATCGTCCTGTGGGTCACGCTGGGCTTCGGCGCGATCGGCTGGGTCGATGACTGGCGCAAGGTGGTGCGCAAGGATCCGGAGGGGATGCGTTCGCGCGAGAAGTATTTCTGGCAGTCGGTGGTCGGGCTGGTGGCGGGCTTCTACCTGCTCTTCAGCATCTCCGAGAGCTCCAACTGGCGCGTGCTCGAACTGTTCTTCACCTGGGTCCGCTCGGGCTTCGACCTGGACTTTCCGCCGAAGATCAACCTGCTGGTGCCCTTCTTCAAGGAAGTGAGCTACCCGCTGGGCGGCATCGGCTTCGTGATCCTGACCTATCTGGTGATCGTCGGCGCGAGCAATGCGGTGAACCTCACCGACGGCTTGGACGGCCTGGCGATCATGCCGGTCGTGATGGTTGGTTCCGCCCTCGGCGTGTTCGCGTACGTCACGGGCAGCGCGGTGTATTCGCGCTACCTGCTCTTCCCGCACATCCCGGGGTCGGGCGAACTGCTGGTGTTCTGCTCGGCCATGGCCGGCGCGGGCCTCGCGTTCCTGTGGTTCAACACGCATCCGGCGCAGGTGTTCATGGGCGACGTGGGCGCGCTCGCGCTCGGCGGCGCGCTCGGCACCATCGCCGTGATCGTGCGGCAGGAGATCGTGTTCTTCGTGATGGGCGGCATCTTCGTGGTCGAGGCGATCTCGGTGATGGCGCAAGTCACGTACTTCAAGTACACCAAGAAGCGCTTCGGCGAAGGACGGCGCGTGCTCAAGATGGCACCGCTGCACCACCACTTCGAGAAAAGCGGCTGGCGCGAGACGCAGGTCGTGGTGCGCTTCTGGATCATCACGATGCTGTTGTGCCTCGTGGGCCTTTCCACCTTGAAGTTGCGCTAAGTCGATGCGACACCTCAAGGATCTCCACATTCTCATCCTGGGCCTCGGTGCGTCCGGGCTGGCGATGGCGCGCTGGTGCGTGCGTCACGGCGCGAAGGTCACGGTAGCCGATACGCGCGAAGCGCCGCCGCAACTGGCAAGGCTGCACGACGAGTTGCCCGATGTGGACTTCGTCGGCGGGCCGTTCTCGGCCGCGATGGTGGAAGGCACGCCGATTCGCGCCGTGTACCGCTCGCCGGGGCTGTCTCCGGAATCGGTGGCTGTCGTGGTCAACGCGGCCAAGGCGGTGGGCCTGCCGGTGGGAGGCGAACTGGATCTGTTTGCACGCGCGCTCGCGGACTTGCGCATTGTCGAAGTTGCGGAGGTGCCGGAGACGGTCGATGCCGTCGTGGAACCGGCCGAGGCGTTGCCGACGGAAGAATCGGAGACCCCAGTCCAGGATGCCGCCGAAGCCGCCGAGCCCGTCGCAACGCCCGACGAGGACGACGACTCCTTCGCGCCGACCCCTGAAGTCATCATCCCGCCGCCGGAGCCCAAGGGCTACACCCCGGCGGTGCTGGCGGTCACTGGCACCAATGGCAAGACCACGGTTACCGCGCTCACGGGCCAACTGGTGGAGCGCGCTGGCAAGACGGTCGCGGTCGCCGGCAACATCGGCCCCACCTTGCTCGACACGCTGTCGGCCCGCATGGACGCCGAGACACTGCCGGACGTCTGGGTGCTGGAGTTGTCCAGCTTCCAACTCGACGGCGTCGAGGGTTTCGAGCCGACGGCGGCCACGGTGCTGAACCTGTCGCAAGACCACCTCGACTGGCACGGCGACATGGCCGCCTATGCGGGCGCCAAGGCACGCGTCTTCGGCAAGAAGGGCACGATGGTGCTCAATCGCGACGACGACGCGGTCATGGCCATGCGGCCCTCGCCCGTCAAGCTGCCCAAGGGCCAGGTTGCGCGCACCGTCATCACCTTCGGCGCGGACATGCCGACGCGCCCCGGCGACTATGGCATCGAGCGGCTCAACGGCATGGCCTGGCTGGTCCGCGCGCTGGAAGCCGACGAGACGCAGAAGCGCAAGCGCGGCGCCGCCGCCGAAGAAGAAGAGATCTACTTCCAGCGCCTGATGCCAGCCAATGCCTTGCGCATCCGCGGCCGCCACAACGCGCTCAACGCGCTGGCGTCGCTGGCGCTCGCCACGGCGGCCGGCTGCCAGCTCGCACCGATGCTCTATGGTTTGCGCGAGTACCGCGGCGAGCCGCACCGGGTCGAGCCGGTAGCCGTCGTGGACGAAGTCGAGTACTTCGACGACAGCAAGGGCACCAACGTTGGCGCAACGGTCGCGGCGCTGGTCGGGCTCGGCGAGGAACGCAGGGTCGTCGTGATCCTCGGCGGCGAGGGCAAGGGCCAGGACTTCGCGCCGCTGGCCGTGCCGGTTCGCGAGTACGCGCGCGCTGTCGTTCTCATCGGCCGCGATGCGCCACTGATCGAGGCCGCGCTCGCGTCCACCGGCATCTCGGTGCAGTCCGCCGCGTCCTTGCCCGAAGCCGTGACCATGGCCGCCGGCCGCGCGCATCCCGGCGATGCCGTGCTGCTGTCGCCGGCCTGCGCGAGCTTCGACATGTTCAAGGATTACGCCCACCGCGCCGCCGTCTTCTGCGAGGCCGTCGAGGCGCTTGCCGAAACGCCGCGTGGCGACGACACGGGGGAGGCGGCATGACCACGACGGCAGCCGCAACGCCGAACAAGACCGGCCGCTTCAGCGGCTGGTTCAGCCGCGCCAAGAGCGGCATCGACGCACTGCCCATGCATCTGCCGGTGCGCCTCGGCAACGCCGGCATGACGCAGACCAAGGCGGTGCCCGTCCGCGTGCTCGGCTTCGACCAGGCCCTGGTCTGGGTCACGCTTGCGCTCCTGGCATGGGGGCTGGTGATGGTGTATTCGGCATCCATCGCCCTGCCCGACAACCCGCGGTTCGCGCGCGCCGGTTACAGCCCCACCTTCTTCCTTACGCGGCACGCGGCTTCGCTCGCGATCGCCTTCGTGGCGGGCCTGCTGACCTTCCAGGTGCCGATGAAGACCTGGGAGCGCGCGGCGCCGTGGCTCTTCGTGGTGTCGCTGCTGCTTCTGATGGCAGTGCTCATTCCGCACATCGGCATCAACGTCAATGGCGCGCGCCGCTGGCTGCCGCTCGGCTTCATGCGCTTCCAGCCCTCGGAGCTGGCCAAGCTCGCAATGATCTTCTATGCCGCCAGCTACATGGTGCGCAAGATGGAGATCAAGGAGCGCTTCTTCCGCGCCGTGCTGCCGATGGGCGTAGCGGTCGTGGTGGTCGGCATGCTCGTGATGGCCGAGCCCGACATGGGCGCCTTCATGGTGATCGCGGTCATCGCGATGGGCATCCTCTTCCTGGGCGGCGTCAACGCCCGCATGTTCTTCGTGATCGCCACGCTGGTGGTCATCGCCTTCGGCACCATCGTGGCGACGAGCCCATGGCGGCGCGAACGGATCTTCGCGTACCTTGATCCCTGGAGCGAAGAGCACGCGCTCGGCAAGGGCTACCAGCTCTCGCATTCGCTGATCGCGATCGGGCGCGGCGAAGTCTTCGGTGTCGGCCTCGGTGGCAGCGTCGAAAAGCTCCACTGGCTGCCCGAAGCGCACACCGACTTCCTGCTCGCCGTGATCGGCGAGGAATTCGGCCTGGTCGGCGTGCTGCTCGCGATCGGCCTGTTTCTCTGGCTCACGCGGCGGGTCATGCACATCGGCCGCCAGGCCATCGCGCTCGACCGTGTGTTCTCCGGCCTGGTGGCGCAGGGTGTCGGCATCTGGATCGGCTTTCAGACCTTCATCAACATGGGCGTGAACCTCGGCGCGCTGCCGACCAAGGGCTTGACCTTGCCACTGATGAGCTTCGGCGGCTCGGCCATCCTGATGAACGTGGTGGCGCTGGCCGTCGTGCTGCGCATCGACTACGAAAACCGTGTGCTGATGCGTGGGGGCAGGGTATGACGCGGACCGCGCTCGTCATGGCCGGCGGCACCGGAGGGCACATCTTCCCGGGTCTCGCCGTGGCCGAGGCTCTGCGCGAGCGCGGCTGGCGCGTGCATTGGCTGGGTGCGCCCGGCAGCATGGAACATCAACTCGTGCCGCCGCGCGGCTTCGCCTTCGAGCCGGTGCAGTTCGGCGGCGTGCGGGGCAAGGGGCCGATCACGCTGGCGCTGCTGCCCATGCGCCTGCTGCGCGCCTTCTGGCAGAGCATCGGCGTCGTGCGCCGCGTGCGGCCGGACGTGGTGGTCGGCCTGGGCGGCTACATCACCTTTCCGGGCGGCATGATGAGCGTGCTGCTCGGCAAGCCGCTGGTGCTGCACGAGCAGAACTCGGTGGCCGGGCTTGCCAACAAGGTGCTCGCGAGCGTGGCCGACCGGGTCTTCACCGCGTTCCCCAATGTGCTCAAGAAAGCGCAATGGGTCGGCAATCCGCTGCGCGCAGCGTTCACTTCGCAGCCCGACCCGGCGACGCGTTTTGCGAACCGCACGGGTCCGCTGCAATTGCTCGTGGTCGGCGGTAGTCTCGGTGCGAAGGCGCTCAATGCCGTGGTGCCGAAGGCGCTGGCCCTGATCGCGCCGGCACAACGCCCCCGTGTCACGCACCAGAGCGGCGCCAAGCAGATCGACGAACTCCGGGCCAACTATGCGGCCGCGGGCGTCGAAGGCGAATTGACGCCCTTCATCGAGGATACCGCTCGCGCTTACGCCGATGCCGACCTGATCGTCGCGCGCGCCGGCGCAAGCACCGTCACCGAAATCGCGGCCGTCGGCGCAGCAGCGCTGTTCGTGCCTTTCCCATCCGCTGTGGACGATCACCAGACCACCAACGCCCGCTTTCTTGTCGACGCGGGTGGCGGCTGGCTCGTTCAACAAACCGAACTCACACCTCAATTGCTGGCCGATTTGCTAAAGAAGACCGGGCGCGAAGCGCTCATTGAACGCGCCGTGAAGGCCAAGACGATGCAGAAAACCCAAGCGGTCGACATCGTCGTCCGCGCCTGCGAGGAGCTTGCCAAATGAAGCACGCGATTCGTCACATCCATTTCGTCGGCGTCGGAGGATCGGGCATGAGCGGCATCGCCGAAGTGCTGCTCAACCTTGGCTACAAGATCTCGGGCTCGGACCTTTCCGACAGCGCGACGCTGCGGCGCCTCGCCGGCCTCGGCATCACGACCTGCGTAGGCCATGACGCGACGAACATCGCCGGCGCGGACGCGGTCGTCACCTCGACCGCCGTGCAGGCCGACAACCCTGAAGTGGTTGCCGCGCGCGAGAAGCGCATCCCCGTGGTGCCGCGTGCGTTGATGCTGGCCGAGCTGATGCGGCTGAAGCAGGGCATCGCCATTGCCGGCACTCACGGCAAGACCACGACGACGAGCCTGGTCGCGAGCGTGCTCGCGGCCGCCGGGCTCGATCCGACCTTCGTGATCGGCGGCCGGCTCAACAGCGCGGGCGCCAATGCGCAACTCGGCAGCGGCGACTACATCGTGGTCGAGGCCGACGAGTCGGACGCATCGTTCCTGAACCTGCTGCCCGTGATGGCGGTGGTCACGAACATCGACGCCGACCACATGGAGACCTACGGGCACGATTTCGCGAAGCTCAAGAAGGCCTTCGTCGACTTCCTGCATCGCATGCCCTTCTACGGCGTCGCGATCCTGTGCACCGACGATCCTGCCGTGCGCGAGATCGTCACGGAAGTGTCGTGCCCGGTGACGAGCTACGGCTTCGGCGAGGACGCCCAGGTGCGCGCGGTCAATGTGCGCGCAGTGGGTTCGCAGATGCACTTCACCGCGCAGCGCCGCAACGGCGTGACGTTGCCGGACCTGGACATCGTGCTGAACCTGCCCGGCGAGCACAACGTGCGCAATGCGCTGTCGGTGATCGCGGTGGCGGTCGAGCTCGGTGTGCCCGATGAGGCGGTGCAACACGGCCTCGCCGATTTCAAGGGCGTGGGCCGGCGCTTCCAGCGCTATGGCGAAGTCCCGTCGCACGACGCGGGCAGCTTCACGCTGATCGACGACTATGGCCACCATCCAGTCGAGATGGCGGCGACGATCGCCGCCGCGCGCGGTGCCTTCCCGGGCCGGCGCCTGATGCTGGCCTTCCAGCCGCACCGCTTCACGCGCACGCGGGACTGCTTCGAGGACTTCGTGAAGGTCATCGGGCAGGCCGATGCGGTGCTGCTGGGCGAGGTCTACGCGGCCGGCGAAGCGCCGATCGTGGCGGCGGACGGCCGCTCGCTGGCGCGCGCCCTGCGCGTGGCGGGCAAGGTCGAGCCCGTGTTCGTCGACGAAATCGCCGCGATGCCTCAGGCGATCCTGGACAACGCGCGCGAGGGTGACGTCGTGATCTGCATGGGTGCGGGCTCGATCGGCGCCGTGCCCGCGAAAGTGGTTGAACTGGGTGGCGCCACGGTGCCTCCGAAATCAGAGCGCCCGACGGGCGAAGGGAGGGCGCTGTGAGCCTTGTGGATCCCAAGGGCTTCGGCAAGGTCGCCGTCCTTTTTGGCGGCAGTTCGGCCGAACGCGAGATCTCCATCATGTCCGGCACGGGCGTGCTCGAGGCGTTGCGATCGCGCGGCGTCGACGCGCATGCCTTCGACCCGGCAGAGCGTGAGCTGAGCGAACTCAAGCGCGAGGGCTTCGCGCGCTGCTTCGTCGTGCTGCACGGCCGCCATGGCGAAGATGGCACGGTGCAGGGCGCGCTCGAACTGCTCGGCATTCCGTACACCGGATCCGGCGTGATGGCGTCGAGCGTGGCGATGGACAAGGTCATGACCAAGCGCATCTGGCACGCCGACGGCTTGCCGACCCCGCGCTATGTGCGGCTGGCCTTCGACCAGCAAAGCCGCGAGCAGATCAACGCCGTCCCCGACGTGCTGGGCCTGCCGCTGATCGTGAAGCCGCCGCGCGAGGGCTCATCCATTGGCGTGACGAAGGTGGTCGGGTACTCGCAGATGCAGGACGCCGTCTCGCTCGCGATCCGCTACGACGCCGATGTGCTCTGCGAGGAATTCATCGAGGGCGAGGAAGTCACCTGTGCCGTGCTGGGCAGCGGCCTGGACGCCGTCGCGCTGCCGGTGGTGCGCATCGCCGCACCCGAAGGCGCCTATGACTACCAGAACAAGTACTTCACCGACGACGTGAAGTACCACTGCCCGAGCGGCCTGCCGGCCGACGAGGAGCATGAGATCAGGCGCATCACGCTGGCGGCCTACCACCAGCTCGGTTGCCGCGGCTGGGGGCGCGCCGATCTGATGATCCGCGCCAGCGACCGCAAGCCTTTCCTGCTGGAGATGAACACATCGCCGGGCATGACCTCGCACTCGCTGGTGCCCATGTCGGCGCGCGCGGCAGGCATCGGCTACGAGGACCTGTGCCTGCGCGTGCTCGCCACCGCGACGCTGGATTCCGGCTCTGGACTGAAAGAGGCCAGCCCGTGAGCGACAGCATCCCCGTGCCCTTCGACGTCAAGCTGATGAACGTGACCGCGACACTGGTGTTCGCGCTGTTCGCGCTCACCCTGCTGGCTGCGGGTGCATGGTGGGTGCTGCGCCAGCCTTTCTTCCCGCTTGCCGGCATCAAGGTGGACGGCGAGGTCACGCACAACAACGTCGTCACGCTGCGCGCCAATGTCGCGCCGCAGCTGGCGGGCAACTTCTTCACGGTCGACCTGGCGCGCGCGCGCACCGCCTTCGAGACGGTGCCCTGGGTGCGCAAGGCGGTCGTGCGCCGCGAGTTCCCGAACAAGTTGCGTGCCACGCTGACCGAGCATGTGCCTGTCGCGCATTGGGGCGACGAAGCCGGCTCGAAGCTCATCAACGGCTTCGGCGAAGTCTTCGAGGCCAATGTGGCGGAGGTGGACGACCGTCTCCCTCACCTCGACGGACCGACCGAACAGGCGGGCCAGGTGCTGGGCATGTACCGGGTGCTCGCGCCGCTGTTCCAGCCCTACGACCTGTCGATCGAAGAGTTGAGCCTGTCGAGCCGCGGCAGTTGGCGGGCGGTGCTCGATTCGGGGGCCGTCATCGAACTGGGGCGCGGGCAGGGCGACGAGGTCGCCGCCCGCACGCAGCGTTTTCTGCGGACCGTGACGCCGGTGGCGAGCCAGTACGGGCGCACGGTTGCGGCGGTCGAGGGTGCCGACTTGCGGCACAACGAGGGTTACGCGCTGCGGCTGCGCGGCGTCACCACGGTCGTTCCCGACCCCAAGAAGAAATAGCGATTAGAGGAAGCTTCATGTCCAAAGAGTACAAAGATCTCGTTGTCGGCCTCGACATCGGCACCGCCAAGGTGATGGCGGTGGTAGCCGAGGTGCAGTCCAACGGCGAGCTCAAACTGGCCGGTCTCGGCATCGCCCCGAGCAACGGGCTCAAGCGCGGCGTGGTGGTGAACATCGACGCCACGGTGCAGAGCATCCAGCAGGCGCTCAAGGAAGCCGAGCTGATGGCCGACTGCAAGATCAGCCGTGTCTACACCGGCATCACCGGCAGCCACATCCGTGGCATCAATTCGAGCGGCATGGTCGCGGTCAAGGACAGGGAAGTCACGCCAGCCGATGTAGCCCGCGTGGTCGAGACGGCGCGCGCGATCAACATCTCCAGCGACCAGCGCTTGCTGCTGGTCGAGCCGCAGGAATTCGTGATCGACGGCCAGGACGTGAAGGAGCCGATCGGCATGAGCGGCATGCGCCTGGAAGCGAAGGTGCACATCGTCACCGGCGCGCAGAGCGCGGCCGAGAACATCATCAAGTGTGTGCGCCGCTGCGGGCTCGAGGTCGACCAGCTGATGCTGAATCCGCTGGCTTCCAGCCAGGCAGTGCTGACCGAGGACGAGCGAGAGCTCGGCGTGGTGCTGGTCGATATCGGTGCCGGCACGACGGACGTCGCGATCTTCACCAACGGCGCGATCCGACACACGGCCGTGATCCCGATCGCCGGGGACCTGATCACCAGCGACATCGCAATGGCGCTGCGCACGCCGACCAAGGACGCCGAAGACATCAAGGTCGAGAACGGCTATGCGAAGCAGCTGCTGGCCGATCCTGACACGCAGGTCGAAGTGCCGGGCCTCGGCGACCGCGGCCCGCGCATGCTGAGCAAGCAGGCGCTGGCCGGCGTGATCGAGCCGCGCATCGAGGAGATCTTCTCGCTCGTCCAGCAGGTGATCCGCGAGTCGGGCTATGAAGAAGTGCTCTCTTCGGGCGTGGTGCTCACCGGCGGCAGCGCGGTGATGCCCGGGATGGTCGAGTTGGGCGAAGACATCTTCCTGAAGCCCGTGCGTCGCGGCATCCCGAAGTATTCGAGTGCGCTGTCGGACATGGTCGCCCAGCCGCGCGCCGCGACAGTGATGGGCCTGCTCGAGGAAGCGCGCTACGCACGCCTGCGCGGCTTCAAGGTTGCACAAAAGAACGGTTCCGTGAAGACGGCTTTTGGCCGCTTCAAGGACTTCATCGTGGGGAACTTTTGATGACCCCCAGGCTTGCCCACTGCTTGTGGTCGCCCACCCCCTTGCAGGGGGCAACGCCGGCGGACCGGCGGAGCCGGATCCATGGCGTTTCTGGAATGGGGGCGCTGCGATGAATGCTTTTCCCCTTTGGCTGGCCCGTGCCGGGCCGCCGCGTCATTTCAACGAGCGATGGCGACGAACAGGTCCACCGCCATAAGCGTTCTCGGTTCCAACAACAAATTCATTCGCAATCAAACGGCAACTGCAAATTCAAGGAGTCAGAAAAATGGCTATCGAAATGATCGAGATCGAAGAGTTCAACCAAGGTACGCAGATCAAGGTGATCGGCGTCGGCGGCGGTGGCGGGAACGCGGTCGCCCACATGATGGAGCGTGGCGTGCAGGGCGTGCAGTTCGTCTGCGCCAACACCGATGCTCAGGCCCTGTCGCGTAGCAATGCGCACAAGACCATCCAGCTCGGCACCAACGGGCTGGGCGCCGGCAGCAAGCCCGAGAAGGGCCGCGACGCCGCAGAGGCGGCGATCGACGACATCCGAGAGTCGATCGCCGGCGCGCACATGCTGTTCATCACGGCCGGCATGGGCGGCGGCACGGGCACCGGCGCTGCGCCGGTGATCGCGCGCGTCGCCAAGGAAATGGGCATCCTCACGGTGGGCGTGGTGACCAAGCCCTTCGATTGGGAAGGCGGCCGCCGCATGACCAATGCCGATGCCGGCCTGGCCGAACTCGAAGCCAACGTCGATTCGCTGATCGTCGTGCTCAACGAGAAGCTGCTCGACGTGCTGGGCGAGGACGTCACTCAGGACGAAGCCTTCGCGCATGCCAACGACGTGCTCAAGAACGCCGTGGGCGGCATCTCGGAGATCATCAACGAGTACGGCGGCGTGAACGTCGACTTCGAAGACGTGCGCACCGTGATGGGTGAACCCGGCAAGGCCATGATGGGCACGGCCGCCGCCAGCGGCCCGGACCGCGCGCGCATCGCCGCCGAGCAGGCCGTGGCCTGCCCGCTGCTCGAAGGCATCGACCTATCGGGCGCCAAGGGCGTGCTGGTGCTCGTGACCGCGTCGAAGTCCTCGCTCAAGCTGAGCGAATCCAAGCTCGCGATGAACACGATCCGGGCCTACGCCTCGCCTGATGCGCACGTGATCTACGGCGCCGCCTACGACGACAACCTCGGCGACGAGATGCGCGTCACCGTGGTCGCGACCGGCCTCTCGCGCCAGGATGCACGCCGTCAGGCACCGACGCTCGAAGTCATCCGCACCGGCACCGACAACATCCCTTTCAACGTCCCGACGCTCGGCAGCGGACATGGGCATGCAAGCAGCCAGCCCAACTACGACGGCATGGCCGTGCCCAGCGTGTGGCGCACCAATCGCACCATGGCCGCGGCCAAGGTGGACGCGCTGTCGTCGGGCGGCATGGACGATTTCGAGATCCCGGCCTTCCTCCGTCGCCAAGCCGACTGACGGGTTCCCGGTGGAGGCTATTGCGGACATAGCGAGGCGGACGGTGCGCCGGACGCCTCGCGCTTCTAAAATCTCGCCCGTGCTTCCACAAAGAACCCTCAAATCCATTACCCGTGCGGTAGGCGTCGGCCTGCACAGCGGGCAGCGCGTGGAACTCACGCTCCGGCCGGCGCCGGTGAACCACGGCATCGTGTTCCGCCGTGTGGACCTGCCCGAACCGGTCGAGATCCCGATGACGGCCGAGGCCGTCACCGACACCCGGCTCGCCTCGACCGTGTCGTCGGGCGGCGCCAAGGTCCAGACCGTCGAGCATCTGATGTCGGCCTGCGCAGGCCTCGGCATCGACAATCTGCAGATCGACATCACGGCCGACGAGGTGCCAATCCTCGACGGCTCCGCCTCGTCCTTCGTGTTCCTGCTGCAAAGCGCGGGCATCGAACTCCAGAGCGCGCCTCGCCGTTTCATCCGCGTCACCCGGCCGGTCGAGGTACGCGAGGGAGAGGGCGCCGATGCCAAGTGGGCACGGCTCGACCCGTACCATGGCTTCAAGCTCAGCTTCGAGATCGATTTCGACCATCGCGTCGTCAACTCGACCGGCCAACGGGTCGAGTTCGACCTCGGCAGCGGCTCCTACAGCCGCGACATCGCGCGCGCACGCACCTTCGGCTTCACCAAGGAAGTCGAGTACATGCGGTCGAGGGGACTGGCGCTCGGGGGCGGGCTCGACAACGCGATCGTGATGGACGACACCAAGGTGCTCAATGCGGGCGGGTTGCGCTACGACGACGAGTTCGTCAAGCACAAGATCCTGGACGCGATGGGCGACCTCTACGTCATCGGGCAGCCGCTCCTGGCCGCCTATAGCGCCTTCCGCTCGGGCCATGCGCTCAACAACAAGCTGCTGCGCGAACTGCTCGCGCACGACGACGCCCACGAGATCGTGACCTTCGACGATGAGAAGCGCGCACCGGTCGGCTTCGCCGAAGTCGCCCGCGCCTGGTAGCCCGGCCCCTCCATCCGATGCTGATCTTCCGCTGGGCCATCCTGCTGCTGCTGCTCGTGGCCGGGATGTCTTTCGCGTTCTATGCCGGCACCGGTCAGCTCAAGTACCGCCGCTTCGGCTGGATCGTGCTCAAGTGGACCTTGCTTGCAGCCTTCGGCTTCTTCGCGGTGCTCATTGCCGAGCGGGCGTTCTAGCGCGTCCGCCCCTGTCGATACATCCCGCTGGTGCTCCGCCCAAGCGCCGTGGCTTGCCCGAGTCGCGCCATCGATGCTCCGACGTGCGCATGCGTGATCGCGATGCCCAGTGCATCGGCCGCATCGCTGCCGGGCACGCCGGGGAGTTGGAGAAGCCGCTTGACCATCTCCTGCACCTGCGCCTTGGCGGCGCCTCCATGGCCCGCGACGGCCTGCTTCATCTGCAGGGCCGTGTATTCGGCCACCGTGAGGTTGCTGGTGACCAGCGCGGTGATGCAGGCACCGCGCGCCTGGCCCAGCAGCAGCGTGGATTGCGGATTGACGTTGACGAACACGATCTCCACTGCCGCCGCATCGGGCTTGTAGCGCTCGGCAATCTCGCCGATGCCGTCGAAGAGCACCTTGAGACGCGCAGGAAGTTCGCCGCGTGCCAGGTGCTTGGTGCTGATGGTGCCGCTCGCGACGTAGCGCAGCGCATGGCCGTCCATGTCGACCACGCCGAAGCCGGTGGTCTGCAGTCCGGGGTCGATGCCGAGGATGCGCATCAGAGGCTCACACGTCGAAGTACCAGCGCACCGCGTGGAAGAAGACCGGCGCGGCGAAGCAGAGCGCATCGACGCGGTCCAGCAAGCCGTTGGCGCCCGTGACGCCGACACCGCGCCGGCCCCAGTTGGGGATGCCGCGGTCGCGCTTGAGGGCCTTCATCACGAGATGGCCCATCGAGCCCGCTGCGCAAGCGATCAGTGACATCGCGAGCGCCTGGCCATACTTGAACGGGGTGATGAAGGAAAGAAGCGCGCCGACCACGCTCGCGATCGCCATGCCCAGCGCCCAGCTGGTCCAGTTGAAGCTGCGGCTCACGTTCGGTGCGAAGGGCGGCTGCATGAAGAGCCAATACTGGGCCTTCGCCAGCCAACCTCTGGGCGGCTCCGGCGGTGGCGCGCCTTCCACAGGCATTGTCTTGCGGCGCGAAACCAGGTGCTGCACCAGCATGCACGTCTGCACCACGAACACCAGATAGAAGACAAGGAACGCGTTCTTGCCCTGGTAGCCCGGAAAGGACAGCAGCAGGAGCGCTGGCACATGGCTCATGCCGTAGACGCAGACCATTATTCCCCATTGCAGCTTGGCATTGCGCTCGAGGAAGTGGCTCGGATCGTCGGCCAGCGCGCTCACGACCGGAATCGCGAGGAAGACGTACACCGGGATGAACACAGTGAACAAGTCGAAGTGCGCGGTCGCCACCAGCCAGAACTGGATCGGCAGCACGACGAAGAAGGCCAGGATCAGGCTGCGGTGGTCGCCGCGCCGCGTCGGCGACAGGGTGATGAACTCGCGCAGCGCGAAGAAGGAGATGAGCGCAAAGAGCAGCGTCGCGACCTTCTCGCCCAGTGCCCAGCCGACCCAGAACACGATCACCATCACCCAGGTCGTGCGCAGCAGCGAGCGGAAATGTTGGAGCTCGCGCTGCCAGATCTCGTCGTGAACCGGGTTGCGGCGTTCCCTCAAGCTCAGCAGGAACACCATCGTGCTCACGACGAAGAGCAGCCCGAACACGATGAAGAAGAGCGCGGCGACCTGATGGGTCGATGAAAGATTGCGGAGGTACTGGTTCATCTAGACCTCACGCAGCGCAACCACCGCCTCGCGAGCCCGATCGAGAAAGGGACGGCGCTCTTCACCTTCTTCCAGCTGGATCGGCGCGCCGAAGGTGACCGAGCAGAGGATTGGCACCGGCACCACTTCGCCCTTGGGCATGACGCGTTGGACGTTGTCGATCCAGGCCGGCACGAGCACCACTTCGGGGAACATCTGCGCAAGCGTGAAGAGGCCCGACTTGAATTTCTGCGGCATGCCCGTGTGGCCGCGCGTGCCTTCGGGAAAGATGATGATCGAGTCGCCGCTTTGCAGGGCCTCGATCAGGGGCTGCAGTGGCGCGAGTGCTTCGAGGCTGCCGGGCGTCGCGGCCGGTACGGGCTCAGCGGCCGGCTGCGACAGCGGCAGCTCGCCCTGTGACGTCCATGGCTCGACGGGCGCCGGGTCCGGCGGCGGGACGTCGTCGAACGACGGTTCGATGCGCTCGGCAGGTGGCTGCGCAGGCGGGGCGGGAGGCACCACCGGCGCACCGCCACCCCGCTCGACGTAGATCGCGTTGAAAACCTCAGTCGTGATCCAGCGCTTGAAGGGCGTATTGGCCCAGTAGTCGCGCGCGGCGATCGGGCGCGTGATGCCGCGCAGTTCCTCGGGCAGGGCTGCCCAGATCATGACGAGATCCAGATGGCTTTGGTGATTGGCGAAGTAGATCCGCTGTTCGGCCTTGGGCGGGCAGCCCCACCACCGCGCCTGGGCGCCGGTGAGCAACCGGATCAAGGCCAGCAATCCCCACCCCGTGAACTTGGCAAGCATGAGGCTGATGATAGGTTGAGCTAAGGCAGTTCGGCGGCGGGCATCCGCGCCGCGATCGTGGCCGACCGGCTGGCGAGATAGCTGGAGCCCAGTCGGCGTTCGAAGGATTTCGGACTGGGCAGCATCACGGCGAGCCGTGCCGCCTCGCTGACGGTGAGCCGGGAAGCAGGCTTCCTGAAGTAGTGCTGGGCGGCTGCCTCGGCACCGAAGATGCCTTCGCCCCATTCCACATTGTTGAGGTAGATCTCCAGAATGCGCTGCTTGCTCAGCATCACTTCGAGCGCCATGGTGAGCACCAGCTCCTGGCCTTTGCGAAGCAGCGTGCGTTCGCCGGAGAGCAGCAGGTTCTTGGCCAGTTGCTGGGTGATGGTCGAGCCGCCGCGCAGTTGGGGCGCGCGTGGCTCCTTGCCCCGCGCGCGCATCTGGGCGGCGCGCCGGGCGGCGATTTCCTCGGCCTTGGCGTTGCGCTGGCGGGCGCGCTCGATGGCTTCCCATTCCACGCCCTGGTGGTAGATGAATTCGCCGTCCTCGCTGGCGATCACGGCGCGCTTGAGCGAGTCGGAGATCTGCGCATACGGGACCCATTGCTGCTTCCAGTCGCGCTCGCCGTTGCTGCGTCCATGGACGGCGACCTGCCATGCCTCGGAGCGCTGGAATGCAGTGGATTCGGGATCGATGGCCGCCATCGCGGCGATCCGCAGGATGAAGAAGAGCTCGAGCGCGAAGGCCGCGATCAGCAGGCAGCCCAGCCAGCGAAGAAGGGGCTTCACTTCGCGTCGACGATGGCGCGCAGCTCGGCCAGCACCGTGGCCGTGGGCGGCCGGACGCCGCGCCAGGTCTCGAAGGCTTCGGCCGCTTGCTCGACCAGCATGCCGAGTCCGTCGCGCGGCAGGGCGCCGTGCGCGCGGGCCCACGCCATGAAGCCGGCCGCCGCGGGGCCGTACATCATGTCGATCGCAAGTGCACCGGGCTTCAGCACGCTGCCGTCGACCGGCACCTCGCCGCCAGCCAGGCTCGACGCCGTGGCGTTGACCACCACGTCGAAGGTGCCGGGCACGGCGCGGAGTTCCTGCGCTTCGAGTGCGACGTGGTGCTGCAGCGCGAGTGCGGCGTGGCGCTGAACCAGCGCGATGGCCTTGGCGAGGGTGCGGTTGGCGACCACGACGCGGCGCGGCCCGGCCTCCAGCAGGGGACCGAGTACGCCCGCGGCGGCACCGCCTGCGCCGAGCAGCAGCAGCTCGCTGCCCCTGATCGCCACGCCCGCGTTCAATGCGATGTCGTTGACCAGCCCGATGCCGTCGCTGTTGTCGCCGTGGATGCCGTCCCCGCGAAAGCTCAGCACGTTGACGGCGTGCGCGAGGGTGGCGCGCGGCGTCAGGTGCTGCGCAAGCGCCGCCGCATCGAATTTGAAGGGCACAGTGACGTTGCAGCCGCGCGCCGTGCCCGATGGGTCGGCGCGAAACGCCGCCACGGCATCGGCGAATCCGCCGATCGGCGCAAGGCGACGACCGTAGCTCAGCGCCTGACCGGTCAGCTCGGCGAAGCGCGCATGAATCCAGGGTGAGCGGCTGTGCTCGACCGGATTGCCCATCACGCAGTACAGGTCCATGGCGTCTCGATCATTGTCTGGACGAAAGCTGCGTCTCGAGCGTCTCGTCGTGGGTGAACTTGAAGCGCGAGGGCAGCACGATCTGGTCAGTCTGCCGGCGCATCGCATCGGTGAACTTGCCGAAGCTGCCGACGCTGCGCACGATCGCCTGCGCGCGCCGGTCCAGCAATCGGTTGCCCGAGCTTTCGACGACGTCGGTGGCGAGGATCGAGCCATCGTGGTTGACGGTCACCATCATGGTGAGCTCTCCGTACATCTTCTTGCCCGCGGCCTCGGGGAAGTTCTCGGTGCCGCGCACCTCGATCTTCCGGCGCAGCGCATCGACGTACGCCGCATAGGCCGCTTCGCGCGTGGCCGGGCTGATGTAGCGCTTCTTGGGTCGGGCGTTTTCTTCGTTGACGCGGCGCTCGATCTCGGCGAGCAGGTTGACGAGCTGGCGGCGCTTCTCCTCGCGCGCGGCGGAATCGCTCGGGTTGCCCTGGCTGCGCGGGTCGGGCACCGGCATCGATGCGAGCTCCTGCTTGATCTGGGCCAGCAGCAGCATCTGTTGCTGCTGCATCGCCTCGACCTGTCGCTGCTGTTCTTCCATCGCGTCGCCGACGGCCGTGAAGGTGGAGGGCGGCAGCGGACTGGTGGCGCGTCCCTTGTCGAGATCGCCGCCGCCGGCCAGAGATGCCTGGGCGATGGCTTTCGCCTTGTCGGGGCGTTCGTTGGTCTTGGCGTTGACCAGAATGACCTCCAGCGGCGTCTCCTTGAAGACGCGGTTGAAGGACTCCGGGTCGACGAAGCGCACCGTCAGCAAGGCCGCATGGGCGACCACCGACAGGCCAAGCGCAATCTGCAGCGTGCTGAAGTCGCGCAGGTTCATGGAGCGGTCTCCCTAGGGCTCATACCGGTGTGTTCTCCGGTGCAGCCTCGCTGTCCGCGAGGTCGACGGCGATGGCGATCGGGCCGGCGACTTCTTCCTCGTCCTCGCCGGCTTCGTCCTCTGGCGTTGCTTCGGTGGGCGCCGCATCGAGGCGTTCGATCACGGTGCCGTGCACGTCGAGCGCGATCTCGTCGATCTCGCCAAGCTTGACGCGCACGCGCGCGCCTCGCAGCAAGCCTTGTGTCCCCGTGACCTGGAACACCAGCGGGAGTGTGTCGGCCCGCACCAGCGCGCCGTTCGGCACGTCCTTGACCAAGATCGCGTCGAGTTCGGTGATGCCCTGCTGCTGCAAATACTTGAGCGTCCAGAAGCGCTCCATGCCGCCCTGGTGCGCGTTGAAGGTGCTGTAGGCCGCATCGAAGCCCGAGAGGATCGAGAACAAATCCGCATCCTTCGGCTTGAACGGCGCCGCCAGCGCAGCGGTCTTGCCGTGGCGCGCCGCCGCGATGATCTGCCACTGGTTCACGAGATCGGTGTAGCGACGCAGGGGCGAAGTGCTCCACGCGTAGCTCTTCACGCCGAGGCCGGCGTGCGGCAAGGCACGTGTGCCCATCCGCACCTTGATGCCCGGCGCGAGGCTGGCCTGGCTGCGGTAGAGGCCGGGCACGCCGAGTTCGCCGAGCCAGCCGCCCCAGCTGCTGTTCGCCAGGATCATCGCTTCGGAGACGATCAGGTCGAGCGGCGCGCCACGCTGGCGGGTTGTGATCCGCACTTGCTCGTTGCCGGTGGGCTCGCCATCATTGCCGACGAGTCGGAAGTTGTAGTCGGGGCGGTTGAAGCTCTCCGGCTTGCCGCGCACCACTTCGCGCTGCGCCTTCAGTTGCTTCGCCAGCCGGAACAGGAAGGACAGCGGTTCGCGCACGCGCTGGGTGACCTCAGGCGTGCTGTCGGCGTTGACCGATGCGTCCTCGAGCCACTCCTGCGTGACGACGCTGTCGAGCTGGTCGTGCCGCAGGTTGGCGACGATCGGCACGCGTTCGAGTTTCGTTTCGGTGCCCTTCAGGGCGAGCGAGGTTTCGTCGAAGGTCGCGTAGATGGAGACGGCCGGACAGTCGCGACCTTCCTGCAGGGTGAACGCCTCGACCACGTGATCGGGCAGCATCGTGATCTTGTGGCCGGGCATGTAGACCGTCGACATGCGCGCACGCGCCACCTGGTCGATAGGGCTGCCCGGCACCAGCGCGAGACCCGGGGCGGCGATGTGGATGCCGACGACCACCGTGCCGGTGCCGATGCCCCGAACCGACAACGCATCGTCGATTTCGGTGGTCTGCGAATCGTCGACGGAAAAGGCCTGCACGTCGGCCAGCGGCAGGTCATCAGCGATGACGGGGGCGCTGAGCGTCGGAAAGCCGGTGCCCTTCGGGAAGTTCTCGAACAGGAAGCGGCGCCAGTGGAACTGGTAGGACGAGTCGATGGCGCCGGCACGCTTCAGCAGGTCGAGCGGCGCACGCTGCGTGGCGCGGGAGGCTTCGACGACGGCCTTGTATTCCGGCGCGTTCTTGTCGGGCCGGAACAGGATCTTGAAAAGCTGCTCGCGCACCGGCGCCGGGCACTCGCCGGCGGCCAGTTGGGTCGACCACTCGGCGATCTGCGCCTGCACGGCCTTCTTCTTCTCGATGGCGGCCAGCGCCTGCTGGACGATCTCGGCCGGCGCTTTCTTGAAGCGACCCTTGCCGGCGCGGCGGAAGTAATGTGGCGCCTCGAACAGCGCCAGCAGCGCCGCGGCCTGCTGCACGAGACTCGGCTGGGCCTGGAAATATTCGGTGGCAAGTTCGCCGAAGCTGAATTCACCCTCGGGCGCGAACTCCCAGGCCAGGTCGAGATCGACCGTGGCCGCCATTGCGCGCGCTTCGGCCAGCAGTTCGGGCGGGGCCGGCTTCTCGAAGCGCAGGACGATGTTGGCGCCTTTGACCTTGACGCGCTTGCCGGTCTCGAGCTCGACCTGCGCCGAGGCCTCGGCCTCCGACAGGATGCGGCCACCGAGGTACTTGCCGGCTTCTTCGAACAATACAAACATGGCGCGGATTGTCCCATGCGCTGCAGCGCATCCCGGCTGCTCGCAGACCCTCAGACGGGGTCGATGAAGGCCAGCACGTCGTCGAGGTGGCGCTCTTCGAAATCCGACAGTGCGTGGTCGCTGCCTTCGAGCAGCTCGATCCGGCTTCCCGGATAGCGGTCGGTCATTTCACGCCAGTCGAGCACTTCGTCGCCCTTGGCGATGATGGCGAAGACCTGGTCGGGCCGCGCCAGCGGGCCGACGTCGAGCGTGCGCAGCTCCCCGATGTATTCGGGCCGGAAATGGAAATGCTCCGCGGGGTTGTGCCAGAGCGTCTGGTCGCCGATCTGGCGAACCAGGTCGCGGGCAGGGTGGACCGCGGGGTTCAGCAGCACCGCGCGGCAGTGGGTCGTGCTGGTGACATAAGTGGCATAGAAGCCGCCCAGGGAGGATCCGACGACGGCCATCGAACTTCGCGGCCAGTCGGCGATGCCCCGCATCACGAGGTCGATGGCCTCCCGTGGCGATGGCGGCAGCTGGGGGCACCACCATCGCAGGTTGGGGTGCTCGCGGGCGACGCGCTGGGCCATGAGCGACGCCTTGGTCGAGCGGGGCGAGGAGCGAAAGCCATGCAGGTAGAGCAGGTGGGTGGTTCGCGACATGGCGCGCATTATGGGCACTCCGGCCGAAATTGCCCTCGGAGCCTCTCCCGGGTGCGCGGGGCGCGATAATTCGCTCCCCAATATTCGCTCCCCTATGTCAGCCGTTTTTCATCAACCCTCGCTCGCGCGACGCCTGTTGCCCGTGTTCCAGGGTTACGACGGCTTCCTCGCTTTTGCCGTCCTGCTCCTGGCGTTCGCCGGGATGATGACGATGTATTCGTCGGGCTATGACCACGGCACGCGTTTCATGGACCATGGCCGCAACATGCTCCTGGCCGGCTTCATCATGTTCGTGGTCGCCCAGGTGCCGCCGCAGCGCCTGATGTTTTTTGCAGTCCCGATCTACACGGTGGGCGTGGGTCTGCTGGTAGCCGTGGCGCTCTTCGGCATCACCAAGAAGGGCGCCCAGCGCTGGATCAACGTGGGCGTGGTCATTCAGCCCAGCGAAATCCTCAAGATCGCGATGCCGCTGATGCTGGCGTGGTGGTTCCAGCGGCGCGAAGGCCAGCTGCGCGCGCTGGATTTCGTGGTCGCCACGGCCCTGCTGGCCGTGCCCGTCGGCCTGATCATGAAGCAGCCCGACCTCGGCACCGCACTGCTCGTGCTGGCCACGGGACTTTCCGTGATTTTCTTTGCAGGACTGTCGTGGAAGCTGATCGTGCCGCCGGTGCTGATCGGCATCGTGGCGGTGACGCTCATCGTGAGCTTCGAATCCCAGCTGTGTGCGGACGGATTCGACTGGCGGATCCTGCATGACTACCAGAAGCAGCGTGTCTGCACGCTGCTGGACCCGACCAAGGATCCGCTCGGCAAGGGATTCCACATCATCCAGGGGATGATCGCCATCGGCTCCGGCGGCGTCGGCGGCAAGGGCTTCATGCAGGGCACGCAGACGCACCTGGAATTCATTCCCGAGCGCACCACCGACTTCATCTTCGCGGCCTACTCCGAAGAGTTCGGCCTGGCCGGCAATCTGGCCCTGATCGCGGCCTTCATCTTCCTGATCTTCCGCGGCCTCGCGATCGCGCTGGATGCGCCGACGCTGTTCTCGCGCCTGCTGGCCGGGGCGGTCACCATGATCTTCTTCACCTATGCCTTCGTGAACATGGGCATGGTGAGCGGCATCCTGCCGGTGGTGGGGGTGCCGCTGCCCTTCATCAGCTATGGCGGCACCGCGATGGTCACGCTGGGATTGGGGCTGGGCATTCTGATGTCCATATCTCGCGCCAAGCGATTGATGCAGAGCTGACAGCTTGCGGCATTCCCCTCCTAGAATGCCTCGATGATCTCCCGCGAACCCACCATCGAGCGCCTCGCCACGGCGCAGCAACTTCTGCTCACGCCCTTCGGTCTTGACGAAACGCACCTCTCGCGTGCGCTCGCCGAGATCACCGCGCACAAGGTGGACGACGCCGACCTCTATTTCCAGTACACGCGCAGCGAGGGCTGGAGCCTGGAAGAGGGCATCGTCAAGACAGGCAGCTTCAGCATCGACCAGGGCGTTGGTGTGCGGGCGGTCAGCGGTGAAAAGACGGCGTTCGCATACTCGGACGACATTTCCGAGGCCTCGCTGCTAGACGCCGCGCGCACGGTCCGCACTATTTCTGCCGCGGGACGCACGGCGCGGGTCAAGGCGCCGGCACGCCGGATCGCATCCAGCCGCTCGCTCTACGGCGCAGTCGACCCGATCTCCACGCTCGACAGCACGGCGAAGGTCCAACTTCTCGAAAAGGTCGAAAAGCTCGCCCGCTCCCGTGATCCGCGGGTTGCGCAAGTCATGGCCGGCCTCGCGAGCGAATACGACGTGGTGCTGGTCGCGCGCGCCGATGGCACGCTGGCCGCCGACGTGCGGCCGCTGGTGCGCTTGTCGGTCACCGTGATCGCCGAGCAGAACGGTCGCCGCGAGGTGGGTTCGGGCGGTGGCGGCGGGCGCTTCGGGCTCGCCTACTTCGACGACGAGCACATCGCCGAATACGTGGACCAGGCTGTCAAGTCGGCACTCGTCAACCTGGATTCGCGCCCGGCCCCTGCCGGCGAAATGACGGTCGTGCTCGGCCCGGGCTGGCCTGGCATCCTGTTGCATGAAGCCATCGGCCACGGGCTCGAAGGCGACTTCAACCGCAAGGGCTCGAGCGCGTTCTCGGGCCGCATCGGTGAACGAGTGGCCGCCAAGGGCGTGACGGTGCTCGACGACGGGACCATCGCGGATCGCCGCGGCTCGCTCAACGTCGACGACGAAGGCAACGCGACGCAGCGCAACGTGCTCATCGAGGACGGCATCCTGAAGGGCTATATACAGGATTCGCTCAATGCGCGGCTCATGAAGACCAAGGCGACCGGCAACGGCCGGCGCGAAAGCTATGCCCACGCGCCGATGCCGCGCATGACCAACACCTACATGCTGGGCGGGGACCGCGTGCCGCAAGAAATCGTGGCAAGTATCAAGAAGGGCCTCTACGCCACCAACTTCGGCGGCGGCCAGGTCGACATCACGAGCGGCAAGTTCGTGTTCTCGGCGAGCGAGGCCTATTGGGTCGAGAACGGCAAGATCCAGTATCCGGTGAAGGGCGCCACGCTCGTGGGAAATGGTCCGGATGCGCTCACGCGCGTCACGATGATCGGCAACGACATGGCGCTCGATTCGGGCGTCGGCACCTGCGGCAAGGAAGGCCAGAGCGTGCCGGTAGGCGTCGGCCAGCCAACTCTGCGAATCGACGGCCTCACCGTCGGTGGCACTGCCTGAGCCTCTCCTGTGCTACATTCGCGACTTATGTCCGCCGCACGCGCTTATTACTTTGCCTACTTTTGGTTCCCGGTTTCCGGCGGACGAGAGGCGCGCGCATAAAAGCAGCAGACAGCAGAACCTCCCAAAACCGCCGGTGCCAAAAGCCCCGGCGGTTTTTTTATTGCCTCACGAAATCAAGACACCCGAAAAGGACCGACACATGAGCACGAAAGCCGCCCCGGCCAGCGACACCTGGTATGCGAACGTCGAAAAGACCAGCCGAACCGACGACGAACGCATCAAGGACATCACTGTGTTGCCTCCTCCCGAACATCTGATTCGCTTCTTCCCGATCCGGGGCACGCCGGTGGAGTCGCTGATCACCGGCACCCGTCGGTCGATCCACAACATCATGCATGGCAAGGACGATCGGCTGCTGGTCGTGATGGGCCCGTGCTCCATCCATGACCCGGCCGCGGCACTCGAATACGCCCGGCGCCTGAAAGCCGAGCGCGAGAAGTACGCCGGCACGCTGGAAATCGTGATGCGCGTGTACTTCGAGAAGCCGCGCACCACGGTGGGTTGGAAAGGGCTGATCAACGACCCGTACCTCGACGAGAGCTTCCGCATCGACGAGGGACTGCGCATCGCGCGCCAATTGCTCATCGACATCAACCGGATGGGCCTTCCGGCAGGCAGCGAGTTCCTCGACGTGATCTCGCCGCAATACATCGGCGATCTGATCTCCTGGGGCGCGATCGGCGCACGCACCACGGAAAGCCAGGTGCATCGCGAGCTGGCCTCGGGCCTGTCAGCACCGATCGGCTTCAAGAACGGCACGGACGGCAACATCCGCATTGCGACCGACGCCATCCAGGCGGCCGCGCGCGGGCATCACTTCCTCTCGGTGCACAAGAACGGCCAGGTCGCGATCGTGCAGACCAACGGCAACAAGGACTGCCACGTGATCCTGCGCGGCGGCAAGGCGCCCAACTACGACGCGGCCAGCGTCGCGGCCGCCTGCAAGGACCTGGAAGCCGCCAAGCTGCCGCAGACTCTCATGGTCGACTGCAGCCACGCGAACAGCAGCAAGCAGCACCAGAAGCAGATCGATGTGGCCAAGGACATCGCCTCGCAGATCGCGGGCGGCAGCCGCAGCGTGTTCGGGCTGATGGTCGAAAGCCACCTGACGGCCGGCGCCCAGAAGTTCACGCCGGGCAAGGACCCGATCGCCGGCCTCGAATACGGCAAGAGCATCACCGACGCCTGCCTGGGCTGGGACGATTCGACGCAGGTGCTGGACGTGCTGTCGCAGGCCGTCAAGCAGCGCCGTGGCTGAACCCCTGCGCGGCGCTGGTCAGATCAGCGTGGCGAGATCGGGCCAGTGGTGGCGCAGCAGTCCGGCTTCGTCGCCGTCGGGCCTCATGAACGAGAAGTCGTTGAAGTCGAAGCCGGGGCCGACGGTGCAGCTCACCAGCGTGTAGTCGTCGGGCGCCTGTGGCACAACGATGGGACGGGCCGCCTGCCATTGGCCGGCCGGCACCGTGTGCTGGGGTCGCATGCCGTGCACATCGACCGGCCCCAGCCGCACATGGGCCGGCGCGGTGCGAAGTGCCGCATCGCTGATCCAGAGCGCAAGCGGGGCTCCTTCAAGATGAATCCACACCTCGTCGGACTGCACCCGGTGCCAGCGCGAATGCTGGTGCGCTTCCAGCAGGAAGTAGATGGTGGTGAGCGCGTCGCGCGCCGGCCGGCCGTCGGCGGGCATCACCTGCTTGGAAGAGCGAAACATCTCACGGAACCATCCGCCCTCGGGATGGGGCTGCAATTGAAGGGTCTCGATGAGTTGCTTCGCGCGCATGGGGCTCATTTTGTCGCGTTCAGCGCGGAAAGGAGCCTTTCGTGCACGCCGCCGAAACCACCGTTGCTCATGCAGACGATGTGATCTCCGGGCCGCGTGGCTGCAATGATCTGGGCGACCAGCGTTTCGATGTTGCCTGCGACTCGAGCGCGCGCGCCCATCGGTGCGAGCGCGGCCGAGGCGTCCCAGTCCAGCCCGCCGCTGTGACAAAACGAAAGGTCGGCCGCCTCCAGGCTCCAGGGCAACTGGGCCGTCATGGTGCCCAGCTTCATCGTATTGCTGCGGGGCTCGAAGACCGCAAGGATGCGCTCACTTTTCCTGTCCTCGGCATCGAGCTTCTGCCGCAGGCCGTCGAGCGTCGTGCGGATCGCGGTCGGGTGGTGCGCGAAATCGTCATAGACGCTGATCGCGCCTTGCTCGCGGTTCACCGTTCCGCGCAGTTCCATGCGACGGCGCACGTTGCGGAAGCTGCCGAGCGCGTCGGCCGCAGCGGCGGGCGCGACGCCCACATGCTCGGCCGCCGCGATCGCAGCGAGCGCGTTCATCTGGTTGTGCAAGCCGGAAAGCGCCCATTCGACCCGGCCGACGCGCTCGCCGTGGCGAAGCACGTCGAAGGTGTCGTGCGAGCCCCGTGCCTGCCACTCGCCACCGGCACCGAAACGGGCGAGTTCGCTCCAGCAGCCCTGCGCCAGCACGCGCTGCAGGCTGTCCTCCGTGGCATTGACGACCACGCGCCCCGTGCCCGGCACGGTACGCACGAGGTGATGGAACTGCCGCTCGATCGCCGCCAGATCATCGAAGATGTCCGCGTGGTCGAACTCCAGGTTGTTCAAGATCGCGGTGCGCGGCCCGTAATGAACGAACTTGCTGCGCTTGTCGAAGAAGGCCGTGTCGTATTCGTCGGCTTCGATCACGAATGTCGCCCTCACGCTCCGGCACATCGTGTCGTCGCTGCCCCCCGACGGGGCGCTCGTGCCGCGCCCCAGACGGGCCGAGACGCCGAAATCCAATGGCACGCCGCCCACCAGGAATCCGGGCGTCAATCCTGCACGCTCCAAGATCCAGGCCAGCATGGATGTCGTGGTCGTCTTGCCGTGCGTGCCGGCCACGGCCAGCACGTGGCGGCCCCGCAGTACGTGCTCGGCCAGCCACTGCGGACCGCTGGTGTAGCTTGCGCCCGCATCGAGGATGGCTTCCATCAACGGAAACTTGGGCGTGCCATCGGCCAGCCGGACCCGTGACACCACGTTGCCGACCACGAAGACATCCGGCTTCAAGGCCAACTGATCGGCGTCGAAACCTTCGATCAGGTCGATGCCGAGCGCCCTCAGCTGATCGCTCATCGGCGGGTAGACGCCGGCGTCGCAGCCAGTGACCCGGTGGCCGGCTTCGCGCGCCAGTGCCGCGACGCCGCCCATGAAAGTCCCGCAGATGCCGAGAATGTGAATGTGCATCCGGCGATTCTAGGGACGCAAGTGATCCGGCCTTTTGCGAGGGGCGTACTGCGGGCAAAATGAACCGATGGACATGTCCAAGCAGGAAATCGCCGCCGCTGCGGCCCGCCTCGTCGTCGAGGAAGGCCTGGAGTACGGGCCCGCGAAGCGCCGAGCGCTGCGCGACCTGGGCCTGCCCGTGCGTACCGCACTGCCGAACAACGACGAGGTCGAGGCTGAGGTCCGCGACTACGTCCAGCTTTATTGCGCCGATACCCAGCCCAAGGAACTGCACGCACTGCGCGTACTGGCGCTGGAATGGATGGAGCGGATGGCGCAGTTCCGGCCCCATGTGGGGGGTGCGGTGTGGCATGGCACGGCCACGCGCTTGTCAGATATCTATATCCAGCTCTTCTGCGACGACTCGAAGTCGGCCGAAATCGCGCTCATCGACCACCACGTGGACTATGAGCCGCGCATGGTCACCGGCTTTCACGGCGAGCAGGTTGAGGCGTTGAGCGTGCACGCGACCAGCCGTGTGCTGGGCGAGGAAATCGGCGTGCACCTGTTGGTCTATGACTTGGACGATCTGAGGGGAGCGCTCAAGCACGACGCTCAGGGTCGTGTGCCGAGAGGAAATCTGGCCGCGCTCCGGCGGCTGATCGAAAAGGACAGTGGATGACTACCAGGTCAACGCGTCGTGCCTGGCTTTACGCTAGCGTCGCCGGAGTCGCGGCGCTGGCCGGGGCGGGCGGCGCCTTTTGGCGAAGCCGCGCTCCGCAAGGGGGGGGTGGGCGCCTCGACGAGGGGTTCTGGTCGCAGCGCTTTGAGCGCCCAGAGGGCGGCGAGGTCGCGTTCAATGCCTTGCGTGGCAGGCCGCTGATCATCAATTTCTGGGCCACATGGTGCCCGCCTTGTGTGGAAGAGATGCCGATGATCGACGCCTTCTTCCGTGAAAATGCTGCCAACGGTTGGCAAGTCGTCGGGTTGGCCATCGATCAGCCCAGTGCGGTGCGGAAATTTCTGGCCAAGACGCCAGTGAGTTATCCCATCGGCTTGGCAGGCATGCAAGGCACCGAACTCGTCAAGCAACTCGGCAATACTGCAGGCGGCTTGCCCTTCACGCTGTTCATCGACGGGGGCGGTTCCGTGGCGGCGCGTAAAATGGGCAAGCTTGACGCCGGCGACCTGCAGTCGTGGCGGCGGGCATAGTTCGCGGCTAGAATCCAGCCCCACAAATCGCGCAGTTGGCGTTGAAACGCCGAAATAAGCCGATCTTCAGGCGAGTTACCTTCTAATAACCGGCATACGCTGGAGTCCCATGGATCTACGCAAGCTCAAGACACTGATCGACTTGGTGTCTGAATCGAACATCTCCGAGCTGGAAATCACTGAAGCCGAAGGCAAGGTCCGCATCGTCAAGGGTGGCGTGGCCGCACCGGTCCAGTATGTCCAGGCGGTGGCGACGCCAGCCACAGGCCCTGCCATCGCACCGGCTCCTGCCGCTGCCGGGGCCCCTGCGGCCGCGCCGGCCGAAGCTGCTTCCACCGGCCATGCCATCAAGTCGCCCATGGTGGGCACCTTCTATCGCTCGTCCAGCCCTGGGGCCCCTGCATTCGCCGAGATTGGCAGCCAGGTCAAGGAAGGCGACACCGTGTGCATCATCGAGGCGATGAAGATCCTCAACGAAATCGAGGCCGACAAGTCCGGCACCGTCACACAGATCCTCGCCGAGAACGGCCAGGCGGTCGAATACGGACAGCCGCTGTTCATCATCGAGTGACCATGTTCAAGAAGATACTGGTCGCCAATCGTGGTGAGATTGCCTTAAGAATTCAGCGCGCTTGCAGTGAGCTCGGCATCAAGGCCGTGATGGTCTATTCCGAGGCCGACCGCGAGGCGAAATACGTCAAGCTGGCGGAGGAGGCCGTGTGCATCGGTCCCGCGCCTTCATCGCAGAGCTACCTCAATATGCCGGCGATCATCTCGGCCGCCGAGGTGACGGACTCGGAAGCCATCCATCCGGGCTACGGCTTCCTGAGCGAGAACGCTAACTTCGCCGAACGAGTCGAGCAGAGCGGCTTCCAGTTCATTGGCCCGACGCCCGAATCGATCCGCATCATGGGCGACAAGGTGTCGGCCAAGCAGGCCATGATCAAGGCGGGCGTGCCTTGCGTGCCGGGCTCAGAGGGCGAACTCTCGGACGACGCTGCCACCAACAAGCGCATCGCACGGGCGATCGGCTATCCCGTCATCATCAAGGCGGCGGGCGGCGGTGGTGGACGCGGCATGCGCGTGGTCCACACCGAGGCTGCGCTGGTCAATGCCATCCAGATGACCAAGGCGGAGGCGGGCGCGGCTTTCAACAATCCGGCCGTCTACATGGAGAAGTTCCTCCAGGACCCGCGCCACATCGAGATCCAGATCCTCGCCGACAAGCACAAGAACGCCGTCTACCTGGGCGAGCGCGACTGTTCGATGCAGCGACGTCACCAGAAGGTGATCGAGGAATCGCCGGCACCGGGCGTTCCGCGCAAGCTCATCGAGAAGATCGGCGAGCGCTGCGCGGCGGCGTGCAAGAAGCTCGGCTACCGCGGTGCCGGCACCTTCGAGTTCCTCTATGAGAACGGCGAGTTCTATTTCATCGAGATGAACACGCGCGTGCAGGTGGAGCATCCGGTCACGGAGTTCACCACCGGCATCGACATCGTGAAGACGCAGATCATGGTGGCGGCAGGCGAAAAGCTGCCTTTCACCCAGCGTCAGATCGAGATGCGGGGTCATGCGATCGAGTGCCGCATCAACGCCGAGGATCCCTACAAGTTCACGCCGTCGCCGGGCCGCATCACGATGTGGCACCCGCCGGGCGGACCGGGCGTGCGCGTGGATTCGCACATCTACACCAACTACTTCGTGCCGCCCAACTACGACTCCATGATCGGCAAGATCATCGTTCACGGCGACACCCGCGAGCAGGCGCTGGCGCGCATGCGCACGGCGCTGAACGAGACGGTGGTCGAAGGCATTCAGACCAACATGCCGTTGCATCGCGAACTGATGGTCGATGCCAAGTTCATGGGCGGTGGAACCAACATCCACTACCTGGAAGAGTGGCTGGCTGCACATAAGCGTTGAACTCCCCCAGGCTGCGCGCACTTCGTGTCGCTTCGCCTACCCCCTCGCCGGGGGCAACACCTGCGGCCCGGCAAAGCCGGTTCCGCGGTGTTTTACGAACGGGCTTCGCTTCGCTTGCCGGGGGCATTGCCATTGAGAGGGATTTCCTATGTTCGAACTTCGTCTGATGGCGCCTGAGGAGTTGGTCGAGACCGTCAGTGATGCGCTGGATGCGCTCGATGCGTTGAGTGTTTCGGTCGAGGATGCCGATGCGCAGACCGATGCGGAGCAGGCGCTGTTCGGCGAGCCGGGCATGCCGCCGCCGAAGGAGGGCTGGCAGCGGTCGCGCGTGATCGCACTGTTCTCCACCGAGCAACTGGCGCGTGAGGCGGCCGTGGTGTTGGCGGCGCAGGAGTTCTTTGCAGATTGCCGCGTGCTGGGGTTGGCGGACGTGCCGGAGCAGGACTGGGTTCGGCTGACGCAGTCGCAGTTCGCGCCGGTCGAGGTCACACCTGAGTTCTGGATCGTACCGACATGGCATGAGCCGCCCCTGCAGGCGCGGCAGATCATTCGCCTGGACCCGGGGCTGGCGTTCGGCACCGGTACGCACCCGACCACCCGCATGTGCCTGCGGTGGATCGCTCGTCGCGGCCATCCGGTGGGCCAGCGCGTGCTGGACTACGGCTGTGGCTCCGGCATCCTGGCGATCGGCGCCGCGAAATTCGGCGCGGGTGAGATCGATGCGGTCGATATCGATGAAGCCGCAGTGGAGTCGACTCGGCTCAATGCCGAGGCCAATGGCGTGCACCTGAATGCCGGTCTGCCCGAGGCAGCGGCTGGACGCTACGACGTCGTGCTTGCCAACATCCTCGCGACGCCGCTTAAGGTGCTGGCTCCCTTGCTCTGCGACTACGTGGTGGCGGGCGGCGCTCTGGTGCTGGCAGGCATCCTCGAACGTCAGGCAGACGAGTTGAAACTCGCCTATGCACCGTACGCCTCGCTGGAAGTGAGCGACAGCGAGGATGGCTGGATCCTCATGACTGCAAAGATCTAGTTGGCGCCGGGCTGCGCGCAACCAGCTTTTACAATCTGCGCCAGATGAGCTTGGTCACGCGTTGCCCCGCCTGCGAAACCACTTTCAAGGTGGTGAAGGACCAGCTTCGCATTTCGGATGGCTGGGTGCGCTGCGGTCGCTGCAGCCAGGTGTTCGATGCGACCCTTGATCTGCGAGAGGCGCCCGGGTCTGGACCGTCGCCATCTGCTCCTGTTCCAGCCCCCGCATCGACTCCTGCCGAAAATGGCTTTACGGTCGAGCCGCTTGACGAACAGGAGCAGGCGTCGGAACCCTCAGCGCCGCCGGATGCTGATGAGCACGCACGGGAAGCGGTGGAGGCTGACTTTCTCGACGACGACCATCAGGGGATGTTGACGACGGACGGCGAACATGCGTTCGACGCCGGGCCTTCGAAACCGGCAGCGAACATGCTGTCTTTCGCAGGCGTCGTCGCTGACGAGCCTTGGCCCGATTCGGATCTGTTGAATCTGGGTGATGAAGGCCGCACCGTTGTGCGACCGCCGTTGCCTCCACCACTTTCGTTTCCGAACATCGATCTGTCCTTGCCGGCGCCAGTGCCTGCACCTCCTCCGAGCATTCCCGAAACCGAGCCGACCACCGAGGACGTCAGCAATGCGCAGTTGCAAAAGGCGCTGCGCCGTGCACGAGTCAAGTCAGCCAAGATTGCCAAGGCCAAGGCCCGTGATCAGAAGGCCGCTTCGGTCGAAACGGCGCCAGTGGTCCTGGCGGCCAGTGAGCCTGAACCACCGGTTGAAGTTGTCCGCGGCACGCCATCTTTCATGGGCGCATCGGGATCGGAGGCCTTCTGGCAGCGTCCTGCGGCTCGGCGTTCGATGGTGGCGGCGGCCGTTCTCGCCGCACTGGTCCTGATCGGGCAAATAATTTATCAGGAGCGTGATCTCATCGTTGCGCGCCAGCCGGGTTTGCGCCCGGCGATGGCGTCGATGTGCCAGGCGCTAGGCTGCCAGCTCTCCGCGCTTCGGCAGATCAACGACATCAAGGTCGATGGCGCGTCCTTCTCGCGCGAGAAGAGCGATGAAGGGTTCCGCCTCAGCTTTACCTTGCGCAATTCCGCCGACGTGCCGCTCGCGATGCCCGCCGTCGAGTTGTCGCTGCTCGATACGCAGGAGCGGGCCGTGGTGCGGCGCGTGCTCATGCCTTCCGAATTTGGCGCGCCGTCGATCTTGCCGGCGCGTGCCGAACGCGCGGCGTCGATGTCGCTGAAACTCACCGGCCCCGAGGCCGCAATGATGCCGCCAGTCGCGGGCTTTCGTGTCGAGACGCTCTACCCCTGAGCGGCAGCGGCCTTTCCTTCCCATTCCAACCAACGGTTCATTGGATCATCCATGGCAGCGGTAATTTGCGGTTCCCTCGCGTTCGACACGATCATGACTTTCGAGGGCCGGTTCGCGGACCAGATCCTTCCCGATCAGTTGCACATCCTCAACGTGTCCTTCCTGGTGCCCGGCCTGCGCCGCGATTTCGGCGGCTGCGCGGGCAACATCGCCTACAGCCTCAACGCGCTCGGCGGCACGGCACTGCCGATGGCGACGGTCGGCAGCGACGGCGGCGACTATCTGGAGCGCCTGCGCTCGCTGGGCATCAGCGCCGAGTTCGTCCGGCAGGTGGACGACACCTTCACTGCGCAAGCCATGATCATGAACGACCGGGACAACAATCAGATCACAGCGTTCCATCCTGGCGCGATGCAGCAGGCGCACATCACGCGCGTCACGGCGCGCGAGGACATCAAGCTCGGCATCGTGGCGCCGGATGGCCGCGACGCGATGGTGCAGCACGCGGAGCAATTCAAGGCGGCCGACATTCCTTTCGTGTTCGATCCGGGCCAGGGCTTGCCGATGTTCGATGGCAAGGAACTCGCGCACTTCGTCGACCTGGCCAGTTGGGTCGTGGTGAACGACTACGAAGGAAAGATGCTCGCGCAGCGCACGGGCTGGAGCCTCGCCGAGATCTCGAAGCGCGTTCGCGGCTTGGTGGTGACCTTGGCCGCCGAAGGTTGCGAGGTGTGGACCCACGGCGAGAGCGAGCACGTGCCCGCGGTGAAGCCGACGGCCGTGATCGAGCCGACCGGCTGCGGCGACGCGTGGCGTGGCGCGCTGCTGTTCGGACTGGAGCAGGGCTGGCCCCTCGTGCGTTGCGCCGCGTTGGGCAACCAACTGGGCGCGCTCAAGATCGCGCAGCGCGGGCCGCAGAATTACAAGGTGGATCTGAAGGCCATCGGCCTCTGACGCGCCGGATGCAAAAAAGCCCGGCACCTTGCGGTGCCGGGCTTTGCCTTCAAGGCCGCTGAACGACTCAGGGCTTGCTGGCCGTCGGGAACGGCCATGCTGCCTGCGGGTTCAGCGTAGTCTGCGCTGCGGGAGCAGGGGCAGGGGCGACGGCAGCCTTCGCGGGCGCCTTGGCGGCCTTCTTGGCAGCGGGCTTCTTCGCTGCTTTCTTGGCAGCAGGCTTCTTGGCCGCGGCCTTCTTCGCAGGGGCCTTCTTGGCAGGGGCCTTCTTGGCAGCGGCCTTCTTCGCCGGCGCCTTCTTGGCGGCTACCTTCTTCGCCGGGGCCTTCTTTGCCGCAACCTTCTTGGCTGCACCCTTCTTCGCCGGCGCCTTCTTCGCCGCAACCTTCTTGGCTGCAACCTTCTTCGCCGGCGCCTTCTTCGCTACGACCTTCTTGGCCGGTGCCTTCTTGGCGGCGACCTTCTTTGCCGGAGCCTTCTTTGCCGGGGCCTTCTTTGCAGCGGCTTTCTTAGCCGGCGCTTTCTTTGCAGTTGCCATTTCTATTTCTCCTTGATCAAGTTGAAAAATCAACCTTTTGAAGCACTCCACGCATGTTGGTCAGCGTGAAGCGATTCATGGCGTTGGAGCAGGCTCCAGCACCATGAACACCTGCGCCCTCACCGATGCCGCACTCTTTGGTGCTGGTCGTCGGCGAGAACTATTCTTGAATTCACTTTTTGTTCTTGTCGGAAAGATTCAATCCCAGGAGAGCGCACCACCCGACTGATACTCGATCACGCGGGTTTCGAAGAAGTTGCGCTCCTTCTTCAGGTCAATCATTTCGCTCATCCAGGGGAACGGATTTTCCTCGTTCGGGAAGAGCGTTTCGAGGCCGATCTGCTGCGCGCGCCGGTTGGCGATGTAGCGCAGGTAGCCCTTGAACATGGATGCGTTCATGCCGAGCACGCCGCGCGGCATGGTGTCTTCGGCATATCGGTATTCGAGCTCGACGGCCTTCATGAAGAGCGCCTTGATCTCGGCCTTGAACTCGGCGGTCCAGAGGTGCGGGTTCTCGAGCTTGAGCTGGTTGATCAGGTCGATGCCGAAATTGCAGTGCATCGACTCGTCGCGCAGGATGTACTGGTACTGTTCGGCGGCGCCGGTCATCTTGTTCTGGCGGCCCAACGCGAGGATCTGCGTGAAACCGACGTAGAAGAAGAGTCCTTCCATCAGGCAGGCGAAGACGATCAGCGACTTGAGCAAGGTCTGGTCGTTCTCGTGCGTACCGGTGTGGAAGTTCGGGTCGCTGATGGCGTCGATGAACGGGATCAGGAACTGGTCCTTCTCGCGGATCGACGGGACTTCGTTGTAGGCGTTGAAGATCTCGCTCTCGTCCAGGCCGAGCGACTCGACGATGTACTGGTACGCGTGTGTGTGGATCGCTTCCTCGAAGGCCTGGCGAAGCAGGAACTGGCGGCACTCGGGCGCCGTGATGTGGCGGTAGGTGCCCAGCACGATGTTGTTGGCGGCCAGCGAGTCGGCGGTCACGAAGAAGCCGAGGTTGCGCTTGACGATGCGGCGCTCGTCCTCGGTCAGGCCGTTGGGATCTTTCCAGAGCGCGATGTCGCGCGTCATGTTCACTTCCTGCGGCATCCAGTGGTTGGCGCAGGTGGCGAGGTACTTTTCCCAGGCCCACTTGTACTTGAACGGAACCAGCTGGTTGACGTCGGTCTGGCCGTTGATGATGCGCTTGTCGGCAGCCTTGACGCGATGCGCCACCGGCGCGACGGACGACACTGCTTGTGCGGGCCGCAATGCTGCGCCGTCATCGAGCGTGCGCGCGACGGGCGAAGCGGAAGAGAGAGGGGAAGCAATTTGCGAAGTCGGAAACTCCGTCGAGCGGCCGACTTGCGTGCCGCTGTTCGATGTGTGCCGCAATCCTTGTTGCAGATCCTTTGGCAAGGAGGGCTTGACTTCTTCGTCCCAGGTCAACATAGAAAAATCCAATGCTCAAATTATGTGAGCAACGATGTGAGTTGCAAAGTGCTCCTTCACATCGCGCTCCAATTATGTTGTCGTTATGTTGTTCGCATGCATCGCAATTTGTCAGGCAATGCCGCGAACGACCTCCACTTCATGCCGACATCATTGGCATGCTTCGCACGTCGGATCGTCGACGCCGCAAAAAGCGATGTCGGTTGCGGGCATCGCATTCAACTGCGCTTGCGCTGCGAGTGCAGCGGCTTCGAGTGCGCTCATGCCTTGCGATGCATCGCCGCTGCCTGAAGACACCGCGTTGAGCCGACCCGATTGAACAGTGGACTTCTCGGCATGCGTCGCGCTCTGCGTGCGCAGGTAGTAGGTGGTCTTCAAGCCGCGCAGCCATGCGAGCTTGTAGGTGTCGTCGAGCTTCTTGCCTGATGCACCGGCCATGTAGATGTTGAGCGACTGCGCCTGGTCGATCCACTTCTGGCGACGCGCAGCGGCCTCGACCAACCACGTGGTCTCGACCTCGAACGCGGTCGCGTAGAGCGCCTTGACGTCCTGCGGCACACGGTCGATGGGACGCAGCGAACCGTCGAAGTGCTTCAGGTCCATCACCATCACGTCGTCCCACAGGCCCAGGCGCTTGAGGTCGCGCACCAGGTAATGGTTGATGACGGTGAACTCGCCGGAGAGGTTGGACTTGACCGAGAGGTTGCCGAAGCAGGGCTCGATCGATGCATCCACGCCGATGATGTTCGAGATGGTCGCGGTCGGTGCGATGGCGACGCAGTTGGAGTTGCGCATGCCGTCGGCCTTGATCTTCTGGCGCAGCGCGTCCCAGTCGAGCGTTGCAGAACGGTCCACTTCGACGTATCCGCCGCGTGCCTTTTCGAGCAGGTCGAGCGTGTCGGGCGGAAGCACTCCCTTGTCCCACAGCGAGCCCTTGTAGCTCGAGTACTTGCCGCGTTCGCGCGCCAGGTCGGTCGAGGCCCAGTAGGCGTGGTAGCAGATCGCTTCCATCGATTCGTCGGCGAACTGCACGGCTTCCTGCGAGGCGTAGGGGATGCGGAGTTCATACAGTGCGTCCTGGAAGCCCATCAGGCCGAGGCCGACCGGGCGATGGCGCAGGTTCGAATCGCGCGCCTTCTTGACAGCGTAGTAGTTGATGTCGATCACGTTGTCGAGCATGCGCATCGCGGTCGAGATGGTGCGCTTGAGCTTTTCCTGATCGACTCTGCCGTCCTTCAGATGCTGCAGCAGGTTGACCGAGCCGAGGTTGCAGACGGCGGTTTCGGTGTCACTGGTGTTGAGCGTGATCTCGGTGCAGAGGTTCGACGAATGAACCACGCCGGCGTGCTGCTGAGGCGATCGCACGTTGCAGGCATCCTTGAATGTGATCCACGGATGCCCGGTTTCGAACAGCATCGTGAGCATCTTGCGCCAGAGGTCGGTGGCCTGGAGCGTGCGGCTCGGCTTGATGTCGCCGCGCGCAGCCTTTTCTTCGTAGGCCACGTAGGCGGTTTCGAAGTCGGCGCCGAACTTGTCATGCAGGTCAGGCACGTTGGAAGGCGAGAACAGCGTCCAGGTGCCCTTTTCCATCACGCGGCGCATGAAGAGGTCGGGAATCCAGTTCGCCGTGTTCATGTCGTGCGTGCGGCGGCGGTCATCGCCGGTGTTCTTGCGCAGTTCGAGGAATTCCTCGATGTCGAGGTGCCAGCTTTCCAGGTAGGTGCAGACCGCGCCCTTGCGCTTGCCGCCCTGGTTGACTGCGACCGCGGTGTCGTTCACGACCTTCAGGAAAGGCACGACGCCCTGCGATTCGCCGTTGGTGCCCTTGATATGGCTGCCGAGGGCGCGCACGCGCGTCCAGTCGTTGCCCAGGCCACCGGCGAACTTGGAGAGCAGCGCGTTTTCCTTGATCGACTCGTAGATGCCGTCGAGGTCGTCGGGCACGGTCGTCAGGTAACAGCTGGACAGCTGCGAGCGCAGCGTGCCGCTGTTGAACAAGGTCGGCGTGCTCGACATGAAGTCGAAGGAGGACAGCACTTCATAGAACTCGATCGCCCGGGCTTCGCGGTCGATCTCGTTGAGCGAGAGGCCCATCGCGACGCGCATGAAGAAGGCTTGCGGGAGTTCGATGCGCGATTTGCGCACGTGCAGGAAGTAGCGGTCGTAGAGCGTCTGCAGGCCGAGATAGTCGAACTGCATGTCGCGTTCGGGCTTGAGCGCGGCGCCAAGGCGGGCCAGATCGAACTGCAGCAGCTTCTCGTCGAGCAACTCGTTGTCGACGCCCTTCTTGATGAACTGCGGGAAGTAGTCGGCGTAGGCCTGGGCCCGTTCGGCCGGCGGCACTTCGCGGCCGATCACTTCCTTGAAGATCGTGTGCAGCAGCAGGCGGGCGGTGGCGAAGGTGTAGTCGGGGTCCTTCTCGATCAGCGTGCGGGCAGCGAGGATCGAAGCCTTGTAGACCTCGTCGAGCGGAACGCCGTCGTAGAGATTGCGCATCGTCTCGGCCACGATCGGGCCGGCCGTGATGCTGTCGCCCAGGTCGGTGCAGGCGGATTCGATCAGGTCCTTGAGTTCGTTCAGGTCGAGCGCCACGCGCTCGCCGCGGTCCAGCACGTGCAGCGTGGAGACTGCCACCTGCGTGTCCGCACCGCCCTGCTTCGTGCGCTCCTGCGAGCGGCGTTCGCGGTACAGCACATAGGCGCGGGCGATCTCGTGGTGGCCCCCGCGCATCAGGCCGAGTTCGACCTGGTCCTGCACGTCCTCGATATGGAAGGTGCCGCCGCCCGGTCGCGAGCGGACCATGGCGCGGACCACGCCTTGCGTCAGGTTGTCGACCGTCTCGCGCACGCTGGCGGAAGCCGCGCCCTGCGTGCCATGCACTGCAAGGAAGGCCTTCATCATCGCGATGGCGATCTTGTTCGGCTCGAAAGGCACGACCGCGCCGTTGCGGCGAATGATCTGGTAATGGGCGAGCGCGTTACCTGCAGGCGAGCCGGCAACGTCGCGGTTTTGCGGCGTCGAGGGTACGGCGCGGGAAGTAGAGGAGGGGGGGGTCAGGGCTGTTTGCATTCGATCCTCGTTGGCAATTCTTGTTGGGGCGGCAGTGCCGTGTTGGCCATTGTTCCGGGCGGTACGCGCCGGGCAGGCACACTATATCTGGGGCCCATGGGGTCCACAACCCACTAGATATAGTGTTTTCGACAATCTACAACGACCGTGATTTTTGTTGCTGGACGCCGAAGGCACATTTATCCCGCATCACCAGTGCCCCACGTTAACTGGGTCCGCGATCTACGGGGGTTTCAGAGGGATTTGGGCCTGAAAACCGCATGGTTGCTGCGCTTGCGCAGCGCGGGGGATCATTCGCGGCGATGCACCCGGGATACATCGCCCGTTGCTTCGCGATTGAAAAATTTCAGCGTGTTGCGACGTCCGGGGGGAACATCGCCGGATCCCAACCGAGTTCCGCGCGCAGGAGGCGCCAATCGAAGCCGGCGCCCGGGTCTTCCTTGCGGCCCGGCGCAATGTGTTCGTGGCCGGCGATGAATTCGATCGCGTAGTGCTGCGCGATCGCCGGGCACAGGCTGGCCAGGGTTTCGTATTGCGCGCCTTCGAAGGGTTCGCCCTCCAGCCCTTCGAGCTCGATGCCGATCGAATCGTCGTTGCAGTTCGCGCGGCCGCGCCAGGACGAAGCGCCGGCGTGCCACGCGCGGTCGTCGCAGCTCACGAACTGCCACAGCTCGCCGTTGCGTCTTATATAGAAGTGAGCGGAGACCTCCAGGCCGCGGATGGCGGCGAAGTAGGGATGCGCGTCCCAGTCGAGGCGATTCGTGAAGAGCTGCTGCACTTCGTCGCCGCCGTAGCGGCCGGGTGGCAGGCTGATCGAATGCAGGACGACGAGGTCGATCTGCGCGCCGTCCGGGCGTGGCCCGAAATTGGGGGAGCGCAACTGTCGGGCGAAGCGATACCAGCCGGACTGCCAGAGTCCGGCGCCGGGTTCATTCATCGGCACCGAGACCATTGCCATCATCGCCATTCGGTGTCGCGATGCCTAGGCGCGCGATGCGATAGCGGATTTGTCGAAGGCTCAAGCCGAGGCGCGCCGCCGCCGCCGTGCGATTGAAGCCGGTTTCCTGCAGGGCGCGGATGAGGATCTGGCGCTCCTGCTCATCGAGGTAGCCTTGCAGATCACTCGGCATCGCCGATGCCTGGCGCGTGGGCAATGGGGGCGCGGTCGCGGGACCGGGTTCCGGCAGAAGGACGGGCTCCGCCAACGCGGGTTCCGCAGGGATCACCGCGCTGTCGACGAGGTCGAGATGCAGCATGTCGCCGTCGTTCAACGCGACGGCGCGATGCAGGAGGTTCTCCAGTTCACGGACATTGCCGCGAAGCGGGTGCTCGGACAGGCGCTGGAGCACATCGGCCGACAGGGAGGGCACCGGCATGCCGGCATCGCCTGCGATGCGTTCGAGCAGCGCAATGCACAGCGCGGGCAGGTCGCTGCGACGCTCGCGCAAGGCCGGCACGGCGATCTCGATCACGTTGAGGCGGTAGAAAAGATCCTGCCGGAAGCGGCTGGTCTGGACCTCGGCGTGCAGGTCCTTGTGCGTGGCGCTCACGATGCGGACGTCGACCGCATCCTCCTGCGTCGAGCCGATGGGGCGCACGCTGCGCTCCTGGATGGCGCGCAGCAGCTTGGACTGCATCGCCAGCGGCAGGTCGCCAATCTCGTCGAGGAACAAGGTGCCGCCGCGTGCCGCCTGGAAATAGCCGTCGCGGTCCTGGGAAGAGCCGGTGTAGGAGCCCTTGCGCGCGCCGAAGAATTCGGCTTCGAGAAGGTTCTCGGGAATGGCGCCGCAATTGACTGCGACGAACGGACCGTCGCTGCGCTGGCTGCACGCATGCACGGCGCGCGCGGCCAGTTCCTTGCCGGTGCCGGATTCTCCGCGCACCAGCACCGGCGCCATGCCCCGCGCCACCTTGGCGATGCGTGCCTTGACGAGGCGCATCGGTTCGGATTCGCCTACCAGCCGTTCGAGCGCAGCGACGCCGCTGCTGCCGATGGCCGGCACCGCCTTGCCGCCGTCGTCGCCCGTACGAACCGCTTTCGCCGTGGTCGGCTGTGCCGTCGCCTGCACGGCGGACGCCACGACCGAACGGAACTGCTTCAGGTCGACCGGTTTGGTGAGGTAGTCGAATGCGCCGGCCTTGAGCGCCTCGACTGCATTCTCAGCCGAGCCGTAGGCCGTCATCACGACGCAGCGCTCGGCGCGCTGGTCCTGCTGGATGCGCAGGAGGATCTCCATGCCGAGCCCGTCGGGCAGGCGCATGTCGGTGATCACGGCATCGAAGCGGCCGGCCTCCAGGTGCTGCCAGGCCTCCGACACGCTGCCGGCCGCCTCGACGCGGTAGCCCTCGCGAAGCAGCGTGAGTTCATAGAGTGTGCGCAGATCGGGTTCGTCGTCGACGACCAGGATCTGGGCGGGGCGCGGCGCGGACGGGTTAGGGGTGCTCACACTGCTATTGTGTCAGTCGAGTTTCGGCCGCTGCAAACGCGACGAAAAACTCGTTGCCCTCCGGCCCTGTCGGGGAGAGAGTGCGGCGCTCGTAGCCGATCGTCGCGCCGTGGCGCTCGCACAACTCGCGACACAGGAACAGACCCAGGCCGCTCGAACGGCTTTCGGAAGAGAAGAAGGGTTCGAATAGATGCCGCTGCACCGCGGGTTCGAGCGGTGCACCGTCGCTCCATATCTGGAGGCAAGGCCGGCCGGCGGAGTTCACGCGCGTGGTGATCTGGATCGAACCCTCGCGGTCCCCTGCATAGCGCGCTGCGTTGTCGAGCAGGTTCACGAGGATGCGGCGCAGGTGCTCGACGTCGAAGCGCACGTCGCTTCCGGTCGCGTCGAGCGCCAGCAGCACGCCTTGCCGCTGCGCGTGCTGCACCCATTCTTCCGCGAGCGTACGGACGGTCGGGTCGAGGATGATCTGTTCGCCGAGCGGCAGCACGCGCTGTTGCCGGGCCCGCGCCACATCGAGCACATCGTCGACGATGCGCGACAGGCGCTGCGCGTTCTGTTGCACCATCGTTGTGAGCTGCCGATGCGCAGGGTCGACCAGGTCCTCGCCGAGCAGTGCGCTGGCCTGGGTGATGGCGGCGAGCGGATTGCGGATCTCGTGCGCGACCGCCGCCGACATGCGTCCCATGGCTGCCAGCTTCTCGGTGCGGATGCGGGCTTCGAGTTCGCGCAGATCCTGCAGGAACATCACGCACAAGCTTTCGGTGTGGCGATCCCTCGTTTGCGTGAGGCGTGTGCGCACCCGGACTTCGCGCGCCGTGCCCTGTGCTTGCGCGACGGGAATTTCCTTTGATTGGGGCGTGCGCCGTGAGAAGGTCTGCCCCGCAAGTGCGGCGAGCGGAGCCCATGCCGGATGCGCACTCAGCGCGAACGGCAGCGCGAGTTCCGCCAGGCCCTGGCCGAGGATGGCATCGGCGGCCGGGTTGGTGGCGTGCACTTGGCCTTGGGCATCGATCACCAGGACGCCTTCGCTCAGCGTCTCGATCACGAGGTCGTTGACCAGTGCATGCATCTGCGCCGCGCCGCGGTTTCGCTGCGCCACCGCTTCCTCGCGCGTCAGCCGGCGCGCCAACTCGTGCGCCAGCAAGGCCACCACGAAGAGCCCCGTGCCGGTCAGCGCCGCCTGGACGAACCGGGGCGAGGTGTCCGTGGGCTGCTCCAGCCAGAACCAGGTCGCATGCGCCAGCAGCAGCAAGGTGGCTGCAGCCGTCGTGCCGAGGCCCACCGCGCTCGTGCCCAGCACCGCGCCCATCAACACGGGCAGCGCGAACAGCGGTGTGTAGTTGATGCTGCCGACCTGCATCACTTGCAGCGCCGTGAAAGTGACGAGGTCGACCCCGATGGTCGAGAGCCACGCACCTCCGACGCCCCGTATCGGCTTGAACGGCGCAAACCGCGCCGCCAGCAGCGCGGCGATGACATAGCCGGCCGACAATGCAACGGCTGCCGGCTGCATCGACTGTCCCAGGACCATGGCCAGGGCCTGCAACAGCAGCAGCACCGCCGCGACAAAGCATCGCGCGGCCATGAAACCCCGCCACAGGCGCTGCAGCGCCGAGCTTTCGCCGCTGAAATGTTCGAGCGAGCTCCAGTCCGTGGCCGGGTCGCTCCGTGACCAGGTCACTTGGCTCGCCCTGCGGCTTGGCGGTGGGCTGCGCTGCAGTAGATCCCCGATGGCCCGGTGATTGCATCGGCGGCTGGCAGGTGGAGGCCGCAATGGGCGCAACGGACCATGGCTTGGGGGGCGCCGACGGCCGGTGGCTTGGCGGGCGGTGGGGGGCGCGACTGCATTTCTTCGCGGCGGTTCTTTCGCCAGATCCAGATGGCCACGAAGATGACGGCGAGGACGAGAAGATATTTCATGCGGGGGCGCGCGAGAGGACGACTTCCAGCACGAAGCGCGAACCCACATAGGCCAGCACCAGCAGGGCGGAACCCGCGTAAAGCACGCGGCGCGCGGTGCGGCCGCGCCAGCCGAAGCGTGCGCGTCCAATCAGCAGGACGGCGAAGGCGAGCCAGGCCAGGACGGAGAAAACGGTCTTGTGGTCCCACTTCCAGCCGCGCACGGCCGTGCCGTAAAGGGTCTCGCTGAACAGAAGGCCCGCCAGCAATGTGGCCGACAGCAGGACGAAGCCTGCCGCGACGAAGCGGAAGGTCAGTCGTTCCATCGTGAGGAGGGGCACGCCACCCTGTGGTTCGGCAGCGAGACGGATCTGCTTTTCGGCGCGGGTCATGAGCCATGCATGGATCACCGCGGCACCGAACAGGCCGTAGGAAGCAATACCCAGCGCCAGGTGCAGCGGCAGCCAGGGCGAGGCCGAGACATGCAGCGGCGTGCCCGGGAACAGGACGGCAAGCAGCACGGCCGCAGCTCCAAGCGCTGCAAGTGCTCGGCGCACCTTCAGTTGTGGATACATCCGGCTTTCGATGGCGTAGACCGTCAGCACCAGCCAGGCTGTGACCGAAATCGCCGGCGCGAAGCCGAAGCGCGGGGTGCCGCCGACCAGCCCGCAGCCCAGCGCGAACGCGTGCAGCAGCCACGCCAGCACCAGCAGCGACTGTGTGGACGAGCGGCTGAGCCAGGAGGATGCGGCCGCGGTGAAGCCATAGGCTGCGGCGGTGGCGATGCCCAGTGCCACGCCGAGTGGGGAGGGGATCGCTAAAATCATCGGTCGGAGTTTAATGGCTCGCCCCCAGGCTTCGCGCACTTCGTGTCGCTTCGCCCACCCCCTGACCGGGGGCAACACCAGCGGACCGGCGGAGCCGGATCCGCGGTGTTTCACGACTTTCTTTCGCCCCGCTTCAGCGGAGCAACAAGGTACCCCTTTCATGGCCACCGCGCTCACAGAAAAGTTTTCCCGCCTCGTCAAGACGATGAGCGGCCAGGCCCGGATCACCGAAAGCAACGTGCAGGACATGTTGCGCGAGGTGCGCATGGCGTTGCTCGAAGCCGACGTGGCGCTGCCGGTCGTTCGCGACTTCGTCGCGCGCGTCAGGGAGAAGTCACTCGGCCAGGAAGTACTGGGTTCGCTGAAGCCCGGACAAGCGCTGGTCGGCATCGTGAACCGCGAACTCGCCGCGACCATGGGCGAGGGCGTGGCCGACATCAACCTCGTCGCCCAGCCGCCAGCCGTGATCCTGATGGCCGGTCTGCAAGGCGCCGGCAAGACCACCACCACCGCCAAGCTGGCCAAGCACCTGATCGAGAAGCGCAAGAAGAAGGTGCTCACCGTCTCGGGCGACGTGTACCGTCCCGCCGCCATCGAGCAACTCAAGACCGTCACCAAGCAGGCCGGGGCCGAATGGTTCCCGAGCAGCCCGGACCAGAAGCCGCTCGACATCGCGCGCGCCGCGCTCGACCACGCCAAGCGCCACTTCTTCGATGTGCTTCTGGTCGACACCGCCGGCCGGCTCGCGATCGACGAAGTGCTCATGACCGAAATCCAGCAACTGCACGCTGCACTCAATCCGATCGAGACGCTGTTCGTGGTCGATGCGATGCAAGGGCAGGATGCGATCAACACCGCCAAGGCCTTCAAGGAAGCACTGCCGCTGACCGGCATCATCCTGACCAAGACCGACGGTGACTCGCGCGGCGGCGCGGCCTTGTCGGTGCGACAGGTCACGGGCGTGCCGATCAAGTTCGCCGGTGTCAGCGAAAAGATCGATGGCCTGGAAGTCTTCGATGCCGAGCGGCATGCGGGCCGCATCCTGGGCATGGGCGACATCGTCGCGCTGGTCGAGCAGGTCACGGCCGGCGTGGACGTCGCCGCGGCGCAGAAGCTCGCGGCCAAGGTTAAGAGCGGCGCCGGTTTCGACCTCAACGACTTCCTCGGCCAGTTGCAGCAGATGAAGCAGATGGGTGGGCTCTCCAGCATCATGGACAAGCTGCCTGCGCAGATGGCCGCCAAGGCCACCGAAGCCGACATGACCCGCGCCGAACGCGACATTCGCCGCAAGGAAGGGATCATCAACAGCATGACCCCGCTGGAGCGACGCAAGCCCGAACTCCTCAAGGCAACGCGCAAGCGGCGCATCGCGGCCGGCGCCGGCGTGCAGGTTCAGGAAGTGAACCGTCTGCTCAACGAGTTCGAGCAGATGCAGGGGATGATGAAGAAGATGAAGGGCGGCGGCCTCATGAAGATGATGAAGCGCATGGGTGGCATGAAGGGCATGCCCGGCATGGGTGGTGGCGGCGGGATGCCGCGGTTCTGACTCACCTGCGGACCGGCGGAGCCGGTTCCGCGGTATTCCTGACAAAGAAAAAGCCCGCCGAAGCGGGCTTTTTGTTGGCGTCCTACGACTCAGGCCGCCACGGGCCGGGCCAGGCGCACCGCGTGCATCCAGGCCCTGCGCAGCACGGCCGGCGAACGCGACTCCTCCGGAATCAGCAGGAAGCCCTTGTCGCGCAGGGAGTTGCCTAGCGCGATCTGGCTGGTCAGGACCGTCAGCGGGATCGCCAGCAGCAGCGGCAGGCCCACCGGCATCAGCCAGGCCAGCGCGCTGGCGTCGATCAGTGCGACGCCTACGGCCAGCGCGGCGATCACCAGAGTCATCGGGGCCAGCTGCGAGGCGGCGATGCGCCACGGCACGGCAGCGGCTTCACGCGGAGGCGACTTCCATTCGAGCTTGATGCCAGTGAGCGCCACGACCACGAACAGCGAGTGGGCCAGCATGCGCACCGGCGCCTGCACGATGGCGAGGGTGCTTTCCAGGGCTGCGCTCTTGAGCAGACCGCCCACGCCACCGAACTGGCGCTGCTCGCCGCGGATCACCACGGCGACGATCCCCAGCACGCGCGGCAGAAACAGCAAGCACAGCGTCCACAGCCAGAGGCCGGCCAATTCCATCGGCATGGCGAGCCAGTGGTCGACAACGGTCGAACCGGTGAGCCACAGGGCGGTGCCCAGCGTCAGGAACGCCAGCCACAGCGGCGCGGAGACGTAGGCCATCGTGCCGGTGACGAACATCGCGCGGTGCACCGAGTGCAGGCCGGGCTCGGCCATCAGGCGGGCGTTTTGCAGGTTGCCCTGGCACCAACGGCGGTCGCGCTGCAGTTCGGCCAGCAGGTCCGGCGGTTGCTGCTCGTAGCTGCCGACCAGATCCGCCACCAGCCAGACGTGATAGCCGGCGCGGCGCATCAGCGCGGCTTCGACGAAGTCGTGCGACATGATGCCACCGGACATGCCGCCCTTGCCCTTGATGGGCGCCAGCGCGCAGTGGTCCATGAAGGGCTGGACGCGGATGATCGCGTTGTGGCCCCAGTAGTGCGACTCGCCGAGCTGCCAGAACTGCATGCCGAGCGTGAACAGGCGACCCGTCATGCGCGAGGCGAACTGCTGGGCGCGGGCGTGCAGCGTGACGTGGCCGATGGCCTGCGTCGCGGTCTGGATGATGCCGGCCGTGGGGTTGGCTTCCATCAGCTTGACCATGGAGGTCAGGCAGTCGCCGCTCATGACGCTGTCGGCGTCGAGCACGACCATGTAGCGGTAGTCCTTGCCCCAGCGGCGGCAGAAGTCGGCGACGTTGCCGGCCTTGCGGTGCGTGCGGCGGGTGCGCAGGCGGTAGTACACCTCGACCTGCGGCTGGTTGGGGCTGCTCGCCAAGGCGGTGCGCAGGTCTTCCCAGGCAGCGTGCTCGGCGGCGGCGATCTCGGGCGTGTAGCTATCTGACAGCACGAACACGTCGAACTGCTGGGCATGGCCGGTCGCGGCGACCGATTCGCAGGTGGCGCGCAGGCCGGCGAACACGGTCGCCACGTCCTCGTTGCAGATCGGCATGACGATTGCCGTCCGCGCCTCGGGGTTCATGGGGTGGTTCGCCACCTGCTTGGCGGACAGCGCATGCTTGTCACCGCGTACCGAGACGTAGAAGCCCATCAGCGCAGTCACGAAGCCGGTCACGACCCAGCCCGACAGCAGGCCGTACAGGGCGATCTGGCTGTATTCGAGCCAGAGGTTGTCGTAGTCCGGTTGCACGCGCGCAAACAGGGTGGAAGCAAGCACAGTGCTGAACAGCGCGAGCGCCATGAAGGTGAAACGGCGCTGCTTCGCCGCGCGCTCCCATGGTTGCCGGGCGGCCGGCGCCGCGGCTTGCCGCGAGGCCTTCGCCGCGCCGCCAGCGCCGAGCTTGACCAGCAGTGCAGTACCGATGCTGTTCCAGAAGCCGCGCCAGGGACGGGGCATCATCGAGCCGCGGTTGATGGGGGGAGCGGTCACCGAGTTGGGGTGGCGCTCTTCGCGAAGGACGCTGCGGTGCGAGAAATCGCCTTCCGTCAGGACCTTCAATTGGGAGTATTCATTGGGCTTCATGCGGCAGCTCAGCGTTGCTTCTGGACGGAGGGCGTGTCGCCAATAGCCGGAAAGCGCTTGAACACGCAATCCGGCGCAATGCCGCTGGAAGCTTCGAGTGCCGCCAGCGACTGACCCGCGGCGCGGGGCCGCGAGAGGGAAAACTGCTTTTGACGCAGGCCATCGCGCTGCGGACGCATCGCGAAAGAGGGGCTGGTAAGTGCTGTCATGCCTTTACAGGGGCAAACCCTGTGCCAGCACGGAAAAGCTATTTCAAATCAAGCACTTAGGGTGATTTGAAGCAGGCTGACCCGGCCAGGATGCCCGAAATGGCCCCAAAACACCCGAATCTGTCGCCGAATCCCGACAAGCCGCCGAGCCTGACCAGCAAAACGCAATGAAATCAACGACTTAGGGGTGTCGCTGGTCAGCGACCGCTTTCCGGTCCGGGCGACACGCCGTCGGCCTTGAAATGTCCGGGCGTGAGTTCGTGCTTCTGCAGCAGCCGGTAGAACTCGGTCCGGTTGCGGTCGGCGAGGCGTGCTGCATCGGCGACGTTGCCGTCGGTCAGCTTGAGCAGTCCGACCAGGTAGTCGCGCTCGAACCGCTGCTTGGCCTCGGCGTAGGTCTGCACCTCGACGCTCGGCACGCGGAGCGCGCGTTGCACCAGCGCCAGAGGGATCAGGGGCGAACTCGAGAGAGCGCACACCTGCTCGACCACATTGAACAGCTGGCGCACATTGCCGGGCCACGACGCGGTCGTCAGGGCCTTCAGTGCTTCCGGTGCGAAGCCGGACAGCCGCTTGCCGTACTTGGTCGACAACCGCTGGAGGAAGTGGTTCGCGAGCAGGGGAATGTCCTCGCGCCGCGCCGAAAGGGGCGGAAGGCTCAGTGTCACGACGTTGAGACGGTAGTACAGGTCCTCGCGGAACTGGCCGGCCTCCATCGCGGCGTCCAGATCGCGGTGGGTGGCGGAGATGATCCGCACGTCGACTTCTATCGACTGGCTGGCGCCGAGCGGCCGCACCGCGTGTTCCTGCAGCACCCGCAGCAGCTTGACCTGCAGTGCTGGCGGCATGTCCCCGATCTCGTCGAGCAGCAGCGTGCCGCCGTCGGCCTGCTGGAACAGGCCCTTGTGATTGGCGACCGCATCGGTGAAGGCGCCCTTCATGTGGCCGAACAGCTCGGACTCCAGCAAGGCCTCCGGAATGGCGCCGCAATTGACGGCCACGAAGGGCTTGTCGGCCCGTGCGCTCGCGCGGTGGATCGCGCGGGCGAGCAGTTCCTTGCCCGCGCCGCTGTCCCCGCGCAGCAGCACGCTGGCATCCGATTTGGCGACCATGCGGGCCTCGGCCAGCAATTCGGACATGCGATTGCTGCGGCTGACAATTTCTGCCCGCCAGCTTTCGTCGCCGCCCTTGCCGGGTGTCGCCGCGGGCGCGCCCAGGGCCAGCGCCTGCGCGATCTTGTCGAGCAGTTCACGCCCGTCGTAGGGCTTGGTCAGATAGGTGAAGACACCGCGCGCCGTGGCTTCGACCGCATCGGGAATCGTGCCGTGCGCCGTCAGGAGGATCACCGGCAGGGTCGGATGGCGCTTGCGGATTTCGTCGAAGAGCGCGAGCCCGTCGCGCCCCGGCAGCCGGACATCGCTGAGCACGAGTTGCGGGTGTTCGATTTCCAGTTGCGTCAGCGCCGATTCCGCCGAAGTCACGGCCGTGACCTGATAGCCGGACGAGGTGAGCCGCATCGACAGGAGCCGCAGCATGTCCGGATCGTCATCCACGACCAGCAGGCGCGCGCCGCGCGTTTCGCGGGCCGTCGCGGCTGCGACGTCCTTGGCGGGCGGGGGCGGTGCCGGGCTGCTCACGGTGCGGGCTTCGGGTTGTTGTTCACTGGGGCCGCCGGAGGCGGGGTCGGGCGCGTGAAGCTGCGCTCGATGGCCCGCAGCGCCTCGATGCGATCGTTCAACTGGTCGATGCGGCGCTGGCTGTCGCGCACCTGCTGCGCCTGCTTGTCGCGGTCTTCTTCGACACGACGCTGTTCAGCGTAGCGCGCCCCGAGCACCCGCGCGAGTGGCTGCAGCGGCAGCGCATCCGCCGAAGGATTCGTTGCCACGCGCTGGAGCAGACCTTGCGCCTTGGCGAGGTCCGCCGGAGCGCGGGTCTGGGCCAGGACGATCGCCGTCTGCATCTGCGTGGTCGGCGTCTCGATGAGATCGCCGAGCCGCGCCAGCTCGTTGGCGAGTTCGGGCGGGCCGAGCTGCCGCACCTTGTCGGCATAGGTGAGCATGGTGCCGACCGGGCCCTGCGGCTGTTGCGCGAAGATGCCGCCGGGCTGCGTCGCCGGCGCGACGGGCTCAGCCTCGACCGGCGTGACGGCCGGGGGCGGCGGTGGGACGACAGCGACAGTCACCGGTTCGGCCGGCGGCCTGCGTGGCGTAGTGCAGCCGGCCACAAGCAGCGGCATGACGATCGTCATGACGAGGGCGGATCTGCAAAAGATCGAGAAACACATGGGTCGGAAAATGGCGCGTCAGGCGGTGGTCGTCAGGTGGAGCGCGGCAGCTCGACGCGGAATCGCGCACCCGGCCCCTCCGGCAGCAGCGCGATGCGGCCGCCATGGGCTGCAATGTACTCCTGCACGATCGATAGACCGATGCCCGTTCCCTTGACCGAGTGCTGGGGTTGTCGCTCGCCGCGGAAGAAGGGTTCGAAGATGCGGTCGCGATCGCCTTCCGCGATGCCGGGTCCGGCGTCGCTGATGTCGATGTAGGCCTTGTCGGCCGTGCTCGATACCGCCATGGTGATGGTGCCGCCGCGCGCCGAAAACCGGATGGCGTTCGACAGCAGGTTGGCGAGCGCGGTGCCGAGCTTCACCGGATCCACCGCGACGGAGATCGGTTCGCCCTCGGCCCGAACGGTAAGCCCGTTGGCCTGCCATTGCAGTCGCTGCGCCTCGATCTGGTCCTCGATCAGCGGCAGCAGCGGCGTGCGTTCGCGGTGCAGTTGGCGCGCTTCGAAGGCCGCGGCGTTGAAGCGCAGCAGGGCCTCGATCTGGCTCTGCAGCGAAACGGTGTTCTGCTGCAGGATCTGCGCGACTTCGCGCTGCGCGGGGTTCAATGCGCCGGTCACGCCGTCTTCCAGCAGCGAGACCCCTTCGCGCAGGGCGGCCAGAGGCGTCTTGAGTTCATGAGAGACGTGTCGCAGGAAGCGTGCCTTGTCGGCGTCCAGCTCGGTGAGCCGCAGCCGCAGCCATTCGAGCTGCTGCGACACGCGGCGCACGTCGGAGGGGCCATGGATGTCGATCGGCTCGTCGAGGCGGTTTTCGCCCAGTCCCACGATGGCGCGCTCCAGCCGCTTGAACGGCCGCGCCAGCCAGACGCCGAAAGCGAGCGCCAGGGAAACTGCCAGCGCGCTGGCGGCGACCACCAGCCGCATCAGCCGCGTGCGCGCCGTCTCGATGCGCTCCGCGAGAGCGTTGTTCCGGGTCTCGATCAGGAACTGCACCTGCTGCGCGATGTTGGTGTTCAGCGCATCGAGATCGCGGAACTGCATCGCCATGGAGCTTTCGCGCGCCAGTGCCGTCTCGGGGGCGCCGCTCATCAGGCCCTGGATCACCTCGAACTGCTCGCGCCATTTGTCGGGGCCGTCGCTCGAAAGGCCGTTGGCGGCCAGGCGCTCGAGCACCTGGCGCGCGTCGCGCGCAGCGTCGTCGAAGCGGCGGCGCAGCACGGCGTCGTTGAGCACCAGCGACTGCCGCCCGGCGCGCTCCATCGCGGCGCTGCGCTCGGCCAGCGACTGCGCCGCGCCCGACAGCGTGAGCGCGCGCGCCGCCGCGTCGCGGCTTTCGGTCATGAGGAGGTCGTACTGGAAGACCGCGCGCAGCGCGACGCCCACCAGCAGCGCGGTGATCAGGAGAAAGGCGAACAGCAGCAGCTGCTGGAAAGAACCGCGCGCCGACTTCAGCTTCGCCATCAGGCGACGGGCACCGGTGCAGGCCGGCAGGCCGCGTGCGTCGACTCGGCCGTCACGACCTCGCCGCGCAAGGTATAGGCGAGCGAGCGCGTGATCCGCAGGTCGATCATCTGGCCGACCAGCCGGTCGTCGCCTTCGAAGTTGACGACCCGATTGCACTCGGTGCGGCCCATCAGCTCGCGGGCGTCTTTGCGCGATGCGCCTTCGACCAGCACGCGCTGCACGGTGCCGACGCGGCTCTCGCCGAAGCGCTTGACGTTGCGGTCGATGACAGCTTGCAGCTGCTGAAGCCGCGCCAGCTTGACGGCATGCGGCGTGTCGTCGTGCAGCGCCGCGGCGGGCGTGCCGGGGCGCGGGCTGAAGATGAAGCTGAAGCTCGCGTCGAATTCGAGGTCGTCGATGAGCTTCATCATCTTGCCGAAGTCGTCGTCGGTCTCACCTGGGAAGCCGACGATGAAGTCGCTGCTGAGCGCCAGGCCGGGACGGATTGCGCGCAGCTTGCGCACCGTGCTCTTGTATTCCATGGCCGTATAGCCGCGCTTCATTGCCATCAGGATGCGGTCGCTGCCGTGCTGCACCGGCAGGTGCAGGTGGCTCACGAGTTGCGGGACCTTGGCGTAAGCCTCGATGAGCCGCGGCGTGAACTCGTTGGGGTGGCTCGTCGTATAGCGGATGCGCTCGATGCCGGGAATCTCGGCGATGTATTCGATGAGGAGCGCGAAGTCGGCGATCTCGGCGGTGTCGCCCATCCGGCCGCGGTAAGCGTTCACGTTCTGTCCCAGCAGCGTGACTTCGCGCACGCCCTGGTCGGCCAGTCCGGCGACCTCGACCAGCACGTCGTCGAGCGGCCGGTTGATTTCCTCGCCGCGCGTGTAGGGCACCACGCAATAGCTGCAGTATTTGGAGCAGCCTTCCATGATCGACACGAAGGCGGTTGCGCCTTCGACCCGCGCAGGCGGCAGGTGGTCGAACTTCTCGATCTCGGGAAAGCTGATGTCCACCTGCGGCCGGCCTTCGCGGTCGCGCTGGTTCAGCATGTCGGGCAGGCGGTGCAGGGTCTGCGGACCGAACACCACGTCGACATAGGGCGCGCGGGCGATGATGGCCGCGCCTTCCTGGCTCGCGACGCAGCCGCCGACGCCGATCTTCACGCCCTTGGCCTTGAGGTGCTTCACGCGGCCGAGGTCGGAAAACACCTTCTCCTGGGCCTTCTCGCGCACGGAGCAGGTGTTGAAGAGGATCAGGTCGGCCTCGTCGACGTTGGTGGTGGGCTCGTAGCCTTCCGCGGCGCGGAGCACGTCAGCCATCTTGTCCGAGTCGTACTCGTTCATCTGGCAGCCGAAGGTCTTGATAAAAACTTTGGGGTTCATGGTTCTCTCCCGAGAAATTCAAATGTCGCCCGCCGAACGCCGGTTTGTTCGCGGGATGCCGCGGAACTGACTTCGCCAGGCCGCAGGCGTCGCCCCCGGCAGGGGGCGGCGGCTACACGAAGTGAGCAAGCCTGGGGGCGAGCTCTACTGCCCGTACCTGGGCAGTTGGTCGAACGGCGTCTTGCCGTCGTCGCGCGGGCCGCTGTCGGCCACGAAGGGCCAGAAGTTCAGCAGCGGCTTCTCGGCCGATGCGCGCTTGGCCCGCGCTTCGTCGGGCGTGAGGATCCACACTTCGCGCACCAGGCCTGCGGCGTCGCGGGTGTAGTTCACCAGCAGGTTCTGGCCGGTGATGGCAGCCGGCATCACGAGCATGCGGTTGGACCCGAGGATGCGTGCGCCGGGCGAGAGGCGTTCAGCCTGGCCGTCGAGCTGGATCTCGGGCGCGTTCACGACCATGAATTTGCCGCGCAGCGTGCCGACCGGAAAGTTGCGGCCACCGTTGGCGGCCTCGTTCTGGGTGGCGGAAGGATCTTGCAGCTGAGCAGCGGCGCTGCCCGAAAAAAGGGCGGCAGCGAGCACTAGCATTGCGCTCAGCGCTATTAAAATGAGAGCGTTCAGGGGGTTGTTGCAGCGGTTCATGGGGTACATCCAGAGGCTGTGGGTGCGGGGATTCTAGCGGCCGCATTCCACCAGACGAGCCGCGGAATGTGCCATCGTGCATGAACGCTTTACTTATCTTTACGGCAGCCAGGGGCTCTTTTTCGCTTGCGCTGCTCCAATAGTTGCCGCCGTGAAAATAGTGCCTGCGCTCAGGCCCGGCGAACCCTTTCGATTCAATAGCAAGGCCCCATGAAGAAGAATCTCGTTCTCACCCTGTCGGGTGTGCTGGTCGTGGCTGCGGCAGCGGGCACCTGGTGGTGGTCCGGGGCCAAGACGCGCGGAACGGCCCAGGGCGGCGCGGCGGTCGAGGCCGGCGCGGGCAAGTCCGGCACAGGGGGCACCGGGGCCGGCGCTCCGGCGCTGGTCACCCTGGCAGCGGCGAAGAAGCAGGACGTTCCGGTCACGGTGCAGGTCAATGGCAGCGTCGTGTCGCTGAATAGCGTGGACCTGCGGCCGCAGGTGACGAACACGGTGCGGGAAGTGCATGTCAAGGAAGGCCAGTTCGTCAAGGCCGGCCAATTGCTCTTCACGCTCGACGACCGCCCCGATCAGGCCAATCTCGCCAAGGCCAAGGCGCAGCAGCAGCGGGACGAGGCCATGCTGGCCGACCTGGAGCGTCAATACAAGCGCAGCCAGGACCTCGTGTCGCAGAACTTCATCGCCAAGAGCGCTGCCGACGCGACGCTGTCGCAACTCGAAGCGCAGCGCGCGGCGGTCGCGGCGGATCGCGCGGCGGTGCAATCGGCGCAGGTGGCGCTGGGTTATGCCACGCTGCGCGCACCCATCGCGGGGCGCATCGGCGCGGTCAATATCTACCCGGGCACGCTGGTGCAGCCGAGCCTGTCACTGGTGACCATCACCCAGCTCGATCCGATCGCGGTGAGCTTCCCGGTGCCCGAAGGCAAGCTGCAGGACCTGCTGGCGGCGGCGCGTTCGCACACACCGGTCGAAGCTGTCGTGGCCGGACGCAAGGAGCCCCTGAAGGGGGCGCTCAGCTTCGTCGACAACACGGTCGATCCGCTGATCGGGACCGTGCGCGCCAAGGCCGTGTTCGACAACGCCGATCAGAGCCTCTGGCCCGGCCAGTTCGTCGAGACACGCGTCACCGTCCGCACGATCAACGACGCGACAGTGCTGCCGGCTTCCGCACTGATGATGCTGGCGGACGGCGTCTCGGTCTACGTGGTCGACGCCGACAAGAAGGCGGCGCGGCGCAAGGTCGAATCGCTCTACACCTTCGGCACGCAGGTTGTCGTGCGCGGCGTGGAGCCGGGCGAACAGGTGGTCATCGAGGGCAAGCAGAACGTGCGGCCCGGCGGCAAGGTGCGCCTCGATACCCCCGCCCAGCCGCAACGGCCGGGCGACGCGGCGCCCGGACCCGGCAGCGCGGCATCGGTCGCGCCCTCTAACGCGAGCATCGTCGCGGAGCGGGAGCGCACATGAACATCTCCGAGCTGTGCATCCGTCGTCCTGCGATGACGGTGCTGCTCTCTGCCGCGGTGGTGGTGATCGGCATCTTTGCCTATTTCCAGATACCGGTCGCGGCGCTCCCCAGCTACAACACGCCGGTCATCAACGTTAATGCGCAATTGCCTGGCGCCAGTCCGGAGACCATGGCGTCATCGGTCGCGTTGCCGCTGGAAAAGCAGTTCTCCACCATCCCGGGCCTGCAGACGATCAGTTCGGTCAACACCCAGGGCGTGACCTCCGTCACGCTCGAATTCGTCAGCTCGCGCGACATCGACGCGGCCGCGGTCGACGTGCAGGCCGCGTTGCTGCGCGCCCAGCGGCAACTGCCGCAGGAACTGACGCAGCTGCCGTCGTACCGCAAGGTCAACCCGGCCGACGCACCGGTGCTGTTCATCGCGATGGTCTCGAACTCGATGACCCCGGCAGAGCTGAACGACTATGCCGAGAACCTGATTTCGCCGACCCTGTCGACCATCGACGGCGTGGCGCAGGTGGCGGTGTACGGGCAGAAGCGCTTCGCGGTGCGCGTCAAGGCCGATGCCGACCTGCTCAACGCACGCAACATCACGCTCGACGAACTTGCCAACGCTGTCCGGCAAGCGAACGCCAACACGCCGGTCGGCGTGCTGGACGGCCCGCGCCAGACGCTCACCATCCAGGCCAACGAGCAGATGCTCAAGGCGGCGGACTTCGCCAAGGTCATCGTCGGCCAGCGCAATGGCGCGCCGGTGCGGCTCGACGAGGTCGCGACCATCGAAGACAGCTTCGAGTCGGTCAAGACCGCGAGCAGCTTCAACGGCCAGAGTTCCATCTCCCTGGCCGTGCAGCGCCAGCCGAACGCCAACACGGTGCAGGTGGTAGATGCCGTGCGGGCGCTGATGCCGCGTTTCAAGGAAGAGCTGCCGCAGTCGGTCGAGATCAACATGGTCAACGACCGCTCGCTGTCGATCCGCGAGGCCGTGCACGATGTGCAACTCACGCTGCTGGGCACCATCCTGCTGGTGGTGCTGGTGATCTTCCTGTTCCTGCACCGCCTCGTGGCCACGCTGATCCCGGCGCTGACGATCCCGATCTCGCTGATCGGCGCGGTGGCGCTGCTCTACGCCTTCGGCTACAGCCTGGACAACGTGTCGCTGCTCGGCATCACGCTGGCCGTCGGGCTGGTGGTGGACGACGCGATCGTGGTGCTCGAAAACATCATGCGCTACGTCGAAAAGGGCATGGAGCCCTTCGCGGCCGCGTTGCGCGGCGCGCGCGAAGTGGGCTTCACCATCATCTCGATCTCGATCTCGCTGGTCGCGGTGTTCATCCCGATCTTCTTCATGCCCGGCGTCATCGGCTTGCTGTTCCACGAATTCGCCGTGGTGGTGGGGCTGGCGGTCATGGTGTCGGCGATCGTCTCGCTGACCCTGGTGCCGATGCTCGCGAGCCGGCTGCTCAAGCACACGCCGCGCGAGGACGGCGCGGTCGATCACGAGGAGGAGCATCCCGAGCCGGGCACCGCCATCGGCCGGGCTTTCGAGCGCGGCTACCGCTGGGTGCACAGCAACTACATGCGTACGCTCGACTGGACGCTGCGCCATCGACCGATCATGCTGATCGTCGCGGCCTCGACCTTCGCGCTCACGGCGTGGATGTTCATCACCATCCCGAAGGGCTTCTTCCCGGAGGAAGACATCGGGCAGATCCAGATCACGACCGAGGCAGCCGAGGACATCTCCTTCCCCGCGATGAAGGCGCTGCAGGACCGCGTGGCCGAAGCGCTGCAGGCCGACCCGAGCGTGGACTACGTCAATTCCTTCATCGGCGTCGGCGGGCCCACCGCCACGCAGAATTCGGGCCGGCTGTTTGCGGTGCTCAAGTCGCGCAAGGAGCGCCCGCCCATGCCGCAGGTGCTCGAATCGCTGCGCAAGCGCTTCCGCGAGATTCCGGGCATCGCCGTGTACATGCAGCCCGTACAGAACCTGCGTCTGGGCGGCCGGCAGAGCAAGGCGCGCTTCCAGTACACGCTGCAGAGCGTGAACGCCGGCACCATGAGCGTGTGGGCCGACAAGCTGATGGAACGCATGCGCGCCGACCCGGTCTTCCGCGACGTCACCAGCGACTCCCAGAACCGCGGCCTGCAGGCGACGCTCGACATCGACCGCGACAAGGCCGGCGTGCTCGGCGTCGCGGTGGGCGACCTGCGCACCGCGCTCTACAACGCCTATGGCGACCGCCAGATCGGCAGCATCTACGGCGCGAGCAACACCTACCAGGTGATCCTCTCGGCGGCCGACAGCGACCGCCAGTTCGAGGAAGACATGTCGCGCCTGTCCGTGCGCAACAAGGCGGGCCAGTTGGTGCCGCTCTCAGCCTTCTCGACCGTCAAGCGCACGGTGGGGCCGACCTCGGTCAACCACCAGGGCCAGCTCCAGGCGGTGACCGTGTCGTTCAACCTCGCGCCCGACGTGCCGCTGGGCAATGCCACGGCCAAGATCGACCAGTTCAAGGCCGAGCTGAAGATACCGCCCTCGATCATCACCAGCTACGGCGGCGATGCGGCGGTGTTCCAGAGTTCGCAAGGCAGCCAGGCGGTGCTGCTCGTGCTGGCGGTGCTGGTGATTTACGTGCTGCTGGGCGTGCTCTATGAGAGCTACATCCATCCGCTCACCATCCTGGCCGGCCTGCCCTCGGCTGCGGTGGGCGCGCTGCTGTCGCTCAAGCTCTTCGGCTTCGACCTGACGCTGATCGCGACCATCGGCATCCTGCTGCTCATCGGCATCGTGAAAAAGAACGCGATCATGATGATCGACTTCGCCCTCGAAGCGCAGCGCACCGAGGGCATGAAGCCGATCGACGCCATCCGCGAGGCTTGCCGGCTGCGCTTCCGCCCGATTCTCATGACCACGCTGGCCGCGATGATGGGCGCGCTGCCGCTCGCGCTGGGCCTGGGCGCCGGCGCCGAACTGCGCCAGCCGCTGGGCGTGGCGGTGGTCGGCGGTCTGATCTTCTCGCAGGTCATCACGCTCTACATCACGCCGGCGATCTACCTCGCGCTCGACCGCTACAGCGGCAGCGGGCCGATGCAGGAACTACCGGGAGAGAACAAGCTGCCGCAGCCCGCTGCCGGCACGGCGACCTGAACGGGCCGGGCCGCTGCTGCGCGCCGGTGTCAGTGTTCCAGGAATACCGCGGAACTGGCTTTGCCGGGCCGTTCGTATTGCCCCCGGCAGGGGGTTGGCGAAGCGACACGAAGTGCGCGAAGACTGGGGGCGAGCGTCAAGGTAAAGCGTCGCGTGCGAAGGCCTGCGCTGCCAGCGGCATGCGTGCCGAAGGCCGTTCGGTCGCGGTGGCTGCCTGCTGTGGCGATGCGGACTGTCCGCCGTGCGTCACACGCAGCACCCAGTCGCACACCACGTTCATGAAGGTCTGCTGCGCAGCCATCGAGGTCAGGCCGTGGTCGATCTCGCCGATGAACTCGTACTCGAACTGACGCATGAAGGGTTCGTTGGCAAAGGGGCCGAGCTGGTCGCGGTTCCGGTCCGTGACGTGCAGGGTCCCGGTATAGAGCAGCAGCACGGCGAGATTCCGCGCTGCCACCTGAGACATCGACCGGCGGAAGGTCGCGGCCGTAACTTCCGGCGGATCGGGGTCGAAGATGTGGGGTGCCGCTGCCGCCGCCGCGCTCGGGGACAGCTTGCGCTGGACCCAACGCCCGAGCTTGCCGATGAAGGCCGGATTGGTCGGCGCGGCCAGCGCCCGGCGCACCATGCGTTCCAGGCGGGTGCGGCGTCCGGGGAACGAATAGCTGTCGAACATCAGCAGCCCGACCACCCGCGCATCCGCGACCGCGAGGGAGAGGCCGTTGGTCGCGCCAGAGCACAGGCCGATCACGATGAAGCGGCGCACGCCGAGCATGGTCTCGATCAGGCTCATCGCGGCCTGCAGGTCGTACACAGCTTGCGTGAGGAAGTGCTCCGAGCCGCTGGCCGGTCCGCTGTCGCCGAGGCCCGAGAGGTCCAGGCGGATGCTGCTGATGCCGCGCGTGGCGAGCTGGCGCGCCAGCTTCACGTTGATGCGACGCGGCCCGATGTGGTGGTTCGCGCCCATGTTGAGCATGAGGCAGGCGACCGGCGCCATCGAACCTTCGCCGGGGGTCGTGACGATCCCGATCAGCGAGCCATCGGCGCCGAACTGGACCGGGGTTTCCTTGCAATCATTCATGAACTTCTGCCATCAGACGTTGCAGCGCTTCGGTCGGGACCATGGCGTTGTTGGGGTGTGGGTCCGAGGTCCAGATCAGCGGGTGCTGGAATTGGGAGATCTTCACCGGCATGTGACGAGCGGCTTCGGCTTGCGCCCACTGGTGCGCTGCTTGGTCTTCCGCGTTCGCCAGCATCACGGTTTCGTGCAGTGCGGTCAATTGGAGGGTTTGCGGAGCGAGCGCGCGCAGCTGCTGCCGCATGGTGGGCGAGATGCCGAAGCCGAACAGTTCTTCGGTGAAGGCGTCGGGGTCTTTCGCGAGGCGGCGGCGCCACGTCGGGTCGGGCACGCAAAAGGAGCGTTCGAGCGCGTCGACGTGGCCGGCGCGCAGCGTGTCCAGGTAGCGGGCACCATCGACGATCGGGTCCCACAGGACGAGCCGCGACGGGTCGCAGCGGCCGCTCTTGGCCGCCAGCACTGCCATCGCGGCGCCCAGGCGCGAGCCGAGCCAGAAGATGCGGCGCGAGCCCGCGCGCCGGCGCAATTCCTCGTGCGCCGAGCAGACGTCGCGGCGCCAGCCTTCGAGCTCGCCGTCGGTGTCCTCGCCTGGCGAGTCGCCGGTGCCGTAATAGTCGAAGCGCAGCACCGCCACGCCGCCGCGTGCGAGGCGGTCGGCCAGCACGCGGAACAGCCGGTGCGCCCGGATGGCTTCCTGGCCGAAGGGTTGGCAGATCAGCAGGGCCACGCTGCCGTCGCGTTCGGGGGCATGGAACAGCCCGAACAACTGGCGTGAGGCCGGGCCGAAGAGCATCGGGGTCATGCGTACAACTCGCTTTCCTGCATCATGGGGCGCGGCGCAATCGCATCGACCGCCACCACTCGGGCGATCGCGCACACCACTCCCTGCCCGCCATCGAATGAACTCAGCGCCAGGCGCACCAGACTCCCGTCGCTGGCGATCTGCACGTCGCGCGCATCGCCGGCCAGGCCCACCTCGAAGCTGCGGGTGTCGGCGCTGAGGCCCATCCCCGTGGCTTTCAGGCAGGCTTCCTTGCGCGTCCAGCAGCGCAGGAAGGCGCGGTCACGCTCGTCCGGTCGAAACTCTTCCAATGCACACCGCTCCGTTTCCGTGAAATGCGCGTCGGCCAGAGCCTCGGCATCCGGCATGTGGCGCAACAACTCGACATCGACGCCGACCTCCGCATCCGTGCTGATCGCAATCAGTCCCACCGACTGGCTATGGCTCAGGTTGAAGCGCACGCCGGCCGGCTCGACCAGTGTGGGCTTGCCGAAGGCGCCATGCGTGAAGTCCAGGAACGCGCCCGGGATACCGGTGTGCGCCGACAGCGTGCTGCGCAGCGCCGAGTGGGCGGCGACGTAGCGATGGCGGTCCCGCGCGAAGACGAAGCGGTGGGCCCGCTCCCATTCTTCGTTCGACAGGCAGGCGGCCGCTTCCGGCCCCGGCACGACATCGAGATCCACACGCCACAACTGGCAGTGCGCCACGGAAGGAATCTGGACGATGGACATGGCCGTCGCCCTCTTCAGCCCTTGCGGCTCCAGCCCCCGAACACGCGGCCCAGCAGGCCGCGCTTCGATCCGCTCTCTTCCGACGCCTGCGCGGTCGCCTCGATGGCGGTGCCCGCGGCGGTCGAGGCGAGTTGCGCCAGGCTTTCGAACACGTAGCGGCGCGGCTCCACACGGAAGCCGAGGCTCTGCTCCGCCTGCCGAAGCACACGCATCGCCAGCAGCGAATCGCCGCCGAGGTCGAAGAAGTTGTCGTTGGCGCGGATGTCGTTGACGTCGATGTTCAGTGCGCTCGCCCAGATCTGCGCAAGCCGGGCCTGTTCGGGCAGCAGCAGCGCCGGCGGCCCTTTCTCCTCCTGGATCGGGGCTGCTGCGGACACGGCCTGCTGCGGCGGCGTGTCGCCGGCGGCGAGGCGTTGGAGGTACTTGGCGCTTTCCGAGTCGCCCGAGGTCCAGAGCGCCTCCAGTGTGTCGTCCGGCCGTTGTGCGACGAGGTGCAGCAGTTCGACGAAGCGCTCCTTGAAGGCGGCGCCCGTTTCGCGGCGGTAGATGTCGGCGTTGTAGGTGATCGCGCCTTCCAGCCCCTTCGGCTTGTCCATGAGCCAGATGCCGAGGTCGTCCGTCGCGCCGCGTTGCAGCAGGTGCATCTGACGGTCCTGGAGATCGCCGATGCCCGGCGGCCGTTCGCGCGCATCCTGGAAGGAGAAGAGGGCCTGGTAGAGCCCCACGCCCTGGGCGCGCTCGACGAACTCGGGCTCGACCACCAGGCGCTCGAAGGGCACCTGCTGGTAGTTCATGACTGACAGCAACTCCTGCTTGACGTAGCGCATGAACTCCCCGAAACGCAGCGAACCGTCGACCTGGAAGGACAGCGGCAGCACGTTGTTGAAGAAGCCCATGATCGACTCGGTCTCCGGCGCTTCGCGGCCGCGCACCGGCGTCGCGATCACGATGGAACGCGTCTCGATGACGCTGCTCATCATCAGGATGTAGACGCCGAGCGTCAGCATGTTGAGCGTGACGTTGTGGCCGCGCCCGGCGTCGCGCAGGCGCTCGGTCAGTGCCTTGTCGACGCTGATCCAGTGCGTGCCGCCTTGGCCGCTCATGCCCGCGCGGCGCGGCATGTCCGTCTGGGGTGCCTTGGGCGTCGGCGAATTCGCGAAACGGTTCTTCCAGTATTGCAGCTGGGTCTCCAGCTCCGGCTGTTCCAGCCAGTTCGCGTACCACTCGGCGTAGTCGCCGTGGGTCAGGACGGGCTCGGGCAGTCCGTGCGGCTCGCCGCGCACCAGCGCCCCATAGATCTGCGACAGCTCGCTCTGCAGGATGTCGAAGGACCAGCCATCCCACACCAGGTGGTGCGGCACGAAGACAAAAGCATGGTCGTCTTCCGCGACCTTGTACAGCGCGGCATGGAAGAGCGGGGCCTTGTGGATGTCGATCGGGCGGTCGGCCAGCTCCTGCATGAGTTCGAGCAACTCGTCCTCGCGCTGGTCCGCAGGCAGGCTGCCGAGGTCGACCAGAGGCAGTTCGTAGTCGATGCTGTCGGCGATCAGCGCCACCGGCTCGCCGGTCTGTGGATCGATGCCCACCGAGGTGCGCAGCGAAGCCTGCCGGCGGATGATTTCGCGGAGCGCCGCATTGAACTTGGGAACGTCCAGCGGCCCGCCGAGCCGGTGCGCGGAAGGCGCGTTGTAGACCGAGCGGCCCGGGTGCAACTCCTCGACGAAGCGGATGCGCTCCTGCATCGGCGTGAGCGGCGCGCTGCGGCGGCCGGCCATGTGCGGAATGGGCTCGCTGCGCGGCGCGTCATCGCCGCTCAGGCTGTCGATCGCCGCTGCCAGCCGCTCGGCGGTCGGGGCTTCGAACAGAGTGCGAAGCGGCACCGTGATGCCGAACTCGCGGCTCAGCAGCGTCGACACGCGAGCCGCGAGCAGCGAATGTCCCCCCAGCGCGAAGAAGTCGTCGCGGATGCCGAGCCCGGGCAGGTTGAGCACGCGCTCCATGGTTTCCATCACGACGCGCTCGCGCTCGTTGCGCGGCAAGACGCGTTCCGTCGTTTCCTGCCGGGTCGCGCTCGGCTTGGGCAGGGCCTTGCGGTCGACCTTGCCGTTGGGCAGCAGCGGAATGGCGTCGAGCGAGACGACGTGCTGCGGCACCATGTACTGCGGCAGGCGGCTGCGCAGATGGCGGTCCAGCGCCGCGAGGTCGACCGTCGCACCGGGGGAATTCGCGAGGTAGGCCACCAGTCGCACGTCGCCGGGCTGGTCTTCGCGCGTGACCACCACGCTGCGGGCCACGCCGGGTGCCTCGTTGCAGCGCGCCTCGATCTCGCCGAGCTCGATGCGGTAGCCGCGCACCTTCACCTGGAAGTCGAAGCGTCCCATGTGCTCCAGCAGACCGTCGTTGCGCCAGCGGCCGCGGTCGCCGCTGCGGTAGATCAGCGTGTCCACGCCGTCGATGGCGGTGGTCACGAAGCGTTCGGCGGTCAGCTCGGGGCGATCGAGATAGCCGAGCGTGACGCCCATTCCGCTGATGCAGATCTCGCCCGGCACGCCGATGGGGCAGGGTTGCAGGTTGTTGTCGAGGATCCAGACGCCGGTGTTCGCCATCGGGCGGCCGATCGAGACGCCACGCGCCGCGATGCGCGGCCGCTCCATGCGCCAGACCGTCGACCACACGGTGGTCTCGGTGGGCCCATACAAGTTCCACAGCTCGGAGCTGCGATCCAGCAGTTCGAGCGAGAGGTCCGCTGGCACCGGCTCGGCGCCGATCCAGGCGCGGAAGCCGCGTGCACCCGACCATTGCGCATCGAGCAGCAGCCGCCACATGCCGGGCGTGGCCTGCAAGATGGTGATGGATTCGGATTCGAGCAGCGCGCGCAGGCGGTTGCCGTCCATGGCGACCTCGCGCTGCACGATGACGATCTCGGCGCCCGCCGCCAGCGGCAGCATCACTTCGGGCACAGCCATGTCGAAGGACAGCGTGGTCACGGCGGCCAGGCGGTCCTGCGCCGTGATGCCGGGCTCGCGCTGCATGGTCTGCATCAGGTTCGCAACCGCGCGGTGCGGCACGCACACGCCCTTGGGCTTGCCGGTGGAGCCGGAGGTGTAGATCACGTAGGCCGTGTCCTCGGCCTGCGCGTCCTGGGATCCCGCCGCGAGCGGCGTTGCCGGCTCGTCGAGCCAGGCGGTCTCGCGGTCGAGCAGGAACACGCGCTGGGCCGCATCGGCGCACCAGTTGACCGGTGCGGCGGCGATCGACGATGCGGTCAGCAGCAGTCCCAGGCGCGCATCCTCGGCGTAATAGTCGAGGCGGGCCTGCGGGAAGGCGGGGTCCAGTGGCACGTAGGCGGCGCCGCTCTTCAGCACGGCGAGCAGGGCCACGAACATGTCGGTGCCGCGGTCCAGGCACAGGCCGACGCGCTGGCCGCGGCCCATGCCGCGTGCGCGCAAGGCGTGCGCCAGGCGATTCGACCGCACGTCGAGTTCGCGGTAGCTCATGCTTCGCGCGCCGTCGCGCAGGGCCGGCCGCTCGGGCTGCGCGGCCGCATGCGCCACGAAGCCGGCGTGCATCAGCGGATCGCCTTCGATCGGCGTCGGTGCCGGCTGCAACGCGGTGATCGCACGCGCCTCGTCGGCCGACAGCACCTGCAGCTTGCCGACGGCCTGCGCCGGGTCATTCACCACGGAGCGCAGCAGGCATTCGTACATGACCAGCCAGCGGCGCACAGTGGCATCGTCGTACAGGTCGGCGTTGTATTGCGCCTCCATCTGCATGCCGCCGACCACGGGCGTGATGTTGAGGAAGAGCTCGAAGTTCTCGTAGCGGCGCGCAATGGTGCTCTGCTCGACCTTCAGGTCCGGGAAGTTGCCGTCGTTGGGCGCCGCATCGCGGTCGACGTTGAACAGCACGTTCACCAGCGGCAGGCGGCTCGGGTCGCGCGGCACTGGCAGCTTCTTGAGGAGCGAGCCGTAGGTCAGCGTCTGGTGTTCGAAGGCATCGAGCAGCGCGCTGCCCGATTGGCGTGCGAGCGCATCGAAAGGCGCATTCGCGTCGACTGCCACGCGAATCGGCAGGAGGTTCACGCAGTGGCCCACGAGGTCCGGCATGTCGCTGGGCATCTGCCCCGCGGCGGCGATGCCGACCACCAGATCGTCCTGCGCCGTCAGCCGGTGGAGCGTCGCGGCAAAGGCGCTGAACATCGTCGCGAAGAGACTGGTGCCCGTTCCCGAGCCGACCTTGCGCAGCCCGTCGATCAGGGACTGGTCCAGCACGTGGTCGATGCGGTAGGAGCTGAAGGTCCGAACGGCAGGCCTTGGGCGGTCGAGCGGCAGTTCCAGCACCGGCAGGCTGCCCCCGGCATAGCGCGAGAGCCAGTAGTCGATGTGCGTCTGCATGTCGGGGCTCGACGCTTCCTCGGCCTCCCACGTGGCGTAGTCGGAGTAGCGCGCGGCCGGTTCGAGCGCCGGGCCGGCGCCGGTCTGCTCCGCATAGAGCGCGCCGAGGTCCTCGCTGATGACGCCCCACGACCAGCCGTCGCAGATGGCGTGGTGCGCGGTCATCACGAGCACATGGTCGGTCGGAGAGAGCTGATACAGCGCGGCCCGGAACAACGGGCCTTTCTCCAGCAGGAAGGGGTCCTGCACGGCGGCAAGCCCGTCTTCCTCCAGCCGGCGCTGCTGCGCGGCCGCGTCGAGGTGTCGCAGGTCATGCTGGCCCATCTGCACCGGAGCGGCCTCGCCGATCAGCAACTGGGTGCCGTCGGGCGAGATCGTCGAGCGCAGGGATTCATGGCGTGCGATCAGCTGGTCGAGTGCCGCGCCCAGCGCGGGCGTGTCCAGCAGGCCCTTGAGGCGAAGCCGCATCGACTCGTTGTAGGCCAGCGATGCCTGGGGGCTCAGCCGGTCGCCGAGCCAGACTTCGCGCTGCGCTTCGGTCGTCGCGACGATGCGCTCGATCAGGCCCACGGCGAACGGGTCGAACTCGTCCACGGCGCTGTCGTCGGAGGGGGTGAGGACGGCTGTGGTCATGCTTGGAACTTCATGAATTTGCCTTGGGCGGTCGGATCGGGAACGAACCATGCGGGCTGGCCGTCCTTGTCACGGCCGAGACGCGCGTTGGGCACGGGCGGGTTGGACGGGTCGAAGGCCGGCTTCGGCGCCGCACGGCGCGGCAGCAGTTCGGCCTCCTGCATCTCGGCGATCGATTCCTTGAAGGCGGACTTGATGGTCGCGATGTCCTGCTGCGTGTGCGCGGTCGTCATGAAGCAGGGGAAGTTGTCCAGGATGTGCACGCCGCGGCTGCGCATCATGGCGAACAGCAAGTCCTGCAGCGGGTGGTCTTCCAGCCAGCTCACGCGCCACAGCGATGAGAAGTAGCGAATCTCGAGAGGCGCGCCGACCTCGCGGCAGAAGGCCGAGAGTTCGTCGGCCATGGCCGCGGTGTGCAGGTTCAGCTGGGTCTGCAGCTTGTTGTTGTCCTGCTTCAGGTGTTCGAGCGCGGCCTTGGATGCGGCGAGCGCCAGCGGGTGCCGAACGAAAGTGCCGGCGAAGTAGGTCACGCCCACGGTGGGCACCGAGTCGTCGCCGTACTGCCAGGGGCCGCCATCGAGCGCGTCCATGTAGGTGCGCTTGCCGGCGATCACGCCGACCGGGAAGCCACCACCGAGCACCTTGCCGTAGGTCGCGAGGTCGGCGCGGATGCCGAACACGGCCTGCGCGCCGCCCAGGTCGCAGCGGAAGCCGGTGATGACCTCGTCGAAGATCAGGCAGGTTTCGGACTTCTCCGTGATGGCCCGCACCTCGCGCAGGAACTCGCGCGGCTGGAAGTCGGGCCGGCGGCTCTGCACCGGCTCGACCAGTACGGCGGCCAGGTCGTCGGCATTGGCGCGGATGAACTCCAGCGCTTCCGGCGTGCCGTAGTCGAGCACGCGGACGTCGCCGAACATCCCTTGCAGCACGCCCGGCGCCGCCGACATGCCCTTGGCATTGCGCCCTGCGCGCACCAGCACTTCGTCGAAGGTGCCGTGGTAGGAGCCCGTGAACAGCACCACGGTGCTGCGGCCGGTGACCGTGCGCGCGATGCGCAGCGCGGCCATCACGGCCTCCGAGCCCGTGTTGCACAGGCCTGCGCGGTCGAAGCCGGTGAGGTCGCACAGAAGTTGCGTGACGTCGGCCGCGAGCGGATGCTGCGGGCCGATCTCATAGCCCAGGTCCAACTGCTTGCGCACTGCGTCGTTGATGAAGTCCGGCGTCCAGCCGAAGAGGTTCATGCCGAAGCCGTTCAGCGTGTCGACGTATTCGTTGCCGTCGATGTCCCAGAGGCGTGAGCCCTTGGAGCGCTCGATAACGATCTGGTAGGTGATCTCCTTGGTCGCGGGACGGAAGCCGTTGACCACGCGCGGATCGGCCATGTGCGGACGGTTGCGCTCGGTGAAGGCCTTGCTGCTGCGCGTGCGCTCCACGTAGCGCCGCATGAAGGCCGCCAGGCGCGCCTTCTGCCGTTCGGTCGGCTCCTTGCTCTGCGTGTGGATGCGCGCGATGGCGCCGAAGGCTTTCTTGACGTCGTACTTCTGCAGCGGCGCGGCGGGCTCTTCGGCGGCAGCCGGCGTGGGGGAATTGGACGCCGTGGCCGCGGCGGTGGCCATGGGCGTGGGTTGCTCCGCCACCGATGCCGGCAGCGCTGGGCTGACCGGAACCGTCGGCGCCGCCGACAGCAATGCGAGTTGCTGTTGCATCAATTGCATCTGTTGCGCGATGACCTGCTGCATCAGGGTGCCGTTGCCCGCCGGAAGGCCAGCCGAGGGCTGAATCGCCGGCATCGCAGGGATCGACATGGCCGCCACCTGTTGAGGCATGGCCGCCGCCGCTGCGGGTGCCGCCATTGGCACTGCGGCCACGGGTGCTGCCGGGTCGGGTGGCAGCGTGGCATCCAGGAACTCGGCCAGCGCGTCGAAGCTGCGATAGCTTTCCATCAGCTGCCGGAAGGTGAGGTTGACCTTGAAGTTCTTCTTGACCTGCAGCGCAGCCTGCGTGAGCGTGAGCGAATCGAGGCCGATCTCGACGAAGGGCGCTGCGCCCTCGACGTCGCTCATGTCGACACCCGAGAGGTTCTCGAACAGTTCGCGCAGGCGCGTGACGAGGGATGCACGGCGCGCGGGGGGCGCGGATGTGGCGACAGCAGCGACAGTCATTGTCAACTCCGAAATCGATGTGGAAGGAGGGGCTGAAAGGGCGGAAAGGTCTGAAGAAGGGGCAAGAGCGACAGGTGCAACCGGCACGACTGGCGCGGCGGAAGCCGTTGCCATCTCGACCCAGAAGCGCTTGCGCTCGAACGGATAGGTGGGCAGGCGCACGCGATGCTTGCGCTCGCGCGGATCGAGGGCGCCGAGGTCGATCTCGACGCCTTGCGCCCAGAGACGCCCGGCGGCGAGCCGCCATGCGGCGCTCTCGCCCTGTGCCGGGTCCGGCAACAGCGACCCGGCAGGTGCGGGCACCGCCTTGGTCGCGTGCTGGCGCACCAGCGTTGCGAGCGTGTTGCGGGGGCCGATCTCGACGAAGAACGGATGCGCGAGCTGGCCCAGCACTTCGCGCACGGCGGGCGAGAAGCGAACGGTCTCGCGCAAGTGCCGGGCCCAGTAGTGCGGGTCGGTCGCTTCCTCGTCCGTCAGCAGGCGGCCCGTGAGCGTCGAATAGATTGGCAGGCTGGGCACCGACAGCGGCGTCTGGCGCACCAGCGCCTCGAAGGGCGCGACGGCGGCGTCCATCATGGCGGAGTGGAAGGCGTGCGAGGTCTGCAGCGTCTTCGCGACGATGCCCTTGGCCTCCAGCGCGGCGCGCAGGTTCTCGATCGCATCACTCGGACCGGCGGCGACGCAGACGGCCGGGCCGTTGTCGGCGGCCAGTGAAATGCCTTCGGGCAGGAGCGGCAGCAGCTCGGCGGCCGCGAGGCGCACCGACAGCATCGTGCCGGCAGGCAGCGCTTGCATCAGCGCGCCGCGCTGTGCCACGAGCCGCGCGGCGTCTTCGAGGCGCATCACGCCGGCCAGCACGGCGGCGGCGAATTCGCCCACGCTGTGGCCGATCATGGCGGCCGGCGTCACGCGCAGCGCCATGAGCTGGCGCGCGAGCGCGTATTCGAGTGCGAAGGTGGCCGGCTGCGTGACCGATGTGGGGGTGAGCGCCGACGCATCGTCCGAGAACATGCGTTCGCGGAGATCGAAGCCCAGCACGTCGTCGAAGGCCTTCAGGCACTCGTCGAAGGCAGCGCGGAAGACGGCGTCACCGGCGTAGAGGGCGCGGCCCATGCCGGCGTACTGCGCGCCCTGACCCGGGAACATGAAGACCGGCTTCGGCACCCAGGCATTGACCGAGCCACCGGCGCGAGCGGGCGAGTCGGCCGTGCGCAATGCCGCGACGGCTTCATCGAAAGACTCGGCGACCACGCAGGCGCGATGCGCGAACTGCTTGCGACCGACACGCAGCGTGTGGGCGACGTCGGCCAGCGCGGCATCGCGATGCGTGTCGAGGTGATCGGCCAGGCGGGTCGCCGCCGCGGCGAGCGCTGCGGGCGACCGGGCGGAAAGGGTCAGCAACTGTGGACCCGTCGCGGCATCGGAGGGCACGCGCAGCGGCGCTTCCTCGATGATCACGTGCGCGTTCGTGCCACCCACGCCGAAGCTGCTCACACCCGCGCGGCGCGGCGTTGCTTCGCGCGGCCACGGGCGCAGCTGGTCGTTCACCCGGAAGGGCGAGGTGTCGAAATCGATGGCCGGGTTCGGCGACTCGTAGTGCAGGCTCGCGGGAATCGCCTCCGCATGCATCGAGAGCGCGGCCTTCATGAGCCCGGCGGCGCCGGCGGCCGTGACCATGTGGCCGACGTTGCTCTTCAGTGATCCGATGGTGCAGAAGCCGGTATCTGCAGTGTGCGCCGCGTAGGCCCGCGTGAGGCCTTCGACTTCGATCGGGTCGCCCATCGGCGTCGCCGTGCCGTGGGTTTCGACGTAGGAAATGCTCCGGGCCTCGACGCCCGCCGATGCCAGCGCGGCCTCGATCACTGCGGCCTGTCCGTCCACGCTCGGCGCCGTGAAGCTGGCCTTGGCGCCGCCGTCGTTGTTGATCGCCGCACCGCGCAGCACGGCATAGATGGTGTCGCCGTCGGCGATCGCGTCGGACAGCCGCTTGAGCAGCACGACCGTCGCGCCGTCGCTGAAGACCGTTCCCTTCGCCTTGGCGTCGAAACTGCGCGTATGGCCGTCGGGCGACAGCATCGAGCCTTCGTTGTAGAGGTAGCCGCTGCGTGGCGGGCAGGTGACCGATGCGCCGCCCGCCAGCGCCATCCTGCACTGGCCGGTGCGCAGCGCATGGAAGGCTTGCGCCACTGCCACCAGCGAGGTCGAGCACGCGGTGTGCACGCTCACGGCCGGGCCGGTCAGGCTGAGCTTGTTCGCCACGCGGGTCGTGATGTAGTCCTTCTCGTTGCCGAGCATCACCTGGAACTCACCGACCATGTCGATCAGGTCCGGGTGCGCCGTCACGTGGCGCTGGAAGTAGGTCGCGTTGTACATGCCGCCGTACACGCCCACCGGGCCGGGCGCCTGATCGGGCACGTAGCCACCGCGCTCGAGGCATTCCCAGCAGATCTCGAGGAACACGCGGTGCTGCGGGTCCATCAGTTCCGCTTCCTTCGGGTTGATGCCGAAGAAGGCTGCGTCGAACTGCTCGATGTCGTCGATCACGCCGCGTGCGCGCACGTAGGCGGGGTCGGCCCGCAAAGCGGCGCTGACGCCGGCGTCCAGCGTCGCATCGTCGAAGAAAGTGATCGATTCGCGGCCCGCCATCAGGTTGTCCCAGAACTGCTCGACGTCCGCGGCACCCGGGAAGCGGCCGGCCATGGCGATCAGCGCGACCGGTTCCATGCCGTGCGTCGCTTGCGGCACTGGCCTGGTGGCCTCGCGCTGCGGCGCGGCCGCCTCGTTGTCCTGCATCCCGGCGGCCAGGGCCGCGGGCGTGGGCTGGCGAAAGAACAGATTGGTCGAGAGACGGCGTTCGCTGCCGCTCTGCAGATCCTTCAACACCTTGAGCACCAGCAGCGAATCGCCGCCGAGGTCGAAGAAGTTGTCGTTGCGGCCGACCTGGTCGATACCCAGGGCGCGTGCGAAGGCCGCGCACACCCTGCGTTCGGCGTCGTCGCGCGGTTCTTCGAAGGTCTGCGCGAGTTCCGGCCGTTGCCTCGGGGGTTCGGGCAGCGCACGGCGATCGAGCTTGCCGTTGGTCGTGACCGGCAGTTGTTCGAGCCAGACCTGCGCCGCGGGCAGCATTGCTTCGGGCAGGCGCTCGGCGAGGTGTTGGCGCAGGGCCGTCCACGGCACCTCGGCGCCGCGGGCCACCAGGTAAGCCACCAGGCGAAGGCGGCCAGCCGCGTCGGCACGTGCGATCACCGCGCAGGACTTGATGCCAGAGTGCGCGAGCAGTGCGGCCTCGACTTCGCCGGTCTCGATCCGATGGCCACGGATCTTGACCTGCCCGTCGATGCGGCCGATGTACTCGATGGTGCCGTCGGGAAGCCATCGCGCCTGGTCGCCGGTCCGGTAGAGGCGGTCGTCAGGCCCGCCGAACGGATCACGGATGAACCGCTCCGCGCTCAGGTCGGGCCGCTGCAGATAGCCACGCGCCAGGCCGCGTCCGCCGATGCAGAGTTCGCCGACGAGACCGGCGGGCAGCATCGCCATCGTCGGACTCAGCACGCGCAGCGCGGTCTCGTTGATGGGCAGTCCGATCGGCACCGAGCGAGCGTCGGCCGGCAAGTCGCGCGGAATGCGGTGCGTGGCCGCGAAGGTCGTGCATTCGGTCGGCCCGTAGCCGTTGATCAGCGTGAGGCCGGGCAGGGCGGCCATTGCGCGCCGCACATGCGGCACCGACAGCGCCTCGCCGCCGGTGAGCAACTGGCGCAGGCCGACCAGTTGCGCGGGATCGTCATCCACCACCGCGTTGAAGAGCGCGGCCGTGAGCCAGGCGGTCTTGACCGAATGCTGTGCGATGGTGCGCGCCAGTCCGGCGCCGGTGGGCACCTGCTCGTCATGGACCACGCAGATGCCACCATTCAGCAAAGGGCCCCAGATCTCGAGCGTGGAGGCATCGAAGCCCAGTGGCGCGGCGTGCAGCATGGCTTCGCCGGGCGGGAGTTCGACGTAGCGGGCATCGACCACGAGACGAAGGATCGAGCGGTGGCAGATCTCGATGCCCTTCGGCGTGCCGGTCGAGCCCGAGGTGTACATCACGTAGGCCACCGATTCGCCGCCTGCCGGCGCGGGCGCGAGCGGCGGCAGCGAGGCGTCGTCGTCCATGGCCTCGTCGATCGACAGCAGCGCCCGTCCGGTGGGCACGAGTTGTCGATGCGCGGTTTGGGTCACGACCAGCCCGACATCGGAATGCGTCAGCATGAACGCGATGCGTTCGGCCGGAAAGTCCGGCTGCACCGGAACGTAGACCGCGCCGGCCTTCAGGATGCCGAGCAGCGCGACCACGGCTGCGCTCGATCGGTCGAGCATCACGCCCACAGTGTCTCCGGCGCGGACGCCCCGCGCCTGCAGCCTGCGTGCCATGCGCTCGGCCCGGTCCGCCAGTTCGCGGTAGCTCAGGAGACCATCCTCGCCGATCAGGGCGATGGCGTCTTCGCGGGCCGCGACCTGGCGGTCGAACATCGCGTGAACCGTCAGCGTCGGATCGTAGGGGGACGGTGGGGTGTTCCAGACATCCAGTTGCTGCTGCCGGTCAGGTGCCGTCAGGGTCCGGATTTCGCGCAGGGTGGCCGTGGGCCGCTCCAGCAGATCGGATGCTGTATCTATCAGTGCTGCCAGCAGGCTTTCGGCGGCTGTGCTTTCGAGGACTGCGGCGGCGGCGGTCAGGTGGAGTGCGGCGGATTGGCCGGCCCAAGTGGTGCGCCACTGAAGCAGGGGGCCTTCGCCGCTGGCTGCGGGCGCGCCATCGCGAAGCCACAAGGCAAAGGGCTGTGCCTCGGCCGCCGGGACGGCGGCGGACGCACTGCGACGGGCCTGATCGACCTCCGAGAGCCAGTGGCCCGCCGTGGCCGTATCGTCGCAACGGATCGCGACGCTCACCGTGCGGGCAGGCGCTTCGCCGAGGAACTCCCCAAGTTCGACGATCGCGGAACCTAGCCAACGCGACTGCAGGAGGCACCAGGCCGCGGCGAAAAGCGTGTCCGGAAGGAATCGGGATGCTTGAACCAGGTCCGCCCACCTCGCGCCGAGGTCCGGGGACAGCGCGGCGCTGCCTGTTTGGCGAGCCTGGGTCTGGCTGCCGGACGGACGCACGAACAAGTCGATGAGCGAGAGCACCGCCGCCTCGGACGATGGTGGGGAAAGAGGCTGTTGTTCCATGAACTGCTGACTCCGCGAATGAATGGTCCGATGCCCTTCAGGTAACCCCTGCTGTTTCAACCGTTACGTCTTTTCGGCGAAAGATGTATCAGCGCCGAAGAGTAGTCACAAAGCGCTCATTTTTGACCGAGGCTCCATATTGCCCTCTAGAACCCCCTCGCGCCACCGGACGAAAGCCATGTCGGCCAGCCTATGTCGTTTGGATGCTTTGCAACATTCGACGCACTTGGTTGCGTTTCCCGCCTGGAGATGCTTCGTGTAGATACGATTCTGCGCTCATTTTTACAAAATGAGTACAAACGACTGACGTCAATCGTTTGTTGCACTGCGGAAACGAAGAGAACGCAGTTCAGGCGGTCGCTTCGTCCAGCGTCCCGTCGCCCTGAAGGTGGGCGGTGTCGGCCCAACCGACCAGCGTAAAGCCTTGCGGTGTCCACAGCAGGCGGTTGATGGCTGCATTACCGAGGTGCCAGGTGCGTGGTGCCTGCAGTTCCTGTCTTGTTGCAGCGCGATAGAGGACGTCCATCACGCCGCCGTGTGCCACCAGGACCACGAGTTCGCCCGGATGCCGCGCCGCAAGCCGCGCCGCGGTACTCGTCACTCGTTCACGAAAAGTGAGCAGAGACTCACCCCCTTCGGGGGCGAATTCTGGATCGCGGGTCCGCCAGAGGCGTGCCTGATCCGGCAAGGCGGCGTCGATGTCGGCGAAGGTGCGGCCTTCGAAGAGGCCGAACGATCGTTCGCGCAAACCCGTGTCGAACGCTACTTCGATGCCATGTGACTGGGCGATCTCGAGCGCCGTCTGCCGCGCCCGGGCGAGGTCGCTGGCGTAGATGGCCGCGATGGGGTCCTCCACGAGCGCCTGCGCAACGCGCCGGGCCTGCCACAGGCCGGTGTCGTTGAGCGCGATGTCGATCTGGCCCTGGATGCGGCTGTCGACGTTCCAGGCGGTCTCGCCGTGGCGAACGGCGATGAGTCGGGTGGGCTCCATCCGAAAGGATTCTAGGGGGAACCCTTAATCCCTCAGTTCTTCGCCGTGGGGATCTCGATGTTGACGCGGCGTTCGCCCTTGGGAGGATTTGGAAAGCCCTGCAGGGCAGCCTGGAACATGACGGGCAGGACGGCCTCGCTCGCGGTATAGGGACCGTCGTTGCGCGCATGGGTCTCGTACACCACGCGGTTGGAAGGCAGTTCACGCAGCACGATGCTGACCTCGCGTGCGTACCAGGGAGAGGGGGGCGGGAAAGCGGGCCCCCACCAGCCACCTCCATACCAGCCCGGGCCGCCCCAGCCACCCCAGCCCCGGCCGTAGCCCCAAGCACCGCCGAAGCGCGGGCCGGGTCCCCACCACGGGCCGCCGCCATACAACCATGGATCGGCCCAGGGCGACAGTTCGGTGGTCACGCGCGCACCGATCAGTGCGCTGTAGCGCGGGTCCGCGTCGTCGCGGCGCAGGCCCACGCCTTCGAGAGCGGCGGTCGCCATCGCCTCCAGTTGCAGTTGCGCCGCCTCCTCGTACTGCTGCGAAGGCAGGCGCTCGAAGCGGTAGGTCGAGGCGGCCGGGACCGTCTCGATCTTCGAGAAGGTCCGGACGTCGCTGTCGACGACCCAGCGCGTCGCACAGCCGGTGAGGCTGGCGGTCAGCGCAAGGGCGGCGAGCAGGATCCTCATGGCGTCAGAGTTGGACGATGCGCAGTGGCGAAGGCGCCGTCGGGAATTCGGGTGCGTCGAAGGCCTTGTCCCCGTCGGCATCGGCGATGCCCGTCGCCTTCAGACCCTTGAAGTCGAACGATGTTCCGTCCAGCAGGTGCGAGGGCACGACGTTCTGCAGCGCGCTGAACATGTTCTCGATGCGGCCCGGGAACTTGCGGTCCCATTCGCGCAGCATCTCGCCGACCTGCTTGCGCTGCAGGTTCTCCTGGCTGCCGCAGAGGGTGCACGGGATGATCGGGAATTCTCGGTGCTGCGCCCAGCGGATCAGGTCCTTCTCGGCCACGTAGGCGAGCGGACGGATCACGATGTGCTTGCCGTCGTCGCTCACCAGCTTGGGCGGCATCGACTTGAGCTTGGCCGCGAAGAACATGTTGAGGAAGAAGGTCTGCAGCATGTCGTCGCGGTGATGGCCCAGCGCGACCTTGGTGGCGCCGAGTTCGTCCGCCACGCGGTACAGGATGCCGCGCCGCAGGCGGCTGCACAGCCCGCAGGTGGTCTTGCCTTCCGGAATGACGCGCTTGACGATCGAGTAGGTGTCCTGCTCCTCGATGTGAAAGGGCACGCCCAACGCCGTGAGGTAGCCCGGCAGCACGTCCTCCGGAAAACCGGGCTGCTTCTGGTCGAGGTTGACCGCGACGATGTCGAAGTGGATCGGCGCACGGGCCCGCAGCTTGAGCAGGATGTCGAGCAGTCCATAGCTGTCCTTGCCCCCCGAGACGCACACCATGACCTTGTCGCCTTCCTCGATCATGTTGTAGTCGACGATGGCGCGGCCCACTTCGCGGCACAGCCGCTTCTCGAGCTTGTGGGTCTCGCGTTCGATCTTCAGGTTGTTGGTGGACGAGGGCGTCTCGTCGATCCATACGGCACTCATTTCACTTGCTCCGAAAGACTTCAACGCCTACTGCGTCGCAGTCGGGGTAGACGTCGGGTTTGGCGGTCGACACGCGGGCGGCCTGCACCTTGGGATGCGCCAGCACCTGCGTGAGGATGTCGTCGCACAGCGTTTCCTGCAAGTGGATGTGGCCCTTGCTCAGGCGCGTGGCGACGGTGCGGCGGATGAAGTCGTAGTCCACCACTTCGTCGAGCTCGTCCGACTTCGGCGTCGAGACGTCGAGCGGCACGTAGAGGTCGACGTTGATGATCACGCGCTGCTCGGCGCGCTTCTCGAACTCATGCACGCCGATGTTGATCCAGACCTCGTAGTCGCGCAGGAAAACGCGCCGGCAGGAGAGCAGCAAGGGGTCGAGAGCGGCAGTGGTCATGGGGGAGAGGCTTTCAGCAGGTCGTCGACGACGAACATGATGTCGCGCGGCAGCGGCACGAGGTGCTGGCCGTTGTCGACGCAAAGGGTGGTGCCGGTCACGCTGGGCGTGCCGGCAAGGAAGACGCAGGTCCTGGCGACGTCGGCCGGATCGATGGGCCGACGCATCAGGTTAGCGCGCGAGGCCCTCGCGAAATTGTCCTCGGTCTGAGGTCCGCTTCTGTAGAGGATGCCCGGCGCTACGCCGCACACGCGCACCGCCGGCGCCAGCGACTGGGCCTGCAGGGCGATGGCGCGCTCCAGCGCCAGCTTGGACACGGTGTAGGAGAAGTAGTCGGGGTTGAGGTTGTAGACCTTCTGATCGAGCACGTGGATGGCCGACCGGTCGACGCCGTCGCCCGCTTTCGCGCTTCGGGCCAGCAGCCGCGCGAAGGAGAGCGGGGCGAGCAGGTTCACGCCGATCTGGCGCATGGCCGCGTCGGCCTCGAAGTCCAGTCCGGTGTCGGGCTCGAAGGCCGAGGCGTTGTTGACGATGCACGCCAGCGGGCCATCGGCCGACGCATGCTCGACCAGCGCGCACCGGTTGTCTTCGGCGCCGATGTCGGCTTCGACAGCCGTGGCGTCATGGCCTTCATCGCGCAGGCGCGCGCACAATGCCTGCGCCTGATCCCGCGATTCGCGGTATTGGCACCACACCCGCCAGCCCGCGCGCGCGAAAGCCTCGCAGACAGCGGCGCCGAGCCGCTGGCCGCCGCCCGTCACGAGCACGCCGTGGCGTGGGGTTGATTCAGCCATCCTGATAGATTTCCCGTATGAACCTGGAGCAGGGCGCCGATCGCGCCACCCCTTTGACCCGGATTATCGATGCCGCGCTGCAGCGCGCCGGTGGCTGGCTGCCTTTCGACCGCTTCATGGCCATGGCTCTCTACGCACCGGGACTGGGCTACTACGCCAACACGAGCCGCAAGTTCGGCCAGATGCCGGACTCCGGCAGCGACTTCGTGACCGCGCCAGAACTCACGCCGCTGTTCGGCCGGACCCTGGCGATCCAGGTGGCGGAGGCCCTCGACAAGACTGGAACGGACGAAGTCTGGGAATTCGGCGCCGGATCGGGCGCGCTCGCCCTCCAGTTGCTCGACGCGCTGGGCGACCGCGTGGCGCGCTACCGCATCGTCGACCTCTCCGGCACGCTGCGCGAGCGCCAGCAGCAGACATTGGCAAAGCATTCCGGCAAGGTCGAATGGCTGTCCGAACTGCCCGAAACCCTCCGCGGCGTGGTGGTTGGCAACGAAGTGCTCGATGCGATGCCGGTGCAACTGCTGGTGCGCACAAAGGGCGAATGGTTCGAGCGCGGCGTGGTGCGGCACGGCGATGGTCTTGTGTGGGAAGACCGCCCCACCGAGTTGCGCCCGCCGGTCGAAGTCCAGGGCGCGCACGACTACCTGAGCGAGATCCACCCGCAGGCCGAGGCCTTCATCGCCACCCTGGCCGATCGCATGAAACAGGGCGCGGCCTTCTTCATCGACTACGGTTTTCCCGAGTCCGAGTACTACCACCCGCAGCGCCACATGGGCACGGTGATGTGCCATCGCGGTCATCTGGCCGACCCTGATCCGCTGGCTGACGTTGGCCAGAAGGACATCACCGCGCACGTGAACTTCACCGGCGTGGCCGTGGCGGGCCAGGACGCCGGCCTCGAAGTGCTGGGCTACTGCAGTCAGGCGAGGTTCCTGCTCAATGCCGGCATCCTTCCGTTGCTGGAACAGGCCACGCTCGCCGAGCGCACGCTGGCGGCGCGGCTGATCCATGAGCACGAGATGGGCGAACTGTTCAAGGTGATCGGCTTCGTGGCGGGCGAGCCCTGGGACGCGATCGGGTTCGCCGAGGGCGACCGCATGCACACGTTGTAAGGCCCGGAGGCTGCGGAGCCGCCCGAATAAGCTAGCAACAAACAATTCGTTGGAAATCAACGGGCCGGCTCCTAAAGTGGCCGGCTCGCTGCCCTTCATCCGGATGGGCGGGCTCCACGATGGATTGTTTGGATGACTGCTGTTCTCTCTTCTGACGCCGGTACGCGCAACGCGCCGGCGCAGCATTTCGAAGTGCGCCGTTTCGACGCGCCGGTGGGGGCCGAAATCGTCGGCCTCGACATCTCGAAGCCGATCAACGATGTGGATTTCGCGCGCATCCACCGCGCGCACCTCGACCATCACGTGGTCGTGTTCCGCGACCAGCAGGTCACGCCCGCGGACCATATCGCGTTCAGCCGCCGATTCGGCGCACTCGAAATCCACGTGCTCCACCAGTTCCAACTCAAGGGGCATCCCGAGATCCTGATCGTCTCGAACATCAAGGAGAACGGCGAACCCATCGGCCTGGGCGACGCGGGCGTGTACTGGCACTCCGACATCTCGTACAAGCCCAGGCCCAGCCTCGGCTCGCTGCTGCACGCGCAGGAACTGCCGAGCCAGGGTGGCGACACGCTCTTCGCCGACCAGCATCTTGCGTGGGAGGCGCTCAGCCCCGACTTGCAGAAGCGCGTTCTGCCTCTGAAGGCGGAGCACAGCTATCTCGCCAAGTACGAGGAACTGCGTTCGAAGAACCCGTGGCGGCCCAAGCTCTCGCAGGCGCAGATCGACCAGGTTGCGCCCGCCATCCAGCCGGTGGTGCGTACGCATCCGGAAACGGGCCGCAAGGCGCTGTTCGTCAGCGAGCATTTCACGACGCGCATCGTCGGCTTGCCGCAGGACGAGAGCGATGCGCTGCTCGCCGAACTGTTCGCGCACAGCGTGAAGCCCGAGTTCGTGTACCGCCACCACTGGGCGCCGCACGACCTGGTGTTCTGGGACAACCGTTCGCTGATGCACCTGGCGGCCGGCACGCCCGACGAACTCCGCCGCAAGCTCTACCGCACCACGATCGAAGGCGACACGCCGTTCTGATCGGGACTCATCCCAAGAAGCAATACGCAACAAGAAAAACCATGAACCGTTTCACACGCAACACTGCCGCACTCATTGCAGGCATCGGGTTGACCCTCGGCAGCATCGCAGCGCACGCCGAAGGCCGCATCCGCATCGCCGAGCAGTTCGGCATCGTCTATCTCTTGCTGAACGTCGCGCAGGAGCAGAAGCTCATCGAGAAGCACGCCAAGGCAGCGGGCGTCGACGCCAAGGTCGAGTGGGTCAAGCTCTCGGGCGGGTCAGCGGTCAACGATGCGCTGCTCTCGGGCAACATCGAGATCGCGGGCGCCGGCGTCGGGCCACTGCTGACGCTGTGGGATCGCACCCACGGCAAGCAGAACGTGCGCGGCGTGGCGTCGCTCGGCAACTTCCCGTATTACTTGGTCAGCAACAACCCGAGCGTGAAGACGCTGGCGGACTTCACCGACAAGGACCGCATTGCCCTGCCGGCCGTCGGTGTCTCGGTGCAGTCGCGCGTGCTGCAACTGGCCTCCGCCAAGCTCTGGGGCGACAAGGAGTTCAACAAGCTCGACAAGATCAGCGTGGCCGTGCCGCATCCGGACGCCGCGGCGGCCATCATCAAGGGCGGCACCGAGATCAGCGCGCACTTCGGCAACCCGCCGTTCCAGGAGCAGGAGCTGGCGGGCAATCCGAACGCGCACATCGTGCTCAACTCCTACCAGGTGCTGGGCGGCCCGGCCTCGGCCACGGTGCTTTACGCCACCGAGAAATTCCGCAACGAGAACCCGAAGACCTACCGCGCCTTCCTCGACGCGCTCAACGAGGCCGCGGAATTCGTCACAGCGAATCCGGAGAAGGCCGCAGACATCTATCTCAAGGTCGGCAACGCGAAGATCGACCGCGACCTGCTGCTGAAGATCATCAAGAACCCCGAAGTGCAGTTCAAGACCACGCCGCAGAACACCTACGTGCTGGCCGAATTCATGCACCGGGTGGGTGCCATCAAGAACAAGCCGGCCTCGGTGAAGGACTACTTCTTCGACGACGCCCAGAACACGACGGGAAACTGAGCGTGGCCTCGTCGTCGACCTCGGCGGGAATCACCCTGCGCCGGACTTTCGCGGACACGCCGTCGCGCCATCCGGCATCCGTCCGGTCGGCGTCTTCCGGGCTGCACGGCCGGCTCGACCCGTTGCTGCGGGTGGATGGCGTCAGTCTCGAATACCGCACTCCCGAACGGCTGGTCCGGGCCACGCACCGCGTGAGCTTCGATGTGCACGAGGCAGACCGCTTCGTGCTGCTCGGCCCCTCGGGCTGCGGCAAGTCCACGCTGCTGAAAGCCGTCGCTGGCTTCATCCCGCCGGTGGAAGGTGAGATCCGGCTCGACGGCCGGCGCGTGACGCAGCCGGGCCCGGACCGCATCGTGGTGTTCCAGGAGTTCGACCAGTTGCCGCCTTGGAAGACCGTCCGCGAGAACGTGATCTTCCCGCTGCGGGCATCCGGCACGCTCGGCCGGAAGGAAGCCGGGGAACGTGCCATGCACTACCTCGACAAGGTCGGCCTCGCCAAGTCTGCCGACGTGCATCCGCACCAGCTCTCAGGGGGCATGAAGCAGCGCGTGGCCATTGCGCGTGCGCTGGCGATGCAGCCGCGCGTGCTGCTGATGGACGAACCTTTTGCCGCTCTCGACGCGCTCACCCGCCGCAAGATGCAGGAGGAGTTGCTTGCGCTGTGGGAGGAAGTGCGCTTCACCCTGTTGTTCGTAACGCACTCGATCGAGGAGGCGCTGGTGGTCGGCAACCGCGTGGCGCTGTTGTCGCCGCATCCGGGCCGCATGCGAGCCGAGATCAACAGCCACGGCTTCACCCAGGACAGCCTGGGCGCGGGCGACTTCCAGGCGACGGCGCAGCGCATCCACCGCCTGCTGTTCGACGAGGCGGTGGCCGCATGACGAGCGCCAATCCCCCCATCCGGCCCGAATACGAGCTGCCGCTCGAGCCCTTCACCGCAGTGGCCGTCGAACGGCCGCTGCCGGCCGCGTCGCGCCTGTGGTCGCAGGGCTGGCTGCGCAAGGGGCTGATCCTCTGCGTGCTCGCGGCGCTCTGGGAGCTTGCCGCGCGCTGGCAGGACAACGATCTTCTGCTGCCCACCTTCACCGCCACCGTGCAGGCGCTGGTCCAGGGACTGGCCAGCGGCGAGTTGATCGACAAGGTCCGCATCTCGCTGGTCGTGCTGGTGCAAGGCTACGTGGCTGGCGTGGTGCTGGCCTTCGCGCTGACCACGCTCGCGGTGTCGACGCGTATCGGACGCGACCTGCTGGACACCCTCACCTCGATGTTCAACCCACTTCCGGCCATCGCGCTGCTGCCATTGGCGCTGCTGTGGTTCGGCCTGGGCCGCGGCAGCCTGGTGTTCGTGTTGATCCATTCGGTGCTGTGGCCGCTGGCGCTCAATACCTACGCTGGCTTCCAGGGCGTGCCGGAGACCTTGCGCATGGCCGGCCGCAACTACGGCCTGAAGGGGCTGCGCTACGTGCTGCAGATCCTCGTGCCGGCCGCGCTGCCGTCGATCCTGTCGGGGCTAAAGATCGGCTGGGCCTTCGCCTGGCGCACGCTGATTGCGGCCGAACTGGTGTTCGGCGCGTCGTCCGGGCAGGGCGGGCTGGGCTGGTACATCTTCCAGAACCGCAACGAGCTCTATACAGATCGCGTGTTCGCCGGCCTGGCGATGGTCGTGCTGATCGGTCTCCTGGTCGAGAACCTGGGGTTTGCCACCCTGGAGCGCCTGACCGTCCGGCGTTGGGGCCAACAACGCTAGTGCGTGAGCGAGCCTTGGGGGGTGAGTTCTAATCCCTCCCCATGAGCTTCCACTTTTCGCCCGAAGAAGACCTGCGTGTCGCCCACGCGCTGGCTGGCGCCGCGGCAGCACATTCGCTGCGCCTCTTTCGCACCCCGCTCGACATCATTGCCAAGGCCGACGAAAGCCCGGTCACCCAGGCCGACCGCGCTGCCGAGACGGCGATGCGCGAGATCCTCGCCGCCGAGCGCCCTGCCGACGGCATCTTCGGCGAGGAGCATGGCGAGGAGCGCGTCGATGCCGAGCGCATCTGGGTCCTCGACCCTATCGACGGCACGCGCAGCTTCATCACCGGCTCGCCGCTTTGGGGCACGCTGATCGCGCTGGTGCGCGGCGGCCGCGTCGAGCTGGGCATGGTCGACATGCCGGTGCTCGGCGAGCGCTGGATCGGCCAGGCCGGCATCGGGGCGCAACGCAACGGGCAGCCCGTGCACGTGCGGGACTGCAAGACGATCGCCGAGGCGCGCATCGTCACCACGTCGCCGGACATCTTCAACGCAGCCGACTGGCAGGCCTTCGACCGGCTGAGCCGCCGATGCGCGATGCGCCGTTTCGGCGGCGACTGCTACGGATACGCCCAACTGGCCGGCGGCACGATCGACCTGGTGGTCGAGACCGGCCTGCAGCCCTATGACTACCTCGGCCCGGCCGGTCTGATCGAGGCCGCCGGCGGCGTCGTTACGGACTGGGAAGGGCGTCCGCTCGGCCTGGAGGCCAACGCGCGCGTCGTCGCGGCCGCAACGCCCGAACTTCACCGACAGGCGCTGGCCATTCTTGCGGCCTAAACTCCACCCATGATTCGCTGGCTGATCGTCGTTGTCCTGGCGCTGGTGCTGATGAGCGGGCTCACCGCCTGGCTGCGGCGCTTCGGCTTCGGGCGGCTGCCGGGCGATTTCGAGTTCCGAGCCTTCGGGCGTGAGTGGCAGCTGCCGATCGCGAGCACGGTCGTGCTCAGCATGATCGCGGCACTGATTGCACGATGGATCTGACCGGATGAGAGCCTGCGTCGATATCGGCGGCACCAAGGTGGCCGTGAGCCTTTCCGCCGACAGCGCGTCGCCGCTGATCGGCCGCCGCAGCGAGCCGACCGCCAAGACCGGCGACAACGATGCAGTTGCGGTGCAGATCATGCGGCTCGTCGATGAGATCTGCGCCGAGCAGCACATCGACAGCGCCACGATCGAACGCGTCGGCGTGTCGTCCGCAGGGCCGTTCGAGCTGCGCGACGGCCTGGTGGAACTCGCCACCCCCAACATCTGCGGCGGCATCGCCGGACCGGCGCGCGGCTTGCCCAACCAGTGGATGACCGCGCTGCTGGAGGCGCCGCTGGCCCGCCGCTTCGCCCACGTCCGTGTCGAGAACGACGCCGTCGCCGCGCTCGAAGCCGAGCGGCGCTGGGGGGCGCTCCAGGGAAGCGACCACTGCGCCTATGTCACATGGAGCACCGGTGTCGGTGTCGGGCTGTGCGTCGAAGGTCGCGTACTGCGCGGCAAGAACGGCAATGCGGGGCATGCCGGGCACAGCTTCGTCGTCGACGACGACACCAACGCGCTGTGCGGCTGCGGCAACGTCGGCGACGTCGAAGGGCTGGCTGCTGGCAATGCGATCGCGCGGCGTTTCGGCCAGCCTGCTGCCCAGCTGTTCGCAGCCACGGCGCGTGGGGAGCCGCAGGCGCTGGCGACGACCGACGCGCTGTGCCGCGTGATGGGGCGCATGCTCTACAACCTGATCGCGACCTTGGACCTCGAACGCATCGCCCTCGGCGGGAGCGTGTTCTGGAACAACCGCGATTTCCTCTTGCCCCGACTTCAGGCGCAGATCGACGGCAAGCTGGTTGCACTCACCCGCGGCGCTGTGCTGGTGCCCGCCGGCCTGGGGGACACGGTCGGCGACTACGGCGCCCTGGCCCTGCTGGACTGAGGCCGGCTCAGGCCGCCTTGCGTACCGACACAGCCTGCGCAGCCGCGCATTCCCCGATGATCGCGCCCAGCCTGCGCAACCCCGCATCGATGGCATCGTCGTATGGCCAGCCGCAGTTGATGCGCAGGTAATGGTCGAAGCGCGACGAGTTGGAAAAGAGCGTCCCCGGCGCCACCAGGATCCGCTCCCGCAGGGCCGCATCGAACACCGTGGCGGACGAGAGACGCTCGGGCAGCTCCACCCACAGCTGCAAGCCGCCGGGCGGCAGATTCAGCCGCGTGCCGGACGGAAAGTGCGCCGCAATCGCATCGGCCGTGCGCTCGCGCTGCACCTGGAGCCGTTCGCGCAGGCGGCGCAGATGCCGGTCGTAGGCGCCCGTGCCCATGTACTCGCCGGCTGCGTGCTGCGCGAGTTCCTCGTTGCTGCGGGTCTGGGTGTACTTGAGCATTTCGACCCGCCCGTGCCAGCGGCCGGCCGAGATCCAGCCCAGCCGCAGCCCGGGCGCCAGCACCTTGTGCAGCGAGGCGCAGTGGATCACGTTGCCCGTGCGGTCCCACGACTTGATGGCGCGTGGTGGCGCGTCGGCATCGAGCAGTTCGCTGTAGGTGTCGTCCTCGATCAGCGCAATGGCATGACGCTCGCACAGCTCGACCAGCCGCTGCTTGTGCGCGTCGGGCATCACGCTGCCCAGCGGGTTCTGCAGATGCGGCACGACGACCACCGCCTTGATGTGGCCGTAGGCCTCGATCGCCATCTCCAGCGCCTCGACCGACAGGCCGGTCTGCGGGCTGGTCGGAATCTCCAGGGCGCGCATGCCCAGGCTTTCGAGCACCTGGAGCAGGCCGTAGAAGGTCGGTGACTCGACCGCCACCGTGTCGCCCGGCTGGGCCACGGCACGCAGCGCGAGGTTCAGTGCCTCGATGCAGCCGTTGGTCACCAGCACTTCCTCGGGTGCGAGGGTCATGCCCACGCGCAGGCCGCGCCGTGCCGCCGCTTCGCGCAGGGGCGTGCGAGCGCGCGAGGGTGCGGCCGTCGTCAGCAGGTTGGGCCGCTGGCGCAGCATGCGCATCATGATGGCGCGCAGGGCCTCGGCGGGATACAGCTCGGGCGCGCCGCGCGCCATCGAGAAGTCGACCTGCACCTCGCCTTGGCGCCGGCGCGCCACGAAGTCCGACACCTTGGAATGGATGCCTACGTACTGCGCGGGGTCGGGCGCCACGTCGGCGGCAGGTTCGTCCATGGTCGCGATCGCGAGCCGGCGCGGCCGCCGCACGAAGTAGCCCGAACGATCGCGGGCCTCTACCCATCCCTCGCTTTCCAGGGCGCGGCAGAACTGCAGCGCCGTCGAAAGACTGATGCCGTGCTGCCGCATCAGGCTGCGCAGCGAGGGCAGCTTGTCGCCCGGCCTGAGTGAGCCCGCACGGATCGCGTCCAGGTAGTGCGTGGCCAGTTGCCGGTAGAGCGGTGGCGATTCCATGCGGTCGATGCTCCCTCAGCCGGGGCGGCGGAAACAGATGCAGATTAGTGGGAAACGACCATAACAGATGCGCGTCGAGCGCCACTGTTCTGCCTGCGAATGCCCGCTGCTGTGCCTGTTTTTCCGGCAGCAGGCTGCCTACGATGAAGTCATCCCGATCAGTCTCAAAGAGGTGTTCCGATGACGAGCGAGTGTCTCCAAATCACATGTCTTCAACCGGGCCAGACCCTGCGCGTGGCCGTCGACGCGGGCTCTGCGCTGCTGGTCACGCGAGGCTGCGTGAGCGTGGTATCGCCGCCCTCGTGGTTTGGTGAAACGGTGTTCACTGCCAAGGCCACGCTGGACGAGGGCGAGGCCTACGTGGCCGAGCATGGTGGCTGGTTGGAGGTCTCGGCCCTGTCGCCGGCGCAGGTGCGCGGCTTGCCCCGCGCTGCGACCGTGGCGCCGCCGGCGCCTTCCCGCGTCACGCGGCTCGTGCAGTTGCTGGTCGGCAAGGCGGCCTGACGGTCGTGTGAACTGCGTCACATCGCCGACGCGAACTGCTTACTCGTCGCCGGCGCGGTCTCTGCCTACATTGACGGGCATGGGGCGCGCGAACCTGCCGGGCGCCCCGGACACCCAAAGGGAGCCCGCTCATGACCCGCTTCGTCGTTCACGTGATCTACCTCATCTCCGTGGTGGCCGCCGTGGCGGCGCTGTTGAACCCGGGTGCGGCTGCCGCGGCAGATCGCGTCTACCTGAACCGGGCCGACATCGAAGCCGGGCTGGTCGGCAAGCCGGTGCTGTCGAAGAACCTGGCGAGCGGGTCCATGTCGCACTGGGAATTCCGTCGCGACGGCACCGTCGAGGCCAGCCGCACCGGGCTCGGGAGGGCATCCGGTACGTGGGCAATCCAGGACGATGGGCGGATGTGCGTCACGATGGTGAATCGCACGGTGTGCCGGTACTGGTTCCGCACGGCGACTTCGCTGGCCAACGCCGACACGATGTCGCCGGACGCACCGACCGTTGCGGAAGTTCGCTTCGAATAGCCTTAGCGAACGCTCTCCGCTTCGCGCAGCGCGTTCAGGAAGCCTTCGCGCCACCAGTGCACATCCTGCTCGCGAATGCGCGCCAGCAGTTTCTGGTGGCGCTCGCGGCGCTCGTCCAGGGGCATCTGCAACGCCTGCTGCACCGTCTCCGCGGTGCCATGCGTGTCGTAGGGATTCACCAGCAGCGCTTCTCTGAGTTGCTCGGCGGCGCCGGCAAAGCGTGACAGCACCAGCACACCGGGGTCCGCCGGGTCCTGCGCCGCGATGTATTCCTTCGCGACAAGGTTCATGCCGTCGCGCAGCGGTGTGACGAGGCCGACGGCCGCGGCGCGGCACAAGCCCGGCACGCGCTTGCGCGCCACCATGCGGTGGATGTAGCGCACGGGCATCCAGTCGAGCTCCCCGTAGTCGCCGTTGATGGCGCCGCACAGCGATTCGAGTTCGCGCCGGATGTCGGCATAGGCGTCGACCGTCTCGCGCGTGGGCGATGCGATCTGGATCAGCGTGGCGCTGCGGCGGTTCTCGGGGTAGTTGGCCAGCAGTTCGCGGAACGAGCGCACCCGCTGCGGGATGCCTTTGGAGTAATCGAGCCGGTCGATGCCCAGCAACAGACGGCGACTGGAGTACTCGCGCCGCATGGTCTCGAACATGTCGCGCGACTCCTTCGCGTGAGTGAGCGCGGCGAACTCGTCGACGTCGATGCCGATCGGGAAGGCGTCGCAGCGTACTGTCTGGCCATAGGCGCGATAGTGCTGGTCGTCCAGCTTCTCGCCGTGGGCCTCGTTCTTTACGTAGTGCTCGAAGTGCTGCACGTCCTGGTGCGACTGGAAGCCGATCAGGTCATAGGCGAACAGCGAGCGCACCAGCCACTCATGCTGCGGGATTGCCGCCATGATGATCTGCGGCGGCAGTGGAATGTGAAGGAAGAAGCCGATGCGCTGCCGGCACCCCATCGCGCGCAGCTCGGCGGCCAGCGGGATCAGGTGGTAGTCGTGCACCCAGATGATGTCGTCGTCCTGCAGCAGCGGCATCAGCTTGCGGGCAAAGAGCTGGTTCACGCGCCGGTAGCCGCCGATGAAGGCCGCCTCGAAATGCGCGAGGTCGAGCCGGTCGTGGAACACCGGCCAGAGCACGTCGTTGCTGTAGCCGAGGTAGTAGCTGTCGTGGTCATCGCGGCTCAGGTCGATGGTGGCGAGCGTGACCTTGCCGGCCTGCTGCTTGTGCATCTCGCCTTCGCCGGTGGGCCCTTCCTCGACGATGGCGCCGCTCCAACCGAACCACAGGCCGCCGCTTTGCTGGAGGCTCTCGCCGAGTGCAACGGCCAATCCGCCGGCTGCCGGCTTGCGTGGATCGGCAACCCGGTTGGAAACCACCACCAGTCGACTCATATGCAGGAGTCCCAGGGTGCAGACAGTCTTACGGCCGCGTTGATGATGCCCACCATCGAGTAGGTCTGTGGGAAGTTGCCCCACATCTCTCCGGTGACCGGGTGCGTGTCCTCGGACAGCAGTCCCAGCGGATTGCGCGCCGCGAGCATGGTCTCGAAGATCTGCCGCGCCTCGGCCTTGCGGCCGATCTTGGCCAGCGCGTCGATGCGCCAGAAGGTGCAGATGTTGAAGGCCGTCTCGGGCTTGCCGAAGTCGTCGGCGGCTTCGTAGCGGCGCATGTAGGGGCCGTCGCAGAGCGACTTTTCCATCGCCTCGACGGTGGAGACGAAGCGCGGGTCGCGTGCGTCGATCAGGCCGACCTCGGCCATGAGCAGGATGCTCGCATCCAGTTCGTGGCCGCCGAAGCTTTCGGCAAAGGCCTGACGTTCCTCGCACCACGACCGGCTGAGGATCTCTTCTCGCATGCGCGACGAATGCCCATGCCAGTAGGCAGCGCGCTCCGTGAGTCCAAGCGCACGGGCGATCTTGGCGAGGCGATCGCAGGCGGCCCAGCTCATCAGCGCCGAACTGGTGTGGATGCGTGCGCGTGTGCGCAGCTCCCACATGCCCGCATCCGGCGTGCCGTAGACGCGGATCGCCTGCTCGCCGACAGCTTCCAGGTATGGAAACTCCGCCACGCCGGCCCGGCTCAACAGCCGATGGTCGTGAAAGGCCTGCGCCGCGCCGAGCACGATGTTGCCGTAGACGTCATGCTGGAAGTGCTCCTGCGCCTGGTTGCCGACGCGCACCGGCCCCATGCCGCGATAGCCGCTGAGGCCCTCGACGAAGGACTCCGGCAACTCGCCCTCCAGGCCGATGCCGTAGAGCGGCTGGATGTGTTCGCCGCGCGAGCCGATCACCACGTTGGACAGCCAGCGGAGGTAGTCCTCCATCGTGCCCACTTCGGAAAGGCTGTTGAGCGCGCGCACCACGAAGAAGGCATCGCGCAGCCAGCAGTAGCGGTAGTCCCAGTTGCGCTGGCTGCCCGGCGCCTCGGGGATGCTGGTGGTCATCGCGGCGACGATCGCGCCCGTGTCCTCGTAGAGCGAGAGCTTGAGCGTGATGGCCGCGCGGATCACCGCGTCCTGGTATTCGAAGGGAATCGCGAGCCGCTTGCTCCAGGTGCGCCAGTAGGCGATGGTCTCCTGCTCGAAATGGCGGGCCGTGTCGGCGATGCCGTCGGTCAGCGTCTCGTCGGCACCCAGCACGAAGTTGTATTCGCGCGAGAGAACGAAAGCCTGGCGCGACAGGATGTGCGAGACCGACGCGTCGGTGTTCAGCCGCAGCGTGAAGTCGGGCCCCACGTAGCGGATGTGGTTGCTGCCGCGCGTGATGGTCGGCGCCATGGTGCCCCACTGGAAGCGCGGCGCGAGCGTGACGCGGATGCGCGGCGTGCCCTTGATCGGCTTGACGCGACGCACCATTGTGAGCGGCCGGAAGTAGCGCGAGCGGCTGTGGAAGCGCGGCGCCAGGTCGGTGATCTCGATGCCCTGGCCGGCAGAGTCGAAGAGCTGGGTGCGAAGCACGGCGGTGTTCGGCTCGTACCACTGCTTCGACGATGCGAAGTCCTCGATCTCGATGGCCCAGGCGCTCGCATCCTCGCCCGTGTGCAGCAGCGCGTTGAAGACGGGGTCGCCGTCGAAGCGCGGCAGGCAGCTCCACACGACGCGGCCGCGCCCGTCGATCAGCGCGCTGTAGGCGCAGTTGCCGATGACGCCGACGTTGAGCGAGGCCTCGGCCGGCGGTCCGAAGCCGGTGCGCGCGGAAGGATCGGTGATGGCCTCGGGATGGGCGGGCGCCTTGTCGCTGGCGCCCGCTGCGCCCGCGACGGACTGGCCGGCGCGGTCTTCAGGCGCGTCGACCTCTTTCTGGAGAATGGTCATGCCGGTTTCCTTGGGGTTGCGGGTGGCGATGCCGCGAGCAGGTCCCGCGCTGCCACCAGCCATTCGAACACCTCGCGCGGCGAATCGAGCCGATGCAGCGCCAGGCTGGGACCGGAGCCGACCTTGATCGCCACGCCACCGCGCGGCTGCACGATGGCGAAGCCGCTTTCGTCGGTGGTGTCGTCGCCGGCAAACACCGGCACGCGGCCCGCGAACGGCGCTTCGCGCAGGAAGGCGTCGATCGCGACACCCTTGTTGATGCCCGCCGGTTTGACTTCGAACACGAACTTGCCGTGCAGCAGTTCGAACTGCGGCTGGCCGTCGATCGCGCGCGCCATGGCATCGCGGCAGACGGCCTCGAGTTGTGGCGCAAGCCGGTAATGCAGGGCGATGGCGGCGTGCTTGCGCTCGACCAGCAGCCCTTCGTACACGCGGGCAAGTTCGTTGGCCACTGCGAGCACCGCAGTGAGATCCAGTGCGCGCTGCTCCTGCATCTGGCCTTCGGCGTCGCGTCGCTGTACGCCGTGTTCGCCGGCAGCAGGCAGGCGCAGCGGCGCGAGAAAGCGGTCGAGCACGTCGATCTGCCGGCCCGAGACGACCGCCAGCGCACCGCCCAGCAGATCATGCAGGTCGCTGAGCAGCGGGACCATGGCGGCGGGGACGTGGACGGCCTCCGGTGTCTCGGCGATCGCCACCAGAGTACCGTCGAAGTCGAGGAAGAGGGCCGCGTCGGGCGTGAGTCGGGGGGGCGTCTGCAGCATGGAGGGAAAACCATAGCAGACTCACGCCGCGCGGCGCGTCGGCCAAAGCCATCAATCCACCTTCAGGAGGAGGGTTGCAGGGCCGCGTCCACCGCAGCGATGCGCGCGCGCGCGATGGCCTCGCCGATCTTCGGTCCTGCCGCGCCGGCCTGCTGCGCTTCTCGTGCGATGGGCTCGGTGGCGACGGACTGCGCGGCGGCCAGGGCCGCCAGCAGGCGCGTGCGCGGCGGATAGGGCGCGTCTTCGAGGCCGAGGCGTCCCCGCGCATCGCATTCGCAAGCCAGCAGGGCCTCGTCGAAGCGCTCCGGCTTGCGGAAGGCATCGCAGCGCTCCAGCAGGCGGACGACCGCCGCCGCGTTCAGTTCGCCGCTGCGGTGGATGTTGCCGTGCTCGCGTGCGACCACGTCGGCGAGTTCGCGGATGTCGACGGGCACGCGCCATCGGTCGCACACCGCGCGCAGCAGCTTCGCGCTGCGCTGCTCGTGCCCGATGTGGCGCGGCAGCACATCGGCCGGCGTCGTGCCCTTGCCGAGGTCGTGCACCAGGCATGCGAAGCGCACGGCCAGCGGCGCGTGCAGGTGCGCTGCCATGTCGAGCACCATCATCAGGTGCACGCCGGTATCGACTTCGGGGTGGTGGGCTTCCGGCTGAGGCACGCCCCAGAGGCGGTCGACCTCGGGCAGCAGCACGGCCAGCGCGCCGCATTCGCGCAGCAGCTCGAACATGCGCGAGGGCTTGTCTTCCATCAGGCCGCGCGTGAGTTCCTGCCAGACACGCTCGGGCACCAGTGCATCGGCTTCGCCGGCTTCGACCATTTCGCGCATCAGCACCATCGTCTCGGGGGCGACGTGGAAGTCGGCGAAGCGCGCGGCGAAGCGCGCGACGCGCAGGATGCGCACCGGGTCTTCGCGGAAGGCCTCGGTCACGTGGCGCAGTTGCTTCTGCTGCAGGTCGCGCCGGCCGTGGAAGGGGTCGATCAGATCGGCCGGGTCCAGGTCGAGCCGGTCGGAGGCGTTGATCCGCGCTTCGGGCAGCGCGATGGCGTTGATGGTCAGGTCGCGTCGCGCGAGGTCCTGTTCGAGCGTGACGTCCGGCGCCGCATGGACGACGAAGCCGCGATAGCCCGGCGCGCTCTTGCGCTCGGTGCGGGCGAGCGCGAATTCCTCGCGCGTCTCGGGGTGCAGGAAGACGGGGAAGTCGCGCCCCACGGGCAGGAAGCCGCGCGCGACCATCTGTTCGGGCGTGGCGCCGACCACGACCCAGTCGTGATCGCTGCCGGGCCTGCCCAGCAGCGCATCGCGGATCGCGCCGCCGACGAGATAGGTTTGCATGGGGCGGAGTGTAGGGCGCCCCGATTCCCTCAGCGCTCCAGGCGGTAGGGCTCGTCCCTGAGAACGAAGTCCTTCTCGACAAGCGCTTCGGCGATCCAGGCCTCGACGCCCGGCAAGGCCAGCACGCGCGCGACATAGGCAGAGATGGCGGCAGGCACGGGCAGGGCGAAGGTCTTGATGCGCATGCAGACAGGCGCGAAGTAGGCGTCGGCGGTGCTGAACTCGCCGAAGAGCATCGAGCCGCCATGGGCATCGAGCAGGCCGCTCCAGAGTTGCACGATGCGGTCGAGGTCGGCGCGCACGGCGGGCTGGTCGCGCAGGATCAACCGGCCCTGAAGGCTCAGGTCGGCCTCGATGTTCATGCCGCAGTGGCTGCGCAGCGCGCGGAAGCCCGCGTGCATCTCGGCGCATGCGCTGCGTGCCTGGGCGCGCCGGGCCTTGTCGGCGGGCCAGAGCTTGGTATCGGGATGCGTCTCGGCGAGGTATTCGCAGATGGCGAGGGTGTCGTAGACGACGATGTCGCCGTCCTGAAGCACCGGCACCGTGCCCGTCGGGTTGAGCGGCAGGATGGTGTGCTTGAACTTCGAGTGCTCGTCGAAGGAATCGAAGCGGACCATCACTTCCTCGAACGCGATGCCGGCCTGCTTCATGAGCACCCAGGGTCGCATCGACCAGGACGAGTAGTTCTTGTTGCCGATGTAAAGCTTGATCATGCGGGCCTCTCGGAAGTGATGCAAAGCCTTCGATGCTAGCGGCGTCGGCCGGGGCCATTGATGCCATCGCGGCCCGGAATTGATGCTTAGCGCGGGGGAGCGTCGTCCGGCTTGGTGATCACGCGCGGTGGCGTCGCTTCCGGCGCGGGCGGGCCCGCCAGCCGCTCGATGAGTGTCACCAGCCGCGGCACGAGCGCCAGTACCACCAGCGCCAGCAGAGCGCTGAGCACCGCGGTCACTTCGCGGCCGAGTCCGCAGGCCATGCCGATCGCCGCGGTCATCCAGAGGCCGGCCGCGGTGGTCAGGCCCTGAACGTTCTGCTCGTCCCGGCCCTGCTTGAGGATGGTGCCGGCGCACAGGAAGCCCACGCCCGCCACCAGGCCCTGGATCACCCGGCTCATGTCGGCCGGCTGGATGCCGGCCTGCTGCGGCACGAGCACGAAGAGGGCCGAGCCGATCGCCACCAGCATGTGGGTGCGCACGCCGGCGGCCTTGCCCTGGTGCTCGCGCTCGAAGCCCAGCATGAATCCCAGGACCGCGGCCAGCAACAGGCGTACGAGGATGCGCAGTACTTGCGGGAGATCCGGAACGTCGGAGAACTCGGCGGCGAGCACCTCGGTGGTCGCGGCCCAGACAGAGGCGGCCATGCTGCAGGAGGAAAGGGGAGAGGCCGCAGTTTGGCCGCGGGCTGCGCAACCGACTGTAGGACGCCGGCACTTTTTCGAAGATCAGCCGGGCGGGGTGTCCGGGGAGCGCGGTGAAGTGAGATCCACAGTCCGCGGCAGCGCAGGGGAACTGCCGTGCCAGCGGCGCACCGCGCGCTGAAAGAACATGCTGTTGGGGATCTTCAGCGTGGTGCCTTCCTCTGCGCTGCCGCTCTCCTGCAGCGTGGTGTAGACCAGGTTGATGTCCATCACGCGGCCCTTGAGACCCGGCTTTTCGCCGTTCTCCAGCACCTCGACCGTGTCGCCGCGCCAGAACATGCGGGTCGTGAAGATCAGCAGCGCGCAGAAGATGTTCGACAGCACGCTCCACGCCGCGAAGAAGGCCACGGCGCCGACGGCAGCAAAGCCGGTGAAGGCGCCCCAGAGCACGGTGCCCGAGACGCCCAGCCGCTCCAGGCCCCACAGCAGGGCGCCACCATAAAGCAGGAAGCCGACGGTGCGGCGCGTGATCAGGGCCACATCCTCGGGCAGCGCGTAGCTCGTGGTCACGCGCTCGATCACTCGGCGCACGAAGCGGTACACCAGCCAGGCCGCCAGCAGGATCAGCGCCACCTGTATCAAGGGGATGGCGATGTCCAGCGTTTCGTTGGCCCAGTCGGGCAACCGGGCGCGCAGGTTCTGCAGGATGCGGATCAGGGCAGATCCTTGTTGGGTTCCGGCAGCGCGGCATCACGCGGCCCGACCCGACCGAGACGGTCCTTGAGCGACTGCGGCCGGCCGGAGATCAGCGCTGCGTAGTTCGTGGTGTTCGCGAGCACCTTCTTGACGTAGTCGCGCGTCTCGGTGAAGGGCACGTTCTCGGCCCAGATCGCCGCGTCCATCACCGGCCCGTTGCGCCAGTTGCGCGGCCGGCCGGGGCCGGCGTTGTAGGCCGCAGCGGCCAGCGCCATGGAGCCGTCGAAGTCGTCGAGCGCGAGCTTCAGGTAGTTGGTGCCGATCGTGATGTTGGTCTCGCGGTCGTTGATCTGGCCGGGCGTGAAGTCGTACATGCCGATCTTCTTGGCGGTCCAGCGCGCGGTGGCCGGCATCACCTGCATGAGGCCGGAGGCACCGACGCCCGAGCGCGCGTCCATGATGAAGCGGCTTTCCTGGCGGATCAGGCCGTAGACGTAGGCCGGGTCGAGGCCGATCTCCTGGCTCTTGCGCACCACGGTGTCGCGGAAAGGCATCGGGAAGCGCTGGTCGATATCGATCACGCCCTTGGTGCGCTCGCTGGTGTTGATGCAGCGGTCCCACACCTCACGCTGGCAGGCGAGGTCGGCGGCGGCGAGCAGATCGCGGTCGCTCATGCCGCCCTTGTCGTGCAGGTTGGTCGCGTAGTTCCACTCGCGCGTGCCTTCGGGCCGCAGGCCGATGGAGATGGCGTAGAGCGCGCGCTGGAGCGCTGGGTTGTTGCGTGCCGCGGCCTTCTCCTCGGGCGTGAGCGGATCGGGGCGCGTGGGCACTGCGGCGCGCTGGCCCAACTCCTCGAGGGCCAGCAGTTCGTAGAAGCCGCGTGTGCCTGCGATGCTTTCGAAGAGCGTGCGGGCCTCGGCCCGGCGATCGTCGCCGCCGATGGCCGTCAGCGCGCGGCCTTTCCAGTAGACCCAGGTCGGATCGAGCTGCTGCACTTCGCTCATCGCGTCGATGGCGGCCAGCACCTGCTTCCATGCGCCGGCGCGCAAGGCGGCGCGGGCCTTCCACGAGAGCATGTCGTCGGACAGGTCGCCGATCTTCGTGACGTTCGCGAAATAGGTATTGGCCATCGGCGAGAGCTTGGTGGCGAACTGCCGCCCGATGGCGCCCCAGAGCCAGTTGCGCTCCTCGGCGGAAAGCATCGTGGACCATTTGCTTTCGAGTTGGGATGCGGCCACTTCCGGATCGGCGACGGTCATCTTGATCAGCGCGAGCACCACCAGCTCCCTGCGCGACTTGGCGACGGCGAAGCCGCGACCGGTCAGGAACTTGGCGGGGCTGGCGTTCATCTCGTCGAACATCGGGATCGCATCGGGTGCCACGAGCATCACTGCCGCGCGGGCGGCCTGCGGTCGGTTGGCCTCGATCGACAGGCGGGCCTTCTTCCAGGCGTCGTTGGGCGACATGAGGCGCGCGCCGATCATGCGGTCGGCGGCGGTCAGGCAGCCGTCGTCCAGTTCGCGCTGGCCGAGCCAGGCGCGGCGCACCTCGTCGGCTTGCGCCTGCGTGGCACTGCCGTTTCGCAGCGTGTCGACCAGGATCGCGTAGCAGCGCACCTGGGCATCGTCGTTCATGCGATAGGCCGGGTGCTGGGTCATGAAGCTGTCCCAGTCGCGGCGCTGGCCCGCGAGCAGCAGCCAGTCGTTGCGCAGGCGGTCTTCCTGGTAGGTGCCGGCGTAGCGTGTGAGGAAGTCCTGCACCTCCTGCGGGCTCGCCTCCTGCAGCCGGGCCTTCAACTCCCAGTACGCGGCCCAGGGCTCCAGCGCGTGGCCGCGCGCTTGCGGCAGCAGGGCCGCGAGGCGGGCCTTGTCGCCGCGCTGGGCGGCCTGCTTCATCTGCAGCAGCACGTCGTCGTTGCCGTTTTGCGCGCGGGCGGGCTGGAGCACCGCTGCAGCCGCCAGCACGAGCGAAAGAGAAAGGGTGGAAAGGGAGGCGCGCGGCTGGCGGCGCGCGGATGCCAAAATGCTTGCGAACTGCATCGGGGGATTATGGACAAGTCAAAGGGTGCCGACACCTCGGCAACTGCCACATTTCTCAAGGGCCAAGTGCGTGCCGCGTTGATCGAACAGCGCCTCGCCATGCCCGACCGTCTCGCTCGCGCCGATCTGCTGCAGCGCGTGATGCGCATCTGGCTGGTCGGGCGGCCGGACACGGTGATCGGCGCCTACTGGCCGATCAAGGGCGAATTCGATCCGCTGCCCGCGCTGCACCGCTGGAAAGAGGACGGCGAGCTGCTCGACGAACCGCACCGCCGGCGCATCGGACTGCCGGTGGTCGACCGGGTGCACAAGACCCTGACCTTCCATTCCTGGTATCCCGGCTGCCCGATGGAGAACGATGCCTTCGACATCCCGAAGCCGAAGGACACCGAACTGATCGTGCCGACGCTGCTTTTCGTGCCTTGCCTGGGCTACAGCGAGGGCGGCTATCGGCTCGGCTACGGCGGCGGCTTCTACGACCGCACGCTCGCGGCGCTGGAGCCGCGGCCCTTCACGGTGGGGCTCGGTTTCGCGAACGGCCTCGTCGCGAATTTCGAGCCCGAGGCGCACGACGTGCCGCTGGACGCCATCCTGAATGACGATGGCGTAGTCTGGCCCAGGGGGTAAGGCTCGCCCCCAGGCTTGCTCACTTCGTGTAGCCGCCCACCCCCTACCGGGGGCAACACCTGCGGCCCGGCAAAGCCGGTTCCGCGGTGTTTCACCAACGGGCCTGACCGCCGGGGCATCAGTCCATCTGATCGATGGTGTCGGGGTCGGGGACTTCGCCGATGGTTTCGCGGGTGGTCACGGCCTGGCTCAGCAGCCATTCGTTGAAGGCCTGGATCTCGGAGCGTTGCGCGCTGCGCGGGCCGGTGATGAGCCAGTAGGCCATCGGTGAATCCATGCGGTAGTGCGGCAGCACTTCCACCAGGTCGCCGTTGGCCAGGCTTTCCGCGATGAGCGAGCTGCGCGCGAGCACCACGCCCTGCCCGGTGAGTGCGGCCTGGACCATCTGGTAGGCGTAGTTGAAATAGAGCCAACGCCGCGGCTCGGCGCGCGACAGGTTGTTGACCTCGAACCAGCGGCGCCAGGTCAGCCATTCGAGGTGCGTGCGATGTGCGTCGCCGGCCTCGATCAGCGTGAAGCGGGCGATGTCGGCCGGTTCCTTGATCTGCGGGTTGCTCTTGATCAGCCAGGGGCTGGCCACCGGCGTGATCGTCTCGCCGAAGAGCCGCATCGCCCCCGGCGGCATGTTTTCCCGCGGGCCGTAGCGCAGGGCGATGTCGACGTCCGCGATGTCCAGGTCGAGCGCGACGTCGCTGGCGTCGATCCGGATGTCGATCTCCGGGTTGTCGCGCTGGAAGGCCTCCAGCCGCGGAATCAGCCACATCGAGGCGAAGGAGGCGAAGGTGGTCAGCGACACGCTCTTGCGCCCCGCGTTCTGGCGAATCAGGCGCACCGCGCCGTCGATGCGCGGCAGCGACTGCTGGACGGCCAGCAGCAGATGCGCACCGGCGCTCGTCAGTTCGACCGCCCGCGTGTGGCGCAGGAACAGCGGCACGCCCACTTCTTCTTCCAGGGACTGGATCTGCCGGCTGACGGCGGATTGGGTGAGGGCCATTTCCTCGGCTGCGGCGCGAAAGTTCAGGTGGCGGGCGACCGCCTCGAACGCACGCAGATGGCCGGCGGAGATCGGCCGGGAACGGAGGTGGGTTTGCGAATGGAGCATGTGGAGGGCTTCGGACGGTCTGGCGATTGATGCGAAACCGGAATCAGTAGGCTACCGCGTTTTCATTGGACTGCCAACGAGGGCGGGCGGATCATTCATTCCCGAAGCGCGCCATTTGCGCACTTTCAAATCCCTCCCAGGAGTCCACCATGTCTGCCGTTTGCACCTCTTCTTCGCTTCCCTCCGTTGCACTGGCCCGTCCGGCCGCCGTGCCGCCGGCAGTGCGCCGCGGTGCCTGGCAGCTGGAAGCCGGCCATGCGATCAGTCTCAAGGCTTCCAGCGCCAGTGTCCTGCGCGTCCGGCAGGGCAGGGTGTGGGTCACGCGTGATGCCACCGTCCACTCGGGCAGCGAGGATCTCGTGCTGGCCCCGGGCGAATCGCTGGCCGTGGACCGTGGCCAGCGCATCGTGATGGAGCCGTGGGACGGCAACGGCGCGACCTACACGTGGGATGTCGCCGCGGTCGCCCGCGCTGCCTGAGTTCAGCCTGCGATGTCGAACCGGGGGCGCAGCGCCAGAAAGCGCTGCAGCGCCTCGGCGCCTTGCAGGGCAAGAACGTCTGCCAGGTCGTCGCGTTCCTCGACCTCGGCAAAGCCCATCTCGAAGCGCTGGTAGCGGCGCTGCAGCAGCGAACCCTCGAAGAGCACGCGCACCTCCGCATGGCGGGGGTCTGCCTGGAGACGGCGCATCAGCGAGAGCACCTGTTCGCTCGGCCCCTCGAAGTGCTGGCAGAAGCGCATGCCGTCGAACACCAGCAAGCCCGTGATCCCGGTCTCCGCATTGCGGGCTCGTGCCCGGGTGACGATCCGGCCGACCACCGTGGTGGGCTGGTCTGGCGCAAGCAGGCTGGAATACAGGATTTCGTGGAGTTGCATCGACGTTCAGGGGGAAGAAGCGTCGGCAGTTTAGGAGCGGGCAACGCGGCGGAAAATGTCAAAAGACACACGCGTGTGGCCTATAGTGTTCAGGTGAAGTTCGAGGACTATCCAGCTCCCGTCTCTCCGCCTCGCTGTGCACATCCGTGTGACGAATGCGGCCTGCGCAAGAACCCCGCCTTCGTGCCCGCGTCTGCGGAGGAAGTGCGCGTGATCGAATCGTTTCGCAGCGGTACGCGCATCGTCGAAGCCGGTCGGCCCATCATTGCCGAACAGCGCGCTAGCCCCCAACTCTTCACGCTCTATTCCGGTTGGGCCTTTCGCTACAAGACGCTCAGCGACGGCCGCAGGCAGATCCTCAGTTTCCTGCTGCCGGGCGATTTCATGGGCTTGCAGGAGGAATTCGCCGACGGCGAGACCCATGGCGTGGAAGCCGTGACCGGCGTCACGCTCTGCGCCTTCGATCGCGACAAGCTCTGGGACCTGTTCCGCTCGCACCCCAAGCTCGGCTACGACATCACCTGGCTCACGGCGCGCGAGGAGAAGATGGTGGACGACAACCTCGTCACCGCGGGCCGGCGCAATGCCAGCGAGCGCGTCGCCATGCTGCTGATGCACCTCTATCGCCGGGCGGAGCGCGTCGGCATGGTGCGCGACGGCTGGGCGGAGTTTCCGTTCAACCAGCAGCACATCGCGGATGCGCTCGGCTTGTCGCTGGTGCACACCAACAAGACATTGCGGCGCCTCGAGCGCCTCGGGCTGCACAAGCTCGACAGTGGGTGGCTGCGCATCATGGAGCCGCATGCGCTCGAGCGCCTGGGCGACTATTTCGAACGGCCCATGCGGCCGACGCCGCTGATCTGACGCGGCTTCCGAACGCCATCGCTTATCGTAGAGGCCCTGCCCGGATAATCCGCGGCTCCCAGCCAGCCCGGCGACCGCCGGCCATTCACATGACCGACGCCGCCTGCCTGTGAAGCTCCTTGCCCGTTTGCGCCAGATCGCCATGGTTGGCGGTGTCGAAACCTTTGGCGTGGCCGTCGGCGGCATCGCCGGCCTGCTCATCGTTAACGTGCTGCCGAAGGACCAGTACGCCGCCTACACCTTCCTGGTGGCCTGCATCACGCTCATCCTCGGCGTGACCGACCTGGGGCTCGCGCACTGCTGTCTTCCGGTCGTCGGGCAGCGCACGAACGAGATTCCCTGGGTGGTCGGCGCCTGCCAGCAGGTCTTCCGCAAGCGCTGGCTGTTGCTGGGCCTGGGGCTGGCGATCGTGGCGCCCTACTGGTTCATCACCTCGCGCGAGCATGGCTGGGGCGGGGGAGGCTATCTGCTGGCGTCGGCGTTCATGATCGTGATCGTGCTCCTGACCTTGCGGGAGCACTTCGCCAGCACGGTGCTGCTGATCCTGGGCCACATCTCCACCCTGAACCGGATCGGGTTCTCGTCGCACTTCGTGCGGATCGCCTTCGTCGGCGCGGTGCTGCTGCTGCCGATGACCTCGTGGTCCGTGGCCGGCATCGTGGCGGCCACGGCCGCCGCGAGCCTGGTGAGCGTCGTGCTCTACCGCAACGAATTCAGGTCTCGCGAAATCGTGAATTCCCGGCTGGAAGGCGACGACGCCCGACGCGTGGATGCGCAGGTGATCCAGATCGCCAAGCCCCTGGTGTTGCCGGCGATCTTCTACCAGGTGCAGGGCGTGATCACCGTGTTCCTGGTCTCGATGTTCGGCACCTCGAGCATGGTGGCCGAGGTGGGGGCCTTCGGCCGGCTGGCCATGGTGCTCATCGTGGTGGATCGGGTCACCAACATCCTGCTGTTCCCCGTCATCGCGCGTGCGCCGGAGGGGGAGCGGCTGCGCAGGATGCTGCTCCAGGGCCACCTGGTCTATCTCTTCCTGATGGCGCTGGTGCTGCTGACCTCGATCTACCTTCCGCAGTACTGGATCCTGCTGCTGGGCGAGAAGTACCGCAGCATGGAACCGCTGGTGTGGATGGTGTTCCTGGCCTCGATCCTCCAGAACGCGTCGGGCTTCGCCTTCCGGACGATGACGGTGCGCGGCGTGACGGCGGGCCAGACCTACAGCATCCCGGTGACGCTGTTGACGCAGGTCGCTTATCTGGCGATCGTCGGCGTGAGCGACCTGCGCTCGGTGCTGGGCTTTGCGATCGCGACCAGCGTGGCCAACTTCGTCTATCAATACTCCCTGCTCATCTTGCGCGGGCGGAAGATGTGACTCGCCAGCGGCCCGGCGGAGCCGGTTCCGCGGTGTCTCTGGAGTTTTGGCTAGCTGCGCTTGTAGACACGGCCGATGGCGGCGGCCAGCTTGAGCGCGAACTGGCGCTTGGCGAGTTCGCCGTCCGAATACACCTTGATCGGCGCATTGGCGAAGCGGTAGTACCACTTGCTGGCGGCAGTGGGTGGGCGGCCGCGCAGGGCCTGGCGGATGTGGCCGCCGTGCCAGGGCTTGACGGAGCCGATGGCGTGCGAGAGGTAGTAGCCGCCGGGCGCGAAATCCATGGCCTCGGGGCCGGCGGTGTTGAGCGGCGCCTCGCAGACCGTGAGGGCGAAGTTGAGAGCGTCCTGGTCCGTCGAATGGAACAGGGCCGCCGAGCCTCCAGCCTTCAGTTGTTTGGAGTTGGCGTTGTAGGCCACCACCAGGTCGCACAGGCGGCGCCACAGGTCCAGGAAGTCCAGGTGCTGGCGGGAGACCGCGATGAAGCCGGCGTTGTAGTAGCGATCGAGCGTGCGTCGCGGCGTCGCGCCGTGCGGCTCGAAGAAGCGGTTCCACAGCAGGCGCTTGGGGTGCCGTGCCGGAAAGCACCAGTTGACGTCTTCCGCGAGCGAAATGCCATCTTCGGTGAACCATCCCGTGAAGGCGGGCCAGTCGCATTTCAGGACGATGTCCGGATCGATGTAGGCGACGATGGTGGAAGCCGGCGCATGTTTCTCGAACATCTCGCGGATGAAGGTGGGCTTGTAGTAGGTGAAGTGCAGCGGCGTGTCGAGTTCGACCATGCACAGCTTCAGGGTCGGCGCGACCTGCAGCTGGCCCGTGGCGCGATCGAAGGCCGGCGAATCCACGATCCAGCCCGGCAGCGCACCGCGATAGCCGACCCACAGGTCGCCCTCATAGCCCGCGGCAATCAGTGAATTCGACAGCGCCGCGACGCCGAAATGGTAGTTTCCTTCGAAGAGCGTGCAGAGCGAGATGTTCATGGGTGATCTGGTGAGTCGCTCCCAAGTGTAAACAAATGTTGTACTTTGTCGCCGCACTTTTCATGTGCCGTTTGGCGTATTCCAGGAGTTCACTGCGACGTCGCCAAGTCGCGTAGATCGTTCTCGTACGACTGCAACCGCCGCACCGCCTTGTCGCGCTGGGCCGGGCTGGTCTGGTTGTGGAACTCGGCGATGTCGTGGCAGGCCTCCCGCTGCAGCGCTTGTTGCCGGTCGCGCCAGGGACCCGGCGGCGGACTGGCGATGCGCAGCACGTAGGCATGGATCGCCGCCTGCGCTTCGGGCGGCGGGGTCTTCTGTGCGTTGAAGCGGCGCAGCAGCGTCAGCGCCTCGCGCTGACGCCGCTTGCGCTCCGCATCGAGTTCGCGCGGATCGAACACGGACCGCGCCACCTGCAGCCTGAGGAGATCGCGTTGCTGCGCATCGAGCCGCCCGTAGAAATCCTCGCTGCGTTCGACGAATTTCTCGTAGCGCATCTCCTGCTGCTTTTCGATGCTGCGCTCCAGCCAATCCTTGCGGTAGTCCGCGTTGATCTTCGTGTACTTGCGTTCGAGCTGCTGCAACTGCGATTCGGTCAGGCTCACCGCAAGTTCGGCGCCGGCCGTTTCCGCTCGCTCCGCCAGGGCGAGCAGCCGGTTGCGGATCTCGTTCACCATGTCGCAGGTCTGCTCGGGCGTGACGTCGTTGGGCGCCAGCGTCTGCGCCTTCTGCATCATGGCGACGACCCTGGGCAGTTCGTTCTGGCGATGCCAGGCCAGCAGATGGTCCAACTCGTCGCGCACACGGGGGGTCTGGGTGCCGTCGAAATCGAGGTAGCCGTCGAGCCACCAATAGCTGACTTCCGGCAGATTGTTGTATGCCAGCTTGACGGCGCTGCACGCCGCCAGAGTGGCGCCGAGAACCAGCACGCCGATAATTCGCGCCAGCTTTGCGCAACGAATCAGAGAAAAAGGCATGAATCAGACTCCGCAGGACAACAACCAGGAACCCGTCGACGTCGTCATCATGGCGGCCGGAAAAGGCACGCGCATGAAGAGCAGCTTGCCGAAAGTGTTGCATCGTTTGGGTGGGCGTGCACTTGTTGCGCACGTGATCGACACCGCGGGACGTATCGGCGCGCGCAACGTCGTCGTCGTGACCGGCCATGGCGCGACGGATGTCGAGACCGCGCTCGAGGGCGCCGTGGCGGGCGTGACGCCCCAGTTCGCGCGCCAGGTGCCGCAACTCGGCACGGGCCACGCCATGCAGCAGGCGGCGCCGCTCCTTCCCGACGATGGCACGGTCGTGGTTCTCTCGGGCGATGTGCCTCTGATCGGTGACGACACCTTGCGCGCGCTGGTGGCCGAGAGCGCCGGCCGGCGCCTGGCGCTCCTCACGATCTGTGTCGACGAGCCGACCGGCTACGGCCGCATCATCCGTGCGCCGGGGCACGAAGCCGAGGGCGAAGTGCTCGCCATCGTCGAAGAGAAGGACGCGAACGAGGCCCAGCGCGCCATCCAGGAGGTCTACAGCGGCGTCATGGCGGTGCCGACCCGCCTGCTCAAGTCCTGGCTCGGGCGGCTGGACAACAAGAACGCGCAGGGCGAGTTCTACCTGACCGACGTGGTGGGCTTTGCGACCATCGATGGCGTTCCGGTCGTCGCGCACCGAACCGACGATGCTTTGCAGGTGGCCGGCGTCAACAGCCCCACCCAGCTCGCGGCGCTCGAACGCGCCTACCAGCGACGCCAGGCCGACGCGCTGATGGTGCAGGGCGTGCGGCTGGCCGACCCGGCGCGCTTCGACCTGCGCGGCACGCTGGCCTGCGAATCGGATGTCGAGATCGACGTCAACTGCGTGTTCGAAGGCGCGGTGTCGCTGGGCGCCGGCGTGCGCATCGGGGCGAACTGCGTGATCGCCAACGCGCGCATCGAGACCGGTGCGGTGATCCATCCGTTCACCCACATCGACGGCGAGAAGGCCGGCGTGACGGTGGGCGCGGGCTCGCTGGTCGGGCCCTTCGCGCGGCTGCGCCCCGGCGCTCGCCTGGGCGCGGAGGTGCACATCGGCAACTTCGTGGAGGTCAAGAATTCGACCCTCGCCGCGGGTGCGAAGGCCAACCACCTCGCGTACCTGGGTGATGCTACGGTCGGCCAGCGCGTCAACTATGGCGCCGGCAGCATCACGGCCAACTACGACGGCGCCTTCAAGCACCGCACGATCATCAGTGACGACGTGCACGTGGGCAGCAATTGCGTGCTGGTCGCGCCCGTCACGATCGGTGCCGGTGGCACGATCGGCGGGGGCTCGACGGTCACCAAGAGCACGGAGCCGGGTGCGCTGACCATCTCGCGGGCGCGTCAAACCAGCTTCCCGAACTGGCAGCGACCGAAAAAGTAGCTCGCCCCAGGCTTGCTCACTTCGTGTAGCCGCTCACCCCCTGCCGGGGGCAACACCGGCGGCCCGGCGGAGCCGGTTCCGCGGTGTTCCTGGATCCAGGCAATTGGCGGTTGCGCCGCGCTCAGGTGAGGTCAGGCGAGTGACGGCAGAGGCACGCGGGGCGCGAACTTCGCGCGCTTGATGCTGAAGAAGGCCTTCACGTTGCGCACGTTGGCGTCGTTCGTGAAGAGGCGTTGCGCGAGCGCCTGGTAGGCGGGCATGTCGCGAACGGTGACAACCAGAACGAAATCCGGGCCGGGCGAGACGCGGTAGCACTGCTGCACGGCATCGTCCGGCGCGACGCGCTGCTCGAAGGCGTCGAGCGCGGAGGCGTCCTGCCGGTCCAGCGAGACCTCGACCACGGCCGTGAGCAGGGGGCCGATGCGGTCGGCGCTCAGGATGACGACCTGGCTTTCGATCCATCCAGCCTCGCGCAGGCGGCGCAGGCGTCGCAGGCAGGTGGGCGGCGAGATGTTGAAGCGCTCGGCGAGCGACTGGTTGCTTGGGGACGCGTCATCTTGCAGCGCGTCGAGTAGGCGCAAGTCGATGTCGTCTAGGTCTGAAAATTTCACAACAAAGATAATAGTGGAATAAAAGTCCATCATTCAATGAACGAGAAATTAAGGGTTAAATAATATGAAAAAACTGACCTGAAATTTCACGGATGTCGGCCTACCATCGGTCCAACTTCCAATCGCAGGATCAGCTCATATGTGTGGCATCGTCGGCGCCGTTTCCGGGCGCAATATCGTTCCCGTCCTCGTGCAGGGCTTGCAGCGCCTCGAATACCGCGGCTACGACTCCTGCGGCGTGGCCGTCCACGCGGGCGGCCTGCAACGTGCCCGCACCACCTCGCGCGTGGCCGAACTGCTGACGCAGGTACGTGACGAGCACATCGAAGGGAGCACCGGCATCGCCCACACGCGCTGGGCCACGCACGGCGCACCGGCGGTGCACAACGCGCATCCCCATTTCAGCCACGGCCCCGGCACGGATGCGGAGGCCGCGCGGCCCGGACGGGTGGCGCTGGTGCACAACGGCATCATCGAGAACCATGAATCTCTGCGCGCGGCGCTGCAGGCGAAAGGCTATGTCTTCGCGAGCCAGACCGACACCGAGGTCATCGCGCACCTGATCGACAGCCACTACGACGGCGACTTGTTCGAAGCCGTGAAGGCGAGCATCAAGCAGCTCCAGGGCGCGTACGCCATTGCTGCGATCTGCCGCGACGAGCCGCACCGGGTGGTCGGCGCGCGCGCCGGCTCACCGCTGATCCTCGGCGCCGGCAAGGAAGAGGGTGAGAACTTCCTCGCGAGCGATGCCATGGCGCTGGCCGGCGTGACCGACCAGATCGTCTACCTCGAAGAGGGCGACGTGGTCGACATCCAGCCCGGCAAGTACTGGATCGTCGACCGCGCCCACAAGCCCGTGACCCGCGTCGTGCGCACGGTGCAGGCGCACAGCGGCGCGGCGGAACTTGGGCCCTACCGCCACTACATGCAGAAGGAAATCTTCGAGCAGCCGCGCGCGATCTCGGACACGCTCGAAGGCGTGGAAGGTATCGTGCCCGAGCTCTTCGACGGCGTCGGCACCGACGGCGCACCGGGCGCGGCCGCCTGGCGCGTGTTCAACGAAATCGACAACGTGCTGATCCTGGCTTGCGGTACCAGCTACTACAGCGGCTGCACGGCCAAGTATTGGCTCGAAAGCATCGCGAAGATCCCGACGCAGGTCGAGATCGCGAGCGAATACCGCTACCGCGACTCCGTGCCCGATCCGAAGACTCTGGTCGTGACCATCAGCCAGTCGGGCGAGACCGCCGACACGCTGGCCGCGCTCAAGCACGCGCGGTCGCTGGGCATGGAGCACACCCTCACCATCTGTAACGTCGCGACCAGCGCGATGGTGCGCGAGTGCAAGCTGGCCTACATCACGCGCGCCGGCGTCGAGATCGGCGTGGCGTCGACCAAGGCCTTCACGACGCAACTCGCGGGCCTCTTCCTGCTCACGCTCGCGCTGGCGCAGTCCAAGGGTCGCCTGCCTGAAGCCGACGAAGCCCGATACCTGAAGGAAATGCGGCACCTGCCGGTGGCGTTGCAATCCGTGCTCGCACTGGAGCCGCAGATCATCAGCTGGTCAGAAGACTTCGCGCGCAAGGAGAACGCGCTCTTCCTCGGCCGCGGCCTGCACTACCCGATCGCCCTGGAAGGCGCGCTCAAGCTCAAGGAAGTGACCTACATCCACGCCGAGGCCTACGCGGCCGGCGAACTCAAGCACGGCCCGCTCGCCCTGGTCACGAGCGAGATGCCCGTGGTGGCCGTTGCGCCCAACGACGCCCTGCTCGAAAAGCTCAAGAGCAACCTGCAGGAAGTCCGCGCGCGCGGCGGCGTGCTCTACGTGCTGGCCGACGGCGACACGCACATCGAGAGCGGCGAAGGGCTTCACGTGATTCGCATGCCGGGGCACTACGGGGCGCTGTCACCGCTGCTGCACGTGGTGCCGCTGCAATTGCTGGCTTATCACACGGCGTGCGCGCGCGGGACGGATGTGGACAAGCCGCGGAACCTGGCGAAGAGCGTGACGGTGGAGTAGTGGTTGGTCTTGGCTGATTGGTGGATGATCAGGAACTGATGACCTGGGGGTCACCGCTCGCACTCAGGTGTTGACGCACCTGCTGCGCCAGCGAGCCAAAGATCGTTCCCGCCAGACTCGGTTCGTCGCGGCCGAAGACGATACGGTCGCAGCCGTAGTCGCGTGCGGCCATGGCGATCGTCTCGGCACTGCGCCCCACCAGCACGGTGCTGGCGTAGGGCACCCCGGCCAGATCGAGCAGCTTCTGCGCGTACTGCAGATCTTCGGCGCCCGCGCTGAGCTGCAAGTCCAGCAGCTCGCGCTTGTTGAAGAGCATCGCGACATGTCCAGAGACCATGGGCTGCACGCGCAGCAAGCGGATGCTCACCCGGTCGTTCCGGCGCATGCGCAGGACCTGTTCGATGGCCGAGCGCGTCCGGGCCGGCTGATCCGGGTCGATGGGTACCAGGATACGCGTCACGCCGGCACCCTCAGACGGCAGGCTGCTTCTTGGTCGCCTGCAGTTCTTCGCGGCGCTGTTCGCGGCGGCTGCTCATCCACTTGCCAACCGCCACCACGAGCAGAGCACCGAAGGCCGGGACCATCGTGTGCAGCGCGTGACGATCGGCGACCCAACCAGCGATGGCCGGATCCGAAATGGCCATTTCTCCGGCCACCCAGCCGAGCAGCGCGGCGCCGAGCACGATGATGATCGGGAATCGATCCATCAGTTTCAGGATCAAGGTGCTGCCGAAGATGATCAGCGGAATGCTGATCACCAGACCGAACACGAGCAGCGGAACATTTCCCTTGGCTGCAGCGGCGACGCCGACGACGTTGTCCAGGCTCATGACCAGATCGGCCAGCACGATGGTCTTGATGGCCGCAGCCAGACCAGCGTGGCCCTCCAGGCCCGTTTCCTCGTCTTCCTGTTGAAGCAAGCCAATGCCGATCCAGAACAGCAGCGCCGCGCCAACCAGCTTGAGGTACGGCAGGGTCAGCAGGTAGACGGCGAAGAAGGTCAGCACCACGCGCAACACGATCGCTCCGACGCTGCCGAACAGGATGGCCTTTTTCTGCTGGGCGGGCGGCAGCGAGCGGGAGGCCATCGCAATGACGACCGCGTTGTCGCCGCTCAGGACGATATTGATCAGGATGATCTGCGACAGTGCGATCCAGAATTCAGCACTCGAAAAAAGCGACACGGTGACTCCTCGTTCAATGGTTCGAACCACAGCGGTTCTGACCTTTCGAGCGTAGAGACCTGTCCTGTCACCTTTCTGCCGGGGCGCTGACAGCCGGTTGTCTGCCAGCTGTCAACAAGCTTACAGAGTGCCGCTGCGCCAATCAGGCAGCGCGCAAAGGGAAGAAGACGCTGAAGGTGTTGCCCACGCCGTCGATGTCTTCCTCCAGCGTGATGCGCGCGCCATGCAGCGTGGCGATCTCGCTGACGATGGCAAGTCCGAGACCGCTGCCATCCTCCTGCGTACCGAGGAGGCGGTGAAATCGTTCGAAGATGCGGGCGCGCTCTTCCACGGGGATGCGGGGGCCGTCGTCGCTGATGGCCAGGCGACATTGATCGTCGTTGATCCGGGCGGCCTGCACGGTCACTCGACCGCCCGACTGGCTGTAGCGGATCGCGTTGTCGATCAGGTTGTTGACCAGCTCGCGCAAGCGGTCCTGGTCGGCGTCGATCATCAGCGGATGTTCGGCGCCTTCGAAGCCCAGGTCGATGTTTCGCTTGATGGCCTGGGGTGCCCAGTCCATGCTCACCTCCAGGGCGTGGGCGTTCAAGTCCAACGGCTGCAACTGCATGGAGTCGAGCGCACCGGGCTCGTTGCGGGCCAGCGAAAGCAGCTGGCGCACCAGCCTCGACAGCCGGTCGGCGCTGATATAGAGCTGCGCGAGCGAATGGCGCACCCGGTGCAGATCGCTTTCCCTCAATGCCAGCTCGATCTGGGCCTTCAGGCCGCTGACCGGCGTCTTCAGCTGATGAGCGGCGTCGGCCACGAAGCGGTTCTGGAAATCGAAAGTGCGCCCAAGGCGTCCCATCAATTCGTTGATGTCGTCCACCAGCGGACGCACCTCTCCCGGGACGTCCTGAATGTCGATGGGACTCAAGTCCAGGTGCGAGCGGTCCGATACGGCACGGCGCAGCCGCTGCAGCGGTTCGAGCCCGCGCGACACCCCGAACCAGACCACGGCCGTCGCCATGACGATCAGGAGCAGCTGCGGCAGCACCACATTCGCGACCATTTCCCAGGTCAGGCGCGCTCGCTTGTTGAGCGTTTCGGCCACCTGCACCAGAACCTGCGGGGGCCCGGCATCCGGCCCGACGGGCATCCACGCCACCATCATCCGCACCGGTTCGCCGCGCACTGCATCGCCGTAGAAGTCCGGCTTGCCGGCCTTTCCAACGCGCGCCGCAGGCAACTGGGGATCGCCACCCAGATCGGCGCCGTTCTCGCCGATGACCCGGTAGAAGAGCTGGTCTTCCGGATCCACGAACAGGATGTTGGCCGCGGCCTCCGAGAGCTCGAGCCGGGGACGCGTTCCGTCGAGCTTCACGTGCAGGGCGATCTCGCGGCCGATCTCGTGCAGCGCACGGTCGTAGGCCAGGTTGGCGAACCGCAGCGAGTTCCAGTAGGCGGCGGCCGTATCGAGCACCAGCAGGACGGTGAGCGGCCCGAGCAGCCAGGCCAGCAGCTTGCGCTGCAGCCGGGGCTCAGACCTCCACATCGCTGCTGTCGATCAGGTAGCCCATGCCGCGCACGGTGCGGATCTCGCAACCCAGCGGCTCCAGTTTCTTGCGCAGCCTGTAGACGTTGACTTCGATCGCGTTGTCGCCGACCTCGTCGCCCCAGCCATAGAGATGATTGACCATTTGCTCCTTGCTCACGACACGCCCCGCGCGCATCAGCAGCAGTTCGAGCAAGGCGAGTTCGCGTGGCGACAAATCCAGCGGCCGCTTGTCGTGGAACACACGGCGGCCAACGGTATCGAAGCGCAGCGAACCATGTTCGAGGTCGGGGGTGGACTGGGTACTGCGGCGCAGCAGCGCTCGGACTCGCGCTTCGAGCTCCGGCAGATCGAACGGCTTGGCCAGGTAATCGTCTGCGCCGAGATCAAGCCCGCGGACACGGTCTGCGAGGGTGTCGAAGGCGGTGAGCATCAGCACTGGCATCGTCGACTTGCGGCCCCTGAGACGCTTCAGCACATCCAGTCCGCTCAGCCCGGGCAAGCCGATGTCCAGGACGGCCAGGTCATATTTGCCGAGGGCGAGGGCATGGTCGGCCTCCTCGCCGGTCGTGACGACGTCGACAGCATGGGCGGACTGCACCAGCGCCCGCGAAAGTGCATCCGCCAGCACCCGGTCGTCCTCGACGAGCAAGATCCGCATTGATTTCCTGACTGCGTGTGTCTTTGGGGATGCTAACCGCAAGCGCGCGCCGCGACGGGGCTCATGCCAGTGCCGTCTCGCTGAACATCGCGGCCAGGTGCGATTCGCCGCGCTCGAGGATGAAATAGCGAAAAGCCTCGGCTGCCGGCGACAGCATCTTGGCTGCTGCATTCACGAGGTGCCAGCGCCGCATCAACGGCAAACCTTCCACGGACGGCGCGGCGATCAGCCCGTTGCGCCATTCCAGACCGATGGTGTGGAGCGAGACCAGGCTCACGCCCAGGCCGGCCATGACGGACTGCTTGATCGCCTCGTCGCTCGGCATCTCCATGATCAGCATCGGCTGGAGGCGGTGCACGGCGAGAAACTCCTCGAGCGCCGCGCGCGTGCCCGAACCCGGCTCGCGCACGATGAATCCTTCGCGCGCCAGAGCGGCAGCGGGCACGTTCTCCGCCCTCGCGAAGGGGTGGCTCGGGGCCGTCACCAGCACGTGCGGGTGCATCGCGAAGGGTTCGGCGCGATTGGGCCATTCCTTGGGTGCCCGGCCCATCACCGAGACCTCCACCTCGTTCGCCTGCATCAGCGCCACCAGCTGCTCGCGGTTCCCCAGGCGCAGCCGCACCTCGACCGCGGGATGCTCGGCATGGAACTGCGCCAGCAGCTGCGGGAGAAAGTACTTCGCCGCGCTGACCATGCCGATCGTCAATACGCCCGATTCGACGCCCTTGAAGCGCGCCATGGCGTCCTCGGCATCCTTCAGCGTGCCGAGCAGGCGCCGCGCGTAGACCGCGAAATACTCGCCGGCGGTGGACAGCGACAGCCGCCGGCCGGCGCGGTCGAACAGCGGCAGGCCGACCTGGGATTCCACCTCCTTGATCTGCATGGACACCGCCGGTGGCGTGAGGTGCAGCGCCTCCGCGGCGCGCAGCACGCTGCCCTGGCGCACCACCTCGGCGAACACCCGCAGCTGGCGGAACGTGATGTTCATGATTAAGGAAATGCTTACTTAAAAGCAAAAGAAGTCTGAATTTACCTTAATTGCTTCGACTTCTACAGTGAGTTCATCCACCCAACGCTGCCCGGAGACCACTGTGAACCTACCCGTCGAACAAGGCGTCATCACCGACGCCAAGAAGCGTTACAGCGCCGGCGTCCTGAAGTACCGGCAGATGGGGTACTGGGACCCCGGCTACCGGCCCAAGGACACCGACGTTCTCTGCCTGTTCCGCATCACGCCACAGGATGGCGTCGAGGCCATCGAAGCCGCCGCCGCGGTGGCCGGCGAGTCGAGCACGGCCACCTGGACCGTGGTCTGGACCGACCGGCTGACCGCCTGCGACAGCTACCGCGCCAAGGCCTACAAGGTCGATCCGGTGCCCGGCCAACCCGGCCAGTACTTCGCCTGGGTCGCCTACGACCTCATCCTGTTCGAGGAGGGCTCGATCGCCAACATGACGGCCAGCCTGATCGGCAACGTCTTCTCGTTCAAGCCACTGAAGGCGGCACGGCTCGAGGACATCCGCATTCCAGTCGCCTATGTGAAGACCTTCAAGGGCCCGCCGACCGGCCTGGTGGTCGAGCGCGAGCGGCTCGACAAGTTCGGCCGTCCGCTGCTCGGCGCCACCACCAAGCCCAAGCTGGGCCTGTCGGGCCGCAACTACGGCCGCGTGATCTACGAAGGGCTCAAGGGCGGGCTCGATTTCATGAAGGACGACGAGAACATCAACTCGCAGCCCTTCATGCACTGGCGTGATCGGTTCCTGTACGTGATGGACGGCGTCAACAAGGCCAGCGCGGCCACCGGCGAGGTCAAGGGCAGCTACCTGAACGTCACCGGCGCGACCATGGAAGACATCTACGAACGCGCGGAGTTCGCGAAGGAACTGGGCTCGGTGGTGGTCATGCTCGACCTGGTGATCGGATGGTCGGCGATCCAGAGCATGGCGAACTGGGCGCGCCGCAACGACATGATCGTGCACATGCACCGCGCCGGCCACGGCACCTACACGCGGCAGAAGAACCACGGCGTGAGCTTCCGCGTGATCGCCAAGTGGCTGCGCCTGGCCGGGGTCGACCACATGCACACCGGGACGGCCGTTGGCAAGCTCGAAGGCGACCCGATGACGGTGCAGGGCTACTACAACGTCTGCCGGGACAGCTTCACGAAGCGGGATCTGCCGCGTGGCCTGTTCTACGACCAGGATTGGGCGGACATGCGCAAGGTGATGCCGGTCGCCTCGGGTGGCATCCATGCCGGGCAAATGCACCAGCTGATCGACCTGTTCGGCGACGACGTGATCCTGCAGTTCGGTGGCGGAACGATCGGGCATCCGGCGGGCATCCAGGCCGGTGCGGTGGCCAACCGCGTCGCGCTCGAGGCGATCGTCAAGGCACGCAACGAAGGCCGCGACATCCTGAACGAGGGCCCCGAGATCCTGCATGCCACCGCACGCGGCTGCACGCCGCTCAAGCAGGCGCTCGACACCTGGAAAGACGTGTCGTTCAACTACGCTTCCACCGACACCAGCGATTTCGCCACCACCGCATCGGTGGCTTGAGAGGGCTCGATCATGATGACCAACCCGACCGGCCGCATCACCCAGGGCCAGTTCAGCTTCCTGCCCGATCTCACCGATGCCGAGATCGCGCTGCAGATCGACTACGGCCTCCAGAAGGGCTATGCCTGGAGCGTCGAATACACCGACGACCCGCATCCGCGCAACACCTACTGGGAGATGTTCGGCATGCCGATGTTCGACTTGGGCGACGCGGCGGGCGTGGTGCTCGAACTGAAGGAGTGCCGCAAGACATTCCCTCATCACTACATCCGGCTGATGGCGTTCGACTCCACACGCGGCGTCGAGACCATCACGATGAGTTTCATCGTCAACCGGCCCGCCAGCGAGGCTGGCTTCAGCCTCGTGCGCCAGGAGGTCCATGGCCGCACGATGCGCTACACGGTGCGCAGCTACGCGACCGACAAGCCCGAAGGCGAGCGCTCCGGCGCCTGAACGACGGCTTTCGGGGCACCTCATGACTGCACCTCTGTACGCGATCCCGGGCGCCCCGGCCGCCGCCGCGCCGGATGAACCGCCCCAGGCCGCGCGCACGGTGGCCGAGGTCTTGGCGCAAAGCCAGGTCGAGGGAGTCATCGATGAACTCGACCGCGATCTGATCGGGCTGGTGCCGGTGAAGAGCCGCATCCGCGACATCGCCGCGCTGCTGGTGATCGACAAGCTGCGCGCCCAGCACGGCCTGGTCGCGCAGGCGCCTTCGCTGCATATGTGCTTCACCGGCAACCCCGGCACCGGCAAGACCACCGTGGCGCTGCGGATGGCGCAGATCCTTCACCGGCTGGGCTATGTGCGCAAGGGTCATGTGGTGAGCGTGACGCGGGACGACCTGGTGGGCCAGTACATCGGCCACACCGCGCCCAAGACCCGGGAGGTCTTGAAGAAGGCGATGGGCGGCGTGCTCTTCATCGACGAGGCGTACTACCTGTACCGCCCGGAGAACGAGCGCGACTACGGCCAGGAGGCGATCGAGATCCTCCTGCAGGTGATGGAGAACCAGCGCGACGACCTGGTGGTGATCCTCGCCGGCTACAAGGACCGGATGGACACCTTCTTCCAGTCCAACCCCGGGATGAGCTCGCGCATCGCGCACCACCTCGACTTTCCCGACTACGCCACGCCCGAGCTGCTGCAGATTGCAGACCGCATGCTCTCGGCCACGCGGTACCGCTTCGGCGCCGAAGCGCGCGAAGCCTTCGACAACTACCTGCACCTGCGCATCGCCCAACCGCATTTCGCGAACGCGCGCAGCGTTCGCAACGCGCTGGACCGGGCGCGGCTGCGCCAGGCCAGCCGGCTGTACGCCGACCGCGATCGCGAGCTCGGGGCGGCCGAGCTGAGCACCATCGCGGCAGGCGACATCCTCGCCAGCCGGGTGTTCGCAAACGCCGAGAAGGATGCGCCGTGAAGCCAGAACCCTTGCGCGCCCTGATCTTCGATTTCGACGGCACGCTCGCCGACACCGAGAGCGCGCATCGCGCGGCGTTCAACGATGCCTTCGCCGAGGCCGGCCTCGATTGGCATTGGGACGAGACGCTTTACACGCAGCTGCTGGAGGTCGCCGGAGGCAAGGAGCGCATCCTTCACTACTGGGGCCAGGTGCGCGGCGACACCAAGGTCATCGACGCCGGCGCGCTGGCCTATACCGTGCAGCGCATTCACGATCTCAAGACCGCGTCCTACGAGCGCAGGGTGCACGACGGTGCCGTGCAACTTAGACCCGGGGTGCAGCATCTGATCGACTCGGCGTTCGACGCGGGGCTGCGCCTGGCGATCGCGACCACCACGTCGCCGGTCAACATCGCGGTCGTGCTGCGATCGGCGATCGGGCTCGACTGGGCACACACCTTCCAGGTCGTCGAGGATGCCGCCACCGCCCCTCGGAAGAAGCCGCATCCCCAGGCTTATCTTCAAGCGCTGCAGAGACTGCAGGTGCGCGCCGCGCAGTGCCTGGCCTTCGAGGACTCGGCCAACGGACTCAGGGCGGCCATCGATGCCGGACTGCCAACCATCGTGACCCCCAACGCCTTCACCACGCACCACGACTTCGCGGGAGCGCTGCATGTCCTGTCCGACCTGCAGGGCAAGACGGTGGCCGAGCTGAGGAGCTGGCACGCAAGCGCACAGCGCTGAATCCGGGTCCACGAATCGAAAGACGACCATGCCTTTATCCTACCGATCCACGCTCACGCAATACCTGATCGAACAGCGCCGGCGCTTTCCCGGGGCGAGCGGCGACTTCAACGCGCTGATCCTGGACGTGGCGCTCGCGGCCAAGGCGATCGCACGCGCCGTGGCATTCGGCGAGCTCGGTAGCGCGGCGAGCGAGCCGGGCGAAACCCGGAAGCCTCTGGACGTCATCAGCAACGAGATCTTCACCCGCATGAACGAGTGGGGAGGGCACTGCGCCGGCATGGCGTCGGAGGAGGTGGATGAGCCCTACCAGATCCCTCCGCAGCATCCACGCGGCAAGTACCTGCTGGTGTTCGATCCGCTGCACGGCTCCGGCAACATCGAAGTGAACGTCTCGGTCGGCAGCGTCTTCAGTGTGTTGCGCGCTCCACAGGAAGTGGTCGACAGCGGTCGCGATGTGACCGAGGCCGATTTCCTGCAGCCTGGCGCGGTCCAGGTGGCTGCGGGCTATGCACTGTACGGGCCGACGACGATGCTGGTGCTGTCGGTGGGAAACGGCGTGGCAGGGTTCACGCTCGACCCGAACCTGGGCGAATTCATGCTGACCCATCCGCACATCCAGGTGCCGATCGAGACACAGGAATTTGCGATCAACGCTTCCAACAGCCGCTTCTGGGAAGCGCCGGTCAAGCGCTACGTCGACGAATGCCTCGCTGGCAGGACCGGCACCCGATGCAAGGATTTCAATATGCGCTGGATCGCCTCGATGGTGGCCGAGGTGCATCGAATCCTGATGTGCGGCGGCGTTTTCCTGTACCCGCGCGACTCGAAGGACCCGGCCGAGCCGGGCCGTCTGCGCCTGCTGTACGAGGCCAACCCCATTGCATTCATCGTGGAGCAGGCCGGCGGACGCGCCAGCACCGGGCGCCAGCCCGTGCTGGGCGTGCAACCCACGTCGCTTCACCAGCGCATCGGCCTGGTGTTCGGCTCGAAGATCGAGGTCGAGCGCATCGAGCGGTATCACACCGAGCCCGCCAGGGGCGGACTGGCAAGTCCGTTGTTCGCCAGGCACAGCTTGTTCCGCGAATGAGAGATCTTGCTTCGAGGCCACACCATGTCTGAACGCCATCCCATCATCTCGATCACCGGTTCGTCCGGCGCGGGAACCACGTCGGTCACGCGAACATTCCAGAACATCTTCCGACGCGAGCGAGTCAACGCCGCCATCATCGAGGGCGACAGCTTCCACCGCTACGACCGCAAGGAAATGAAGCTGCGGCAGGCGGAGGCCGAGCGTGAGGGCAACAGGAACTTCAGTCATTTCGGCGCCGAGAACAATCTGTTCGCGGAACTGGAAGCACTGTTTCGCGACTATGCGGACACCGGCGTCGGCCGCCACCGCAGGTATTTGCACGACGCCGGTGAGGCCGCACCCCACGATCAGGAGCCGGGGACCTTCACGCCCTGGGAAGCACTGCCCGAGGGCACCGATCTCCTGTTCTACGAAGGGCTTCATGGCGCCGTGGTGACGCCCGAGGTGAACGTCGCCCGGCATCCCGATCTGCTGATCGGCGTGGTGCCGGTGATCAACCTGGAGTGGATCCAGAAGCTCTATCGCGACAAGACGCAGCGCGGCTACAGCACTGAAGCCGTGACCGACACGATCCTGCGCCGCATGCCCGACTACGTGAACTACATCTGTCCGCAGTTCAGGTACACGCACGTGAACTTCCAGCGCGTGCCGGTCGTGGACACCTCGAACCCCTTCATTACCCGCGACATCCCGTCGGCCGACGAGAGCATGGTGGTCATTCGCTTCGCCAATCCGAAGGGCATCGACTTCCAGTATCTGCTCAACATGATCAACAACTCCTGGATGTCGCGCGCCAACACGATCGTGGTGCCAGGCGGAAAGATGGAGTTGGCGATGCAATTGATCTTCACGCCCTTCATCTGGCGAATGATGGAGCGGCGCAAGGCGGCCCTGAGCGCCCTGTGAACCGATCCCGGCATGGTCTACGACATCGTCAGCTTCGACCTCGACGGCACGCTCGTCGACACCGCCGCCGAGATCGCGGAGGCGGTGAATCTCTCGCTCGACGTGCACGGCGTGGCGCGGCGCCCCACGGCGGAGATCACCCATCTCATCGGCGACGGCTCCCGACAACTGATGCTCAAGCTGCTGGCACGGCTGTACCGCGAGCAGCCGGCGCTGGCGGAGACGGTCCGCGTCGAAGCCGTGCTGGAACGCTTCGAGCACCTCCTGAACGCCACGATCGGCAGCATGTGCGCGCCCTACGCTGGCGCGCACGAGGCGCTGAGTCGGCTCCGTCAAGCCGGCGTCCGGCTCGCCTGCGTGACCAACAAGGAACTGCGCCACGCACGCCGTGTGCTCGAGGCCACTCGGCTCGAAAGCCTGTTCGAGCTCGTGGTCGGCGGCGACTCCCTGCCGCACAAGAAGCCCCATGCGAGCGTGCTGCGCCACGTAGTCGAGACGCTTGACGGCGACACGCGCCGCGCCGCGCATGTGGGTGACTCGAGCACCGACGTGGACGCAGCGCGCAACGCTGGCGTGGCCGCCTGGGCCGTGCCCTATGGCTACAACTCAGGCGTGCCGATTGCCGATTCGCAGCCGCAGCGCATCTTTCCCGGCTTGATGCAGGTAGCCGACTTCGTGCTCGCCAACCCGCACGGCCACTGACTCAATCGATGGCGACCTTGGCGTCCTTGACCAGCTTCGAGTACTTGGTGGTGTCGTCCTTGATCTGAGCCGCCATCTGCGCCGGCGTGTCGCCGACCGGCTCGGCACCGATCTCTTCCATGCGCTTCTTGAACTCCGGCGACTGGATGATCTTCACGATCTCGGTGTTCAGCTTCGTGACCACCTCCTTGGGCGTTGCCGCCGGCGCGAGGATGCCGAACCAGGTGCCCTGGTTGAAGTCCTTGATGCCCGCTTCGGCCAGCGTCGGCACATCGGGCAAGGTGGTGGAGCGCTTCGCCGTGGTCACGGCCAGCGCACGCAGCTTGCCGCCCTTGATGTGCTGCACCAGCGGCGTGAGCGTGTCGAAGGACATGTCGACCTGACCGCCCAGCAGGTCGGTCGTGAGGGGTGCGCTGCCCTTGTAGGGCACGTGCAGCAGTTCGACACCGGCCAAGGTCGAGAACTGGGTGCCGATCAGGTGCTGGACCGTTCCGTTGCCGTTGGATCCGTACGAAAGCTTGCCCGGCGAAGCCTTTGCCATTGCAATCAGGCTCTTCACGTCGGTCGCCGGCGACTTGGCATTGACCACCAGGACGTTGGGCACCATCGCGACGGTGGCGATCGGCGCAAAGCTCTTCTCGAAGTCGTAGGGCAGCTTCTTGTAGACGCTGGTGGCGATGGTGTGGTGCACCGCACCCATGAGCAGCGTGTAGCCGTCCGGCTTGGCCTTGGCGACGTAGTCGGCGCCGACGGTCGCGCCGGCGCCCGGTTTGCTCTCGACGATCACGGGTTGGCCAAGGCTTTGCGACAGCGGCGTGGTGATGGCACGCGCCAGTGCGTCCGAGCTGCCGCCTGGCGGAAACGGCACGACCAGGGTGATCGGCTTGGCGGGCCAGGCTTGCGCGGCGGCGAGCGATGCGGCGAAGCCGAAAGCGATGGCCGTCAGGGCGGTGCGGGGGCGGAAATTCGATGGCTTCACGGTTTGTCTCCTTATGGGTGTGATGCGACTGTAGGCAGCCGCGGGGTGTTCGACGTGGGTCGGAATTCAATCCGGCGTTAACTTGAATTCAATAATCGAAAGCCGGCTCAACGGCCGGAAGAAATGGCCGCTCCACCCGCGAAGACGGCATCGCGGCCGAGTTCGGCCTCGATGAGAAGCAGGCGGTTGTACTTGGCCATGCGGTCGGAGCGGCATAGCGAGCCGGTCTTGATTTGCGCCGCTGCCGTGCACACGCTGAGGTCGGCAATGGTGGTGTCTTCCGTTTCGCCGGAGCGATGCGAAACCACCGCCGAGTACCCGGCCTTGTCGGCCATGGCGATGGCGGCGAGCGTTTCGGTCAAGGTGCCGATCTGGTTCGGCTTGATGAGTATCGAGTTCGCCGCACCGCGCGCGATGCCGCGCTGCAGGATCTCCGTGTTCGTGACGAACAGGTCGTCGCCGACCAGTTGCACCTTGCGGCCGAGCTTCGCGGTGAGGAGTTCCCAGCCATCCCAGTCGTCTTCGGCCATGCCGTCCTCGATCGTCACGATGGGATAGGCAGCCACCCAGCGAGCCAGGTAGTCCACGAACTGCGCCGAGTCGAAGTGCCTGGCCTCCGATGCCAGTTCGTACCGGCCGCCTTTGTGGAACTCCGAACTTGCAACGTCCAGTCCGAGGGCGATGTCCGCTCCGGCCCTGAACCCCGCCTGTTCGATCGCGGCAAGGATGACCTCGATGGCCGCCTCGTTCGACGGCAGGTCCGGCGCGAAGCCTCCCTCGTCACCCACGGCGGTCGACAGGCCGCGGCCCTTGAGCAGGCCCTTGAGCGAGTGGAAGACCTCGACGCCCCAGCGCATGGCCTCCGAGAAGCTCGGCGCGCCGACGGGGACGATCATGAACTCCTGCATGTCGACGTTGTTGTCGGCATGCGCGCCGCCATTGATGATGTTCATCATGGGCAACGGGAGCACCGGCTTGCGGTCACCGCCGATGTGGCTATACAGGGCCTTGCCGCCGGAAGCCGCAGCGGCCTTGGCCGCCGCGAGCGACACCGCGAGGATCGCGTTCGCGCCGAGCCGCGACTTGGTCGACGTTCCGTCCAGTTCGATCATCAGGCGGTCGAGCGCGCCCTGGTCTTCGGCGGCACGGCCGACCAGAGCCTTGCTCAGTTCGCCGTTGACGTGGCCGACCGCCTTGAGGACGCCCTTGCCGAGATAGCGCTTCGGATCGCCGTCGCGCAGCTCGATGGCTTCGCGTGCGCCAGTCGAAGCGCCGGAAGGGGACGCGGCCAGGCCGCGGGAGCCGTCGGACAACAGGACTTCGGCGGCGACGGTGGGATTGCCGCGAGAGTCCAGGATCTCGAAGCCGCGGATTTGCTGGATCGATGCCATGGTTGCTCCGCTCAGATTTGCGCGATGCGCAGGAGGTTGGTGGTGCCGGAAGTGCCGAAGGGCATGCCCGCCGAAATCACGATGGTCTGGCCCGCTGCGCCGAAGCCTTCCCTGAGGGCGGTGCGACTGGCGAGATCGCTCATCTCCGGCACATCCACCACCTCGTGGCAGAGCACGGCGTGGACGCCCCAGGCGAGCGCCAGTCGGCGTGCCGTGGCAAGCCGTGGCGTCATGCCGATGATGGGAGCGCGCGGCCGCTCGCGCGCCATGCGCAGCGCGGAATAGCCCGAGCTCGTGTAGGCAACGGTGGCTGCGGCGTTGAGCAGGCCCGTGATGTCGCGCATGGCCGCGCCGATGGCGTCGGCGGTGCGGGCCAGCGGCTCGGCGCGCGATGAGTCGATCGCGATGCGATAGTTCGGGTCGCTCTCGGTGTGCGCGATGATGCTGCTCATCATCTTCACGGCTTCGACCGGATAGCGTCCGCTGGCCGATTCGGCCGACAGCATGACCGCGTCGGCGCCTTCGTAGATCGCGGTGGCGACGTCCGAGGCCTCGGCGCGCGTGGGCACCGGCGCCGTGACCATCGACTCCAGCATCTGGGTCGCGACGATCACCGGCTTGCCGGCCCGCCTGCAGGCGCGAATGATCCGCTTCTGGATCGAGGGCACCTGCTCGGCAGGCATCTCGACGCCCAGGTCGCCCCGGGCGACCATCACCGCATCCGTCTCCACGACGATGGCGTCGAGCGATGCGATGGCCGCCGGCTTCTCGAGTTTGGCGACGATGCCCGCTCGGCCATCCACGATGTTGCGAACCTCGACGACGTCCTCGGGTCGTTGCACGAATGACAAGGCGACCCAGTCGATGCCGAGCGTCAAGCCATAGGCCAGATCGGCGCGATCCTTCTCCGTCATGGCCGAGAGCGGCAGCACCACGCCGGGCACGTTCACGCCCTTGCGGTCCGACAGCTTGCCGCCGTTCACCACCCGCGTCTCGGCGAAATCCTTGCCGAACTTCTCCACCCTCAGCCGCAGCCGGCCGTCGTCCAGCAACAGGTCGGTTCCCGTTTCGAGCGCCGCGAAGATCTCGGGATGCGGCAGCGCCACGCGCGTCGCGTTGCCCGGTGTCTTCGCGTCCAGGTCGAGCCGGAAGGCCTTGCCTTCGACGAGGTTCACCGGGCCATCGGCAAAGGTGCCGATGCGCAGCTTCGGCCCCTGCAGGTCGAGCAGCACGCCGATGGGCCGTCCGCTTTCGCGCTCGACTTCGCGGATCAGGTCGAGTCGGCGCTTGTGGTCCTCGTGCGTGCCGTGGCTGAAGTTGAGCCGGAACACATCGGCGCCGGCGTCGAACAGCGCCTGGATGGTCTGCCGCTCGTCGCTCGCCGGGCCCAGCGTCGCGACGATCTTCGCGTGCTTGTTTCTTCGCATCTCAGTTTCTCCTGGTGGCGCGGTCGGTGCTGCCGGGCTCGGCAGCGATCACGATCGCGCGAAAGTCATTCACGTTGGTCAGCGTCGGCCCGGTCAGTACCGAGTCGCCGAGCGCCTCGAAGAAGCCGTGTCCGTCGTTGTCGTCGAGGCGCTCGCGCGGCCTCAAGCCTTGCGCCCGGGCGCGGGCCAGCGTGTCGGGCGCCAGCAGCGCGCCGGCGATCTCCTCCTGTCCATCGACGCCGTCGGTGTCGCCGGCCAATGCGTGGATGCCAGGCTCGCCGTTCAACGCGATGCCCAGGGCCAACAGGAACTCGACGTTGCGCCCGCCTCGGCCGCGGCCGCGCAGGGTGACGGTGGTTTCGCCGCCGGACAGCAGCACGCACGGCGCGGCCACCGGCTGGCCATGGCGTGCCACCTGCCGCGCGATGCCGGCCATGGTCCGTGCGACCTCGCGCGCCTCGCCTTCGATCGCGTCGCCGAGGATGCAGGTCTTCAGTCCCGCGTCGCGGGCAACCGCCGCTGCGGCTTCCAGCGCCATTTGCGGCGTCGCGATGAAACGGGTCTCGATGCGCGGCAGGCGTGGGTCGTTCGCTTTCAGCGTCTCGCCCTCGCCGGTTTCGAGCAGCGCCAGCGCTCGCGGCGGCACGTCGATCTCGTACCGGCGAAGGATCTCCAGCGCATCGGCGCAGGTGGTGTGGTCGGGCACCGTGGGCCCGGAGGCGATGTCGACGGGATCGTCGCCTGGCACATCGGACAGCAGCAGGTTCAGCACCCGTGCGGGATGACACGCCGCCGCCAACCGGCCGCCCTTGATGGCGGACAAGTGGCGACGCACGCAATTCATCTCGCTGATGCTGGCGCCGCTCGCGAGCAATGCCCGATTGAGCGCCTGCTTGTCTTCGAGCGTGAGGCCCGGCAGCGCCAGCGGCAGCAGCGACGAGCCGCCGCCCGAGATCAGGCACAGCACCAGGTCGTCGCTCGTGAGGCCCCGGACGATCTCCAGCATGCGACGGGCCGCGGCTTCCCCGGCTGCGTCCGGCACCGGGTGCGCCGCTTCGACGATCTTGATGCGTTCGCATGGCACCGCGTACCCGTAGCGCGTCACCACGAGCCCGCTGAGCGGCCCGTGCCAGTGGTCCTCGACGGCCCGGGCCATCGCCGCGGAGGCCTTGCCGGCGCCGATCACCAACAGCCTGCCTTTCGGCGGCGCCGGCAGATGGCGCGGAACGCACAGCGCGGGTTGGGCGGCAGCGATCGCGGCGTCGAACATGGCGCGAAGCACGTTGCGGGAGTCGTTCGGATTCATGGCTGCACTCGTCGGGATCAAGCCGCGATCCGCACGCCGCCCACGGGGTGCACTGGCTTCACGTCGTTGGCAGCTTCGTCGTCGCCTTCGTACAGCGCGTCCAGGTCTTCCGGATCGCTCTTGCCGTCGAGCACCTGTGCCAGGCGTTGACGATCGACTGCCCCCACCCAGCGGCCGATGGCGATGGTGCCCACCGCGTTGCCGATGGTGTTGGTGATGGCGCGCGCTTCCGACATGAAGCGATCCACGCCGAGCAGCAGCACCATGCCGGCGACGGGAATCTTGCCCATCGATGCGAGCGTTGCCGCCAGGGTGATGAATCCGGAGCCGGTGACGCCGGCGGAACCCTTGGACGTCAGCATCAGCACGCCCAGCACCACGAGCTGGTCCGTCAACGTCAGTGGCGTGTTGGTGGCCTGGGCAATGAAGATGGCCGCCATCGTGTAGTAGATGCACTGGCCGTCCGGGTTGAAGGTCAGGCCCGAGGGCACGACCAGGCCGACCACCGGCTTCGAGACGCCGGCGTGCTCCAGCTTGCGCATCAACTGCGGCACCACGGATTCCGACGAGCTGGTGCCGAGCACCGTAAAGAGTTCGTCCTTGATGTACTTCAGGAACTTCCACAGGCTGAATCCCGACAGCCGCGAGATCACTCCCAGCACCAGCGCGATGAACAGGAAGCAGGTGAGGTACATCGTGCCCATCAGCTTGCCGAGCGAGACGACGGAGCCGAGGCCGTACTTGCCCACCGTGAAGGCCATGGCGCCGAACGCCGCCAAGGGGGCCAGCCGCATGATCATCCCGACGATCGCGAAAACGCCATGCGTGAACGAGTCGAGGAAGTCCACCACCGGCTTGGCGCGCGGGCCGATGTGGGATAGCGCGACGCCGAACATCGTGGCGAAGACGAGGATCTGCAGGATGTCGTTGCGCGCCAAAGCATCGATGACGCTGGTCGGCACCAGGTGCAGGACGAAGTCGACGAAGCCTTCGGGCTTGGCGCTGGCGGCCGTGTAGCTTGCGATCGCCTTGGTGTCGAGCTGCGTCGGATCGATGTTCATGCCCTTGCCCGGGCCCACGACATTGACCACGATCAGCCCCAGCGCGAGGGCGAAGGTCGAGAGGATCTCGAAATAGATGAGGGCCCGGACGCCGACGCGGCCGAGCTCCTTCATGTTCTCCATCCGGGCGATGCCCAGCACCACGGTGGCGAAGATGATTGGTGCGAACACCATCTTGATCAGCTTGATGAAGATGTCGCCCAAGGGCTTGAAGTCGCTGCCGGTGTTGGGCATGAAGACGCCGAGAGCTGCACCGGCGAACACGCCGATGAGTACCTGGACGTACAGCTTTCCGAAGAAGCGGCGCATGGTTTGTCTCCTGATGGATGTGTGGGCACGAGTTCGCCCCGGCAGCGCTAGGCGGCTGCTTTGGGTGGAGAGGCGGCGCGTGCCCGCGCGGCCACTCAGTACAGGAAGGAAGACCCGGCCGCCGCGTGGTGGCCGGGGTCAGGGGCCGTCAGGCCGCCTTGCGTTGCGCGCGGCCGGTGACTTGGTCGCACACGGCCTGGGTGACTTGCGCCGTCGTTGCCGTGCCGCCGAGGTCGCGGGTGTGCAGCGAGACGTCGGCCGTCACCGCTTCGACTGCTTTCATGACGCGTTGGGCGGCGTCGGTCTCGCCGAGGTGCTCCAGCAGCATCACAACCGACCAGAAGGTGCCGACCGGGTTGGCGAGGCCCTTGCCCATGATGTCGAAGGCCGAGCCGTGGATGGGCTCGAACATCGATGGATAGCGGTGCTCGGGGTCGATGTTGCCGGTGGGCGCGATGCCCAGGCTGCCGGCGAGCGCGGCCGCCAGGTCGCTCAGGATGTCGGCGTGCAGGTTGGTCGCCACGATGGTGTCGAGCGAAGCCGGGCGGTTGATCATGCGGGCCGTCGATGCATCGACCAGTTCCTTGTCCCAGGTAACGTCCGGGAACTCCTTCGAGATCTGCAGCGCGATCTCGTCCCACATCACCATTGCGTGGCGCTGGGCGTTGCTCTTGGTGATGACGGTCAGCAGCTTGCGGGGGCGGGACTGCGCCAGCTTGAAGGCGAAGCGCATGATGCGCTCGACGCCGGCGCGGGTCATCATCGAAACGTCGGTCGCGGCTTCGATCGGGTGGCCTTGATGCACGCGGCCGCCGACGCCAGAGTATTCGCCTTCGGAGTTCTCGCGAACGATGACCCAGTTGAGGTCGTCCGGGCCGCAGCGCTTGAGGGGGCCGTCGATGCCCGGCAGGATGCGGGTGGGGCGCACGTTGGCGTACTGGTCGAAGCCCTGGCAGATCTTCAGGCGCAGGCCCCAGAGCGTGATGTGGTCGGGGATGTGCGGATCGCCGGCGGAGCCGAAGAGGATCGCGTCCTTGTCGCGCAGGGCGTTCAGGCCGTCGTCCGGCATCATCACGCCGTGCTCGCGGAAGTAGTCGCCGCCCCAGTCGAAGTCCTCGAACTCGAACTTGAAGCTGCTGCTGGCCGAGGCCAGGGCCTCGAGGACCTGCTGGCCCGCCGGAACGACTTCCTTGCCGATGCCGTCGCCGGGAATGGTCGCGATCTTGTACGTCTTCATGAATTTGTCTCCGTTGGGTGGGTGGTGAAGGGGTATGGGTACTGTAAGAACTCGACGCCCCCTTGGCACGGCGCTAAAGTGAATCCATTGTTAACCTGAACTCAACAGTGGAGGCGCACCCATGAGCAGCGGAATCCAGCCAGCGGACCTCGGCTTCTTTTCAACGCTTGCCAGCGCCGGGAGCCTGAGCGCCGCGGCACGCGAACTCGGCATCACGACCCCCGCCGTAAGCAAGCACCTCGCGCTGATGGAGTCGCGTGTCGGTGTGCTGCTGGTCAACCGGTCGACGCGCCGCATGAGCCTCACGCCCGAAGGCGAGCTGTACCTGGAGCATGCGCGACGCATCCTCGGCGAGATCGACGGCATGGAGGAATTGCTCGGGCTCTCGAAGGCGACGCCGAAAGGTCTGCTGAGGGTGAATGCCACGCTGGGCTTCGGCCGCAGCCATGTGGCGCCGCTGATCTCGCGCTTCGTGCGCAAGTACCCGCAGGTGGAGGTGCAGCTCCAGTTGTCGGTCAATCCGCCATCGCCGACCGAGGACCTGTTCGATGTCTGCGTGCGCTTCGGCGCTCCGCCGGACAGCCGGATCATCGCCAGGAACATCGCGGCCAACCGCCGCCTGCTGTGCGCGGCTCCGTCCTATCTGGCAAAGCGGGGTATTCCGAAGGTTCCGAACGACTTGACGAAGCACAACTGCATCGGCATCCGCCAGGGCGAGGAAGCCTTTGGCGTGTGGCGCCTGGCGAGCGGAAGAGGCCGCAATGCGAACACCGAGGCGGTGAAGACGCGGGGCAACCTGGCCACCAACGATGGCGAGATCGCCGTGAACTGGGCCCTGGACGGCCACGGGATCCTCATGCGGGCCGAGTGGGATATCGAACGCTACCTTCGCAACGGTCGGCTCGTGCAGGTCCTGCCGCAGTACTTCACACCGGACGCGGACATCTACGCGGTGTATCCGCAGCGCCACCAGTTGGCGGCGAGGGTCCGGGCCTTCGTCGACTTCCTGGCGCTTTCCTTCACCCAGCAGGCAGCGGGTGCGAAAACGTAGCTAGCAGAGGTGCAGGTGCCCGCCGTTCAGCGCGATGTATTGCACGTACTTGCGCCACGCCTCCTGGGCGGCCCGGGCGCTCGTCTTTGCCGTTTCGATGGCCTGATCGGGCGCCGGAGCGCCATCGTCCTTCAGGAACACTCTGAATGCCTCGTTGGCTGCACGCTGTGCCCGTCGGGCCAGCGCATCGGCTCTTGTTGCCTCGGCCCTCAACTGGGCTGCATCGTCGTTGAACGGATTCATGACACCTCCATGTACGAAATAGGTTCTCAATTTTGATGGGGCCAGTTTAGGTTTGCAGCAGAAATTGGGAAGGCGCCTGAAGCGATATGCGGGAAGGAATACTGCATGCTCATACAGCAGGCTTGTGGGGATGGCTTCGCGAACCGCCCTGCACAATCGACGCGTGCCTCGAACACTGCCTGACCCACCACCCAAGCCCTACTGGCTCTACCTCCTGGAATGCGAGGACGGCGTGTACTACGCGGGGATCGCGCTCGACGTGGAGCAGCGCTTCTTTCGGCACGTATTCGGACTGGGCGCCAGGTTCACACGCGCGCGGCCTCCGGTGCGGGTGCTTGCAGCCCGCGAATATCCCACCAAGGGCGATGCACTGCGAGCAGAAGCCAGGCTCAAGGCGCTGCCGCGCGCCAGGAAGCTGGCGTTCTTCGACGTCGCGGCGTAGTCGTCTTGGGGGATCTCAACTCAGGCCGCGGGCACCGCGGCACCCACCTGCTGGTACACCGCCATCTCGAAACCGATCAGCGTCTCGATGACGGCCGAACTCCGGGAGGATGGACTGAACGGTGGCGTCGAGGCTCAGTCGTCCTGCTCCACGAGTTGCAGTGCTGCCGTCGTGGCCACGGCCTTCGTCATCGACGCGTTGCGGAACAAGGTGCGCGCGCTCGCTTCGCCGGCAGCGTGCTGGAACAGCTGGCCGTTGCGGTCGACCACCACCGCCGCAACGCCGTGCAAGGCGCCCTTCGATACGGCGCCGTCCAGTAGTGCCGCGATGGTCGAACCGTTGAATGCCATGGTCGTCTCCGATGTTCTGGGCGGGGAATCCGCGCGCGAACATTCTGCGCCCGACAGGCGGGAGGGCGCGACTCTCGGGCGCCACATTGCTGCGGGTAACCCCGATGCCGATTCTTCGGAAAATTGACCACGGTCAAGCCGCGTTTCCACGTTGGCGTCGCAGCATCACTACCCACCGGAACTTGAGATCAGGTTCCGCCAAAAAGAACAACGTGTGAATCCACGACCTACAGGAGACAACATGATCAAGAACCTTTTTTCGCGCTCGTTTTCCGGCGCCGCAAGGACTTCCGCCGTCGCCGTCTCGGTTGCGGCGGCACTGCTTGCGGTGTCAGCGCCTGCCTTGGCCTGGGAGCCCACCAAACCCGTCGAGTTCATCGTTCCCGCCGGGACAGGCGGTGGAGCCGATCAGATGGCGCGCCTGATGCAGGGCATCATCGTCAAGCACAAGTTGATGAAGGAACCGCTCATCGTCGTCAACAAGTCGGGAGGCGCCGGCGCAGAAGGCTTCCTGGCGGTCAAGGAAGCCAAGGGCGACCCCCACAAGATCGTCATTTCGCTGTCGAACCTGTTCACGACGCCCATGGCGACCGGCGTGCCTTTCAACTGGAAGGACATGAGCCCGGTTGCGATGATGGCGCTCGACCAGTTCGTCCTGTGGACGAACGCAAGCGAGCCCTACAAGAACGCCAGCGAGTACGTCGCGGCAGTCAAGGCGGCGGGGCCGAACAAGTTCAAGATGGGCGGCACGGGCTCCAAGCAGGAAGACCAGATCATCACGGTTGCACTCGAGAAGGCCACCGGCATCAAGTTCATTTACGTCCCCTTCAAGGGCGGCGGCGAAGTCGCAGTGCAACTGGTGGGCAATCACGTGAATTCGACCGTGAACAATCCGATCGAAGCGGTCGCCCAGTGGCGGGCCGGCCAGCTTCGTCCGCTGTGTGTCTTCGACGCCCAGCGCATGCCGTACAAGGGCAAGGTCACCGATACCCAATCCTGGAACGACATCCCGACCTGCAAGGAAGCCGGCGTTCCGACCGACTACACGATGCTGCGCGGCATCTTCATGCCTGCCGGCGTGACGGCCGATCAGAAGGCCTTCTACGTCGATCTGCTGACCAAGATCACCGCGACGCCGGACTGGAAGGAGTACATGGAGAAGGGCGCGTTCAATCCGACGTTCATGACCGGTGATGCATTCACCAAGTGGCTTGGCGAGGCCGAGGCCGCCCACCGCACGCTCATGACCGAAGCCGGATTCATGGCGGGCGCGAGCAAGTAAGCCCCTGCTTTCCATCGATCGTTCAGAGGGGCGCGTGTCAAGGCCGCCCGCCCCTCATCCCGCCACAAATTGATTGGAGGCTCCATGGAGCAGAGCGAAGAGTCCGTTGCCGCCCCGCGCACAGGCATCGCGACCTATGTGGTCGACGCAGCCGTCGCGGTGGTCCTGCTGGTCATCGGCATCGTGGTGATCGTCGAGAGTCGCAGGCTCGGCGCCGGCTGGACCAGCGACGGTCCGGGTTCGGGCTACTTCCCCTTCTGGATTGGCGTGATCGTATCGGTGTCGGCCGTGGGCATCCTCTACCAGGCCTTGCTCGGCAAGAACAGGAACACCGAGGTGTTCGTGGATCCGGTGCAGTTGAAGCGGGTGATGTCGGTCCTGGTGCCGGCGACGGTGTATGTACTCGCTGTCACCTTCCTCGGGTTGTACGTTGCATCGGCGATCTACATCGCGCTGTTCATGATCTTCCTGGGCCACTACTCGCCCCTGAAGAGCACGCTGGTGGCGGTGGCCGTCAACGTGGTCTTCTTCTTGATGTTCGAGGTCTGGTTCAAGGTGCCACTCTTCAAAGGCTCGCTCGACCCCCTTCGTTTTCTCGGCTACTGAGTTCCTAGGAGAACGCACACCATGGAAGAAGTCAGTGCCCTGATGCAGGGCTTTTCGGTGATCCTCACCCCCATGAACATCCTCCTGATGTTCGTCGGGATCATTCTCGGGGTACTCATCGGCGTGCTGCCCGGCCTGGGCGGTGCCAACGGGGTGGCGATCCTGCTTCCTCTCACATTCACGATGTCGCCGACCTCGGCCATCATCATGCTGTCGTGCATCTACTGGGGTGCATTGTTCGGTGGGGCCATCACCTCGATCCTGTTCAACATCCCCGGTGAGCCGTGGTCGGTGGCGACCACCTTCGACGGCTATCCGATGGCCCAGGATGGACGCGCCGGCGCTGCCCTGACGACTGCATTCACCTCGTCGTTCGTGGGTGCCTTCCTCGCGGTGGTGATGATCACGTTCATGGCGCCGCTGGTGGCCAAGTTCGCGCTCAAGTTCGGCTCGCCCGAGTTCTTCGCCGTGTACCTCCTGACCTTCTGCAGCTTCGTCGGCATGGGAAAGGGATCGCCCTTCAAGATCCTGGCGTCGATGGCGCTCGGCTTCGCGCTGGCCAGTGTCGGGATGGATACCGTGACGGGTCAGTTGAGGCTCACATTCGGGCAGTCCGAGCTGATGCGCGGCTTCGACTTCCTGATCGCCGTGATCGGCCTGTTCGGCATCGGCGAGATCCTGTTGTCGATGGAAGAAGGGCTGAAGTTCTCCGGCAAGACCGCCAAGATCGACCCCAAGGTCGTGCTCGAGACCTGGAAGCAGCTCCCGAAGTACTGGGTCACCTCCCTTCGCAGCGCCCTGGTCGGCATCTGGATGGGCATCACGCCGGGTGGCGCCACGCCAGCTTCGTTCATGAGCTACGGATTGGCGAAGAAGATGTCGCGCAAAGGGTCCAAGTTCGGCACCGGCGAGATGGAAGGTGTCGTGGCGCCGGAGACCGCGGCGCACGCCGCCGGAACCAGCGCGCTGCTGCCGATGCTGGCGCTGGGGATTCCCGGTTCGCCAACGGCTGCCGTGTTGCTGGGCGGGTTGCTGATCTGGGGTCTGCAACCTGGACCGCTGCTTTTCGTCGAGCAGAAGGACTTCGTGTGGGGCCTGATCGCCAGCATGTACCTGGGCAACATCGTCGGGCTCATCGTGGTCCTGAGCACCGTGCCTCTGTTCGCATCCATCCTGCGCATCCCGTTCTCGATCATCGCGCCGGTCATCATCGTCATCTGTGCCATCGGCGCCTACACGGTGCACAACGCGATGCTCGACATCTGGTTCATGCTGGGCTTCGGCATCGTGGGCTACCTGTTCAAGAAACTCGACTTCCCGCTGGCGCCGCTCGTGCTCGCGCTGGTGCTCGGCGACAAGGCCGAAGACTCGTTCCGGCAAGCGATGCTGGTGTCGCAGGGCGACGTCATGATCATGTTCTCGAACCCTCTGGTCGGCGGCATCACCACCCTCGCACTGGCGCTGCTGTTCTGGCCCCTGCTCTCGAAGGCGTGGGGGCTGATCAGGCCGATCAAGGTGGACGAGCTGGCCGCCGAGCGCCCGCTGGATTGAACAGGGAGCCGACATGCCAGTCATCGCAATGACACAGGAGATGGGCTCGCTCGCCAAGGACGTTTCCGTCGAGCTCGCGCAGTCACTGGGATTGAGGATCGTGCGCCACGAGATTGCCGAGCACGTGGCCAATCGGATGCACGTGCCGCAAAGCCTCATCGGTCGCCTGCGCGAGGGCAAGGCAGGGCTGGTCGAGCGGCTGACCACCGACCAGCGCAGCGTGGCCCTGTACACGGCCGAAGAACTGTACGACCTCGCCGACCGCGGCGACGTCGTCCTGCGGGGGTGGGGCGCAACCTGCCTGTTGCGCCCGGTTCCGCACATCGTGTCCGTGCGTATCACCCGCTCGATGCGCAAGCGCGTCGAATGGTTGATGCGCGATCTCGAGACCGATGACGCCGAATTCGCCGAAGCCGAGATTCGTCGCAGCGACCAGGCTCACGCATCGCGCATGCACGAACAGTTCGGCGTCACCTGGGGTGATCCGCTTCTCTACGACCTGGTCCTCAACACCGATCGAATCTCGGTGCAGAGCTGCGTGGAGCAGATCAGTCTTCTGGTGCGCCGTCCGGAGTTTGCCGAAACCGCCGAGTCGCGGGCGCTTCTCTCGGGCATGGCCTTGGCGGCCCGCGTGAAAGTGGCGCTGAAAGACCATCCGGCGACGCGTGCCATCAGCATCACCGTCGAGGCGACCAGCGGGCGCATCACGATGCGCGGCATCGTCCTTGACGATGAAGAGCGGACGCAGGCGGAGAGCGTCGCCGCGGACGTCGCCGGCGTGACCGATGTCGACAACCAGCTCAAGCTGATGTCGAGCACCAGGCGCTTCGCCTCGTCCAAGCAGACCTGAGCGCGCCGCGGCGCCTCAGATCTTGCCGCGCTTCTTGAGCCGGCTCAGCGTTTCGGCCGAGAGGTTGAGGTACGAAGCCAGTTCCTTGCTCGGGATGCGGTCGATCAGTTCCGCGTGCTTGCGGATGAACCGGTGCACGCGCCCGGGTGCGTCGAGCAGGTGAAGGGTGATGGTGTGCGCCATGATCTCGCTCATCCCTCGCATCACCATGAACTCGAACAGTTCCTTCGCGAGCGGGCGCTTCTTCAGGAATTCGACCCATTCCTGCAAGGGCAGGCTCGCCACACGGGCCTTGGTCACGCAGACGATGCCGTACGGCGTGGGGGTGCCCAGCCGGAAGGCGGCGTAGCTGGTTTCCATGTCGTGCTCGTCGGCGAAGCGCAGGATCATTTCCTTGCCCTGTGCATTGCTCACGACCCGCTTGAGGATGCCGTCGAGGATGAAGTACTGCTCCATCTCGCGCACGCCCTGATTGAGAAGGAACTCGCCCTTGTTGCCGTCCACGATGGTGAGATGGGCCTCCAGCTCGGCGCGGTCGCTATCGCTCAGATCCTTGAGCAGCACGTTCTGCCGTAGCTGTACACGAATGACGTTTTGTTCTGGATGTTTCGAAAGAAGGGTCACTTCGCTCTCGTGGGGTTTTCCCCGCGTTCTGTTTTCCCGAAAGTTGACCGAGGTCAACGGCCGTACCGGGGACGCCGAATGATAGTCCTGACCACGACGCACGGAGTTTTCCGCTGTGCAACCTCCAGGGGTGAGGCTCGGCGTGCGAGTGATCGGATCCGTATTTCGAACTCAAGGAGACAAGATGTCCGCTGTCCTGGCCAACCCGCCGGCAACCTCGCACGAACAAGAAGAACCGACAACGATCGACGGGTTTCACCTGGTCATCGATGCGCTCAAGCTGAACGGCATCGACACGATCTTCGGACTACCCGGTATCCCGATCACCGACCTGACGCGCATGGCGCAGGCGGAAGGCATCCGGGTGATCTCGTTCCGCCATGAGCAACATGCGGGCAATGCGGCGGCGGCAGCCGGCTTCCTCACGCAGAAGCCAGGGATCTGCCTGACGGTGTCCGCTCCAGGCTTCCTCAACGGACTGACGGCGCTGGCCAATGCCACCACCAATTGCTTCCCGATGATCCTGATCAGCGGGTCCAGCGAGCGTGAGATCGTCGACCTGCAGCAGGGCGATTACGAGGAAATGGACCAGCTCGCGATTGCCAAGCCGCTGTGCAAGGCCGCCTACAGAGTCCTGCACGCCCAGGACATCGGCGTCGGCATCGCACGGGCCATCCGCGCCGCGGTGTCGGGTCGCCCGGGCGGTGTCTATCTCGACCTGCCGGCGAAGCTGTTCGCGCAGACCATGGAGGCCGCAGCCGGCAAGAAGTCATTGATCCGAGTGGTGGATCCGGCGCCCCGGCAGATTCCGGCAACCGACGCGGTCCGGCGTGCGCTCGATTTGCTCAAGACGGCGAAGAAGCCCCTGATCCTGCTGGGCAAGGGTGCCGCCTACGCGCAGGCCGATGCCGACATCCGCGCACTGGTCGAGCGGACGGGCATCCCCTACCTGCCGATGTCGATGGCCAAGGGGCTGCTCCCTGACACGCATGCGCAATCCGCCGCGGCTGCGCGTTCCTATGTCCTGCAGGAAGCCGACGTCGTGATGCTGATCGGTGCGCGGCTCAACTGGCTGCTGTCGCACGGCAAGGGCAAGACCTGGGGCGGGCCGAAGCAGTTCATCCAGATCGACATCGCGCCGACGGAAATCGACAGCAACGTCGCCATTGCCGCACCCGTCATCGGTGACATCGGCTCCTGCGTGTCGGCGCTGCTGACGGGCATGGGAAGCGGCTGGGCCAAGCCGCCGGCCGAATGGACCGCTGCGATCGACGAGCGCAAGGACAAGAACCTGTCGAAGATGGCCGTCACCCTGGCAGCCCGGCCCTCGCCGATGAACTTCCAGAGCGCGCTGAGCGTGATCCGCGATGCGGTGAAGGCGCGGCCCGACGCCATCGTCGTCAACGAGGGTGCCAACACGCTGGACTTTGCCCGCAGCATCGTCGACATGTACGAGCCCCGCAAGCGTCTCGATGTGGGCACCTGGGGAATCATGGGCATCGGCATGGGCTTTGCCGTCGCCGCGGCGGTGGTGACCGGCAAGCCGGTAATCGCCATCGAGGGGGACAGCGCCTTCGGCTTCAGCGGCATGGAAGTGGAAACGATCTGCCGCTACAACCTGCCGGTTTGCATCGTCGTCTTCAACAACAACGGTGTCTACAGGGGCACCGACGTCAACGCCAGCGGCGGGGCGGACGTGGCGCCGACCGTGTTCGTCAAGAACGCGCGCTACGACAAGTTGATGGAAGCCTTCGGCGGTGTCGGCGTGCACGCCACCACGGCGGACGAATTGGAGCGGGGCCTGGCCGAGGCCATCGCTTCCGGACGACCGACGCTGATCAATGCCGTGATCGATGAGACCGCCGGCACCGAGAGCGGCCGCATCACCAGCCTGAACCCCAGCGCGGCAAAGAAGAAGTGATTCAAGCAAGTTAACCCAGGAGATCGTCAACATGAGCAGCAACAACAAACCACTGAGCAACATCAAGATCATCGACTTCACCCACGTGCAGGCCGGCCCGGCGTGCACCCAGATGCTCGCCTGGTTCGGTGCGGATGTCATCAAGGTCGAGCGCCCAGGCGCGGGCGATGTCACACGCTCGCAGCTGCGCGACATCCCCGACGTCGATGCGCTGTACTTCACCATGCTCAACAGCAACAAGCGCTCGTTGACGCTGGACACCAAGCAGCAGGAAGGCAAGCTCGTGCTGGAGAAGCTGATCCGCGAGTCCGACGTGTTGGTGGAGAACTTCGGCCCCGGTGCGCTGGATCGCATGGGCTTCACGTGGGAGCGCATCCAGGAACTCAATCCCAGGATGATCGTCGCGTCGGTCAAGGGATTCAGCGACGGCCACCACTACGACGACCTGAAGGTCTATGAGAACGTCGCACAGTGCGCGGGGGGCGCGGCCTCGACCACCGGCTTCTGGGACGGCCCGCCGACCGTGAGTGCCGCCGCCCTTGGCGACAGCAACACCGGCATGCATCTCGCCATCGGCATCCTGACCGCCATCATCGGCCGCGAGCAGACCGGCAAGGGCCAGCGCGTGGCCTGCGCGATGCAGGACGCCGTGCTGAACCTCTGCCGCGTGAAGATGCGCGATCAGCTGCGCCTGGACCGGCTCGGCTTCCTGGAAGAGTATCCGCAGTACCCCCACGGGACCTTCAGCGACGTGGTGCCGCGCGGCGGCAATGCCGGCGGCGGCGGCCAGCCGGGCTGGGTGCTGAAGTGCAAGGGCTGGGAGACCGATCCCAACGCGTACATCTACTTCACCGTGCAAGGCCATGCATGGGCGCCGATCTGCGATGCCATCGGCAAGCCCGAGTGGAAGACCGACCCCGACTACATGACGCCGAAGGCGCGCCAGCCTCACATCACCGACATCTTCGCGACCATCGAGGGATGGCTGGCCGACAAGACCAAGTTCGAGGCGGTCGACATCCTGCGCAAGTTCGACATTCCCTGCGCGCCGGTGCTGACGATGAAGGAACTCCTGCACGACCCGTCGCTGCGCGCCAGTGGCTCGATCGTCGAAGTGCCGCACAAGGAACGCGGCAGCTACTACACCGTGGGCAGCCCGATCAAGTTCTCGGATCTCAAGCCCGAGATCACGGCCTCGCCGCTGCTGGGCGAGCACACCGAGGAGGTTCTGGCTGAACTCGGCTACAGCGCCTCGCAGATCAGCGAGTTGCGCTCGGCGAAGGCGGTGTGACCGCCGGGACACATCGTCGAAGTCGATGTGTCCTTGGGCGGCACCCGCGATGGGTGCCGCTTTTTGTTGGAAGACCAGGAAGCGGAAAAAGATGCCTCACGGAGAACAGGGAGCCAGCGCCATGAACACCGCCATCGACTGTCAGGCACTCGTCGCGGCTGTCGGCGATGCGATCATCGCGTCCGACGCCACCGGCGCCATCACGCTGTGGAATCCGGGCGCCGAGCGCATGTTCGGCTACACCGAGAGCGAGGCCCTGGGCCGATCGCTCGATCTCATCACGCCGGAGCGACTGCGCCAGCGCCATTGGGAGGGCTACCACAAGTCCATGGATACTGGCACCACGAAGTACGGCAATGACCTGCTGCGCGTGCCGGCCACACACAAGGACGGACGCTCGATGTCCATCGCTTTCACGGTGGCCATGCTCTTCGCGCCCGATGGCGCGGTGAGCGCGGTCGTTGCCGTCATTCGTGACGAGACCCAACGCTTCCAAGACGAGCGCGCGCTTCGCAAACGCGTGGCGGAACTCGAAGGATTGGCGGCGGCGGATCAATAGGCAACCCACATAGATCGAGACCGGAGACCCCTGTATGAGCAAAGCGCTGGAAGGCTATCGAATCCTTGACTTCACCCATGTCCAGTCGGGCCCGACCTGCACGCAGCTGCTGGCCTGGTTCGGCGCCGACGTGATCAAGGTCGAACGCGCCGGGGAGGGCGACGCAACGCGCGGACAGCTGCGCGACATCCCGGACGTGGACAGCCTCTATTTCACGATGCTCAACCACAACAAGCGCTCGATCACGGTCGACACCAAGAAGCCCAAGGGTCGGGAAGTGCTGGAAACCCTGATCAAGCATTGCGACGTGCTGGTGGAGAACTTCGCACCCGGCGCGCTCGACCGGATGGGCTTCACCTGGGAACGCATTCATGAGCTCAACCCGAGGATGGTCGTGGCCTCGGTCAAGGGCTTCGGCCCTGGAAAGTACCAGGACTGCAAGGTGTACGAGAACGTGGCGCAGTGCGCAGGCGGCTCGGCATCGACCTCGGGCTTCGACGACGGCCCGCCGATGGTCACCGGCGCCCAGATCGGCGACAGCGGCACCGGCTTGCACCTGGCGCTGGGCATCCTGGCGGCGTTGCTCCAGCGGCACAACTCGGGACGCGGACAGAAGGTGCTGGCACCGATGCAGGATGCCGTCCTGAACCTCTGCCGGGTCAAACTGCGCGACCAGCAGCGGCTCGAACGCACCGGGACGATGCACGAGTACCCGCAGTATCCGGACGGCACCTTCGGCGAGGCCGTGCCGCGGGCCGGCAATGCATCGGGCGGCGGCCAGCCGGGCTCGATCCTCAAGTGCAAGGGCTGGGAGACCGACCCCAACGCCTACATCTACTTCATCACACAGGCGGCGGTGTGGCCCGCCGTGTGCAAGGTGATCGGCGAAGAGGGCTGGATCACCGACGAGGCCTATGCCACGCCGGCGGCGCGGCTGCTGCACCTCAAGCCCATCTTCGCGCGCATCGAGAAGTGGACCATGACGAAGCACAAGCTCGAGGCCATGGAGATCCTCAACGCGTACGACATTCCATGCGGACCCATCCTGTCGATGAAGGAAATCGCCGAAGACGCTTCGTTGCGCGAAAGCGGAACCATCGTGGAGGTCGACCATCCGACGCGGGGCCGCTACCTGACGGTGGGCAATCCGATCAAGATGTCCGACAGCCCGACGCAGGTGAAGCGCTCGCCGCTGCTCGGCGAGCACACGGTGGAGGTGCTTGCGCAACTGGGCTACAGCCAGTCGCAGATCGAGGCATTGCGCGAAGAGCGCGTGATCTGATTCATTTGCAATCGAGCAGCGCAATGACCCGTGATGCATAACTCATGCGTAATGCTCAGCAAAGAATTCTTTAACTATCAATTATTTCTGCAGATTCCTACAGTTGACCGTTAGTCCCAGTCCCAATTGATTTGGCCGCAGCAACGTTCGACTCCAAGGAGACAGTAGTGACAGTTCAGGAATCCGCGGTGTCAGAAGCCTTCCGTCCGGCGACCGCCTGTCGCCCGTTCCGGAAGGTCATGACCATCCACGAATACCAGGCCAAGGAACTGCTGCGGAAATATGGCGTCGACACGCCGCGCGGCCTTCCGTGTGCTTCGGCCGACGAGGCCGCGGAAGCTGCCACCCGGCTCGGTGGCAGGGCGTGGGTGGTCAAGGCGCAGATGCATGCACGGGGCCGGGGCAAGGCGGGCGGCGTGAAGCAGGCATGGTCGGTTGCCGACGTCCGGCGGCTCGCGGAGGGTTTGCTGGGCTCTGCGCTGAGGACACGTCAGACGGGCCCCGAGGGCCGTGTGGTGAAACGCCTGCTGGTCGAGGAAGGCGTCGAGATCGAGCAGAAGCTCTACCTCCGCATGGCAGTGGACCGCGAGTCCGGTTGCGTCGCATTGACAGCATCGAAACCTGCTTCCATGTCGGAGTCAGCCCACAAGCTGCTGATCGATCCCGCCACGGGATGGAAGGCCGCCGAGGCGGACGCCCTTGCGCGGGGCATCGGCCTTGCGGGCAGATCGATCGCAGAGGCGAATGTCCTCATGCGGAAGCTCTACCAGGCCTTCGATGCCAGCGATGCGTCGCGTCTCGAGATCGATCCGCTCGTGGTGACGCGCGACGGCCGCTTGATCGCGCTCGACGCCAGCTTCGATTTCGACTCGAACGCGCTGTTCCGCCAGCCCGACATCGCGGCGATGCGAGACTGCGAGCAGGAAGACCCTGCGGAATTCGAAGCGTCGAACGGCAACATCGGCTGCGTCGTCAACGGCCCCGGTTCGACGATGGCGACGATGGACATGATCCGGTTCTATGGCGGAGCACCGGCCAGCTTCCATGACGTGGGCGGTGCAGCGACCGACGAGAAGCTGTCCGAGGCATTCGAGTTGATGTCGGGCAATCCGAAGGTGGGTGCCATCCTTGTGAGCATGTTCGGCGGCGTCACATCATGCGACGTGCTGGCCCACGGCGTGATCGCCGCGATACGCAAGGTCCGGCTCGCAGTGCCGCTGGTGGTGCACATGAGAGGGACCAGCGAAAGCCTCGGCCAATCCATCCTCGCGCAATCGGGCCTCCCGATCATGAACGCCAACGGCATGGCGGAGGCCGCGGAACTGGTCGTGACCGCGAGTCGGAGAAAGAGCTGAGATGTCGATTCTCGTCAACAAGCACACGAGGGTCATGACCCAGGGCATCGCTTGCGATACGGGACGCTTCCACACGACCCTGTGCCGCGCCTACGGAAATGGCAGGAAGTGCTTCGTCGCGGGCGTCGACGCAGACCAAGCCGGCGAGTTCGTCGACGGCGTTCCGGTCTTCGCCACGGTGAGGGACGCCCGGGCCGCGACCGGCGCCACCGTCTCCGTCATCTACACGCCGCCGGCCCTTGCCGCCGCTGCGATCGACGAGGCGATCGACGCCGAGCTGGATCTGGTCATCTGCGTCACGGAGGGCATCCCGGTCAGGGACATGATCCGCACGCTCGGGCGGCTCAAGGGCAGCCGGACGCTTCTCCTCGGGCCGAACTGCCCAGGTCTCATCACACCGGACGAAATCAAGATCGGCATCATGCCGAGCGACATCCACCAGAGAGGCCGCATCGGCGTGGTGTCGCGTTCGGGCACGCTGGCCTATGAAGCCGCCAGCCAACTCAGGAGCTTCGGCATCGGGCAATCGACGGTGGTCGGCATAGGGGGCGACTTGCCCGGCGGCCTCCAACTCCTCGACGTGCTGAAGATGTTCAATGACGACCCCCGCACCGACGCGGTGATCATGGTCGGTGAGATCGGCGGCGACACCGAGGAGCAGTGCGCGTGCTGGATCCGGGATCACATGCGCAAGCCGGTGGTCGGCTTCGTCGCCGGCGCCGCTGCGCCGCCGCACTGGCGCGCGGGTGACACGGACGCCATCGCTTCCGGCGTCAACGGGAGCGCAGAAGAAAAGATGGCGCTGATGAAGCAATGCGGCATTCACGTCACGCCCAACCCCGCTGAGATCGGCAAGCTGCTGGCATCGCTCGTCATGCCGGACTACCTCCCCTTCGACTGAGAACGCGACATGCATCACCAATGGCTCCGTTTCGACCACGCCGGCAAGACAGGCTTCGGCACTCTCCATGGCGATCACGTTCGGGAGCACCAGGGCGACATGTTCGGAGCCTGTGAGCCCACGGGTCGCATGCTGGCGCTTGCCGACCTCCAGCTGCGCACACCGACCACGCCGGGCAAGGTCATCGCGTTGTGGAACAACTTCCATGCGCTCGGTGAAAAGCTGGGCCTGTCGGTGCCATCGGAACCGCTCTATCTGTTGAAGGCGCCCAACTCCTACTTGGCGCATGGTGAAGTCATCCGCAAGCCCTTGGATGACAGCAGGATCGTGTTCGAGGGCGAGCTCGGCATCGTCATCGGCAAGGTCTGCACGGCGGTGGATGAAGACGATGCGCTGGAACACGTGTTCGGCTACACCTGCTCGAACGATGTGACGGCGGCAGACATCCTGAACCGCGACGTGTCCTTTCCCCAGTGGGTTCGCGCCAAGGGATTCGACACCTTCTGCCCCATGGGCCCGGTGGTGGCAACCGGGCTCGATCCGTCCATGCTCACCGTGACGACCCGTCTCAACGGGGAAGTGCGCCAGAGCTACCCGATCAGCGACATGCGCTTCTCGGTGCCGCAACTGGTCAGCCTGATCTCCTTCGACATGACGCTGCATCCCGGGGACGTCATCCTGTGCGGCACGTCGATCGGCGTTGGTTCGATGAAGGCCGGCAGCCTGATCGAGATCGAGATCGAAGGCATCGGCAAGCTGGGCAACCGCTTCGAGTGAGCCCGCCAGAGAGATTCAACTACTTGGGAATCGACATGAAGATTGCTGTGATTGGCGCGGGCGCCATCGGAGGATTCGTCGGCGCGAAGCTCGCGCTCGCCGGTGAAGACGTCACCTTCATCGTGCGCGGCGCGAACCTGGAGGCCATTGCCCGCAATGGCTTCAAGCTGATCGCGCACGACGGAGCAGAGGAGGTGGCGCGCAGCGTCAAGGCCACCGACCGTTATGACGAGGCCGGCCCGCAGGACATCGTCATCCTCGCCATGAAGGCGCACCAGGTCGAAGCGGTGGCCAATGACGTTCCGCGCCTGTTCGGTCCGGACACCGTTGTCGTGACGATGCAGAACGGCATCCCGTTCTGGTACTTCCACAAGCACGGGGGCGCGCTCGAAGGCTCGCCGGTTCGCAGCGTCGACCCCGACGGGCGGGTCGCCGCGAAGATCCCGGCCGAGCGGGTCATCGGCTGCGTGGTCTATCCGGCTTCCGAACTGCTGGCGCCCGGCGTCGTGAGGCACATCGAGGGCGATCGCTTTCCCGTGGGCGAACTCGACGGGTCGTCGAGCGAGCGCGTGAATCGCGTTTCGGCCTGCCTGAGCGGTGCCGGCTTCAAGGCCCCCGTGCTCGACGACATCCGCTCCGAGATCTGGCTCAAGCTGTGGGGCAACCTGACCTTCAATCCCATCAGCAGCCTGTCCCATGCCACGCTGGTCGACATCTGCCAGTTTCCGCCTTCGCGAGAGCTGGCCACCTCGATGATGCAAGAGGCGCAGGCCGTGGCCGGCAAGCTGGGCATCGAGTTCCGCGTGTCGCTGGAGAAGCGCATTGCCGGTGCGGAGAAGGTCGGCAAGCACAAGACCTCCATGCTGCAGGACGTGGAAGCAGGACGTGCTCCGGAAATCGATGCACTGGTGGGTGCCGTGGTCGAGCTGGCCCGCCTGACCGATACGCCCACGCCGCATATCGACACGGTGCATTCGCTGGTCAAGCTGCTCGCCCGGTCGATGGCGGATCAACGCGGCCATGTCCGCCTTCGGGAACTGGCCTCGGTCGGGTGAAGCACGCCACGTTGCGGCAGCTGAAGGTGTTCGAGGCGGTCGCGAGACTGCTGAGTTTCTCGCGCGCGGCGGAGGAACTCCACCTGACGCAACCCGCGGTGTCCACACAGGTGCGCAAGCTGCAAGAGCACGCGGGCAACGCGCTCTTCGAACAGTTCGGCAAGAAGATCTACCTCACCCCGGCGGGCGCGGAGCTGCTTCAGATCGGCCGCTCGATCATTCAGCAGTTCGAGGCAGCCGAGAGTGCGATGACCCAGTTCAAGGGTGTCTCGGGAGGCCGGCTCAATGTGGGCGTGATCAGTGCCGGCGACTACTTCTTTCCGCGCTTGCTCGTCGACTTCGCGAGTCGGCATCGGGGCGTGAAGCTCAATTTCACGGTTCACAACCGGGAGGGGTTGCTGATCCATATCACCGAGAACCTGACCGACCTGGCGATCATGGTGCGGCCGCCTGCCGATCTCGACACCGTCAACGAGCCCTTTGCGCCGCACCCTTACGTCGTCGTCGCGGCGGCCAACCATCCACTCGTCGGTGTGAAGCAGATCCCGGTGGCGACGCTGATGCATGAGCCCTTCGTCGTCCGCGAGAAGGGCTCGGACACACGGAACTCCATGGAAGAAGCCCTGGGCGGCCAGCTGGCGGGGGTTCATATCGCCATGGAAATCCGCAGTACGGAGACGATCAAGCAGGCCGTGATCGCCGGCATGGGCGTCAGTTTCTTGTCTGCGCACACAGTCAGTCAGGAACTGAAGTCAGGCAGCCTGAGTGTTCTCGACGTTCAAGGGCTTCCGCTGGTCCTCAACTGGTACGTGGTGCATCGGAGGACCAAGCGGCTGCCACCGGTGGCACAGGCTTTCAAGGACTTTCTCATGTGCGACGGAACGGCGCTGATCTCACAGATCGTCCCGGTTCCCGGCCTTTGATTCGCCACAGCCGGCGTGGCCTGGCCTTTAGCGCAAGCCGACGCGCGAGGCGTGCCAGCGCAACACCGCTGCGCGCGCAGGGTCCTTGGCTTCGATGGCATTGGCCTTCACCTGCAAGGCGCGCATTTCCTCCACTTCTTCGATGACCGAGCGTGGGTTCAACAGCGCTTGTGCAAGCGCCTGGGCTTCTTCGGACAGGGTGTTGAGAGCACGGAGCAAGCGATCGGGCATACCAACGATTTTTGACGATCGGTGAACGATGGACATCGAGAAGTTCCTTTTCGAATGGAGTGGGCTGTGGCGTGCAAGGTTCAGGCCCGGATGAATTGCATCTTCGCTGTAGCTTCTTGATAAGTAAAACGAGATTTATTGCCGGTTGAATGCAAAAATTCTGCCCTGAAAGGCGCAGCCATGGACATCACTCTAGCCCGGACCTTCCTGGAGATCGTTGAGACGCAAAGCTTCCAGCGCGCCGCGCAGAAGCTCCACGTCACGCAGACCTCTGTCAGCGCCCGGGTGCGTACGCTCGAAGAGTTGCTCGAACGTCGGTTGTTCGTGCGTAACAAGGCTGGAGCGGCGCTCACCCGGGCGGGCGAGCAATTCCTGCCGCACGCGACCATGCTGGTGCAAGTCTGGGAGCGGGCACGCCACCAGGTGGCGGTGCCGGTCGGCAGCCGTGCCGTACTCGCTGCGGGGTGCGAGATCAGCCTCTGGGATCCGTTGCTGTTGCGATGGCTGCTGCAACTGCGGGCCGATGACGCGAGCCTGGCGATCCGCACGGAGGTGGGTTTTCCCCACGATCTGCTCGACAAGGTCGCCGCAGGGGTGCTCGACATTGCCATCGTCTACGCGCCGCAGCAGCGGCCCGGCTTGCGCGTGGAGCTTCTCATCGAAGAAAAGCTCGTCATGGTGACAACGGCGAAGCCCGCGCGCATTCCGCAGCCTGCGGACTACGTCTACGTTGATTGGGGCCCCGAGTTCGCAACGCAGCACGACCTCGCGTTTCCGGGACTCGCCCATGCCGCAGTGAGTGCTGGCTTAGGGCCGCTCGGTCGCGAGTTTCTTCTGGCCGCCGGCGGCACAGGGTACTTCCGGCTCGACGTAGTCCGCGCCTATCTGGAATCGGGCCATCTTCTTCGCGTGCCGGACACGCCTGAGTTCCTGTACCCCGCCTATGCGGTGTACGCCGTCGGTGCAGATACCAGGATCGTCGACCCGGCGCTGGCCGTGCTGCGCAAGGTGGCGAGCGCCGGCCCGGCGGTCTTGGCAGTCAAGCCCTCCTAGATGGGCCGGGAGGCCGGATCTCCGAGTCCGTTCGCAACGGTCAACTCGTGGACCTTGAGGGCGCTTTCATAGAGCAGGCAGAGTGGCATGCTGATGAACACCATCCCCGCCGAGTAGATGATCAGGCTGGCAACGGGGAAGTCGGCATTGCTCAGACAAGGATAGGCGGCCACCAGCGCTGCGCCGGCGACCAGCAGGATCACGACCCGCAAGGCCCATCGGATCCAGTTGATCCGCCGGTATCCCAGGGGATCGAATCTTTCGCGGTCCGAGCGAGTGAATCGGCTTTCGTCTTGAGTCGAATCCATGTTCTCTCCTCGGTGGGGCGGCTTTGTATTCGGAGCATTTGGCTCCGTCCAAGTCGACACGACAACCGCGTTGATTTCCTTATTGACTGTTGGACGGAACTCGTCATTCCTGGGGAGTGGTGGGTTTAACGCGCTTGCGGAGATGGCCCCCGCGCCCCTAACCTACCCCTCGTCATCTGCTTCAGTCGGTTTTCAATGGTCGCAAAGCGCTTCGTGGTGATCTTCGTCTCCCGTCGCAATTCCTTGCGCAGCATCCTGGCTCATGCCTGCCTGGCGCACCTCGGTGCAGACCGCTTTTCCGCCTACTCGTGCGGGCACCCGGCCCATGTCAGCGACGAGATTCATCCGGCCGCCATCAGAGCGCTCACCGGCACAGGCATGCAGGTGCCGCAGTCACAACCTCACGGCTGGAACGACATGATCCGGGGGCTTTCTCCGCGGGCGAATTTCGTGATCACACTCGACGAAGCCACATTGCCGTTTCAACCCAACTGGCCCGGGCAGCCCGACGCCGCCTTGTGGGATTTTCCGGATATCGTGGCCCTCGACAACGCCGAGGACATCGATCGCGCAGCCCTCCAGGTGCTGTACGCGCTGCGTCGTCGGTTGGAGCTTTTGATCAGTCTGCCGCTGCACGGCGCGGACCCTGCAGCGATCCGCTCGGACGTGCGTGATCTGGCGCACATGCAATAGCCCCTTCGTCGCGAGACTTTCCTCACGCCCTGCTCGGGTTTTTGCGGGGTAGGAGAAGCATCGCGGGACCGTCTTCAGCAATGCTTAAGGATCGGCGCCGAGACTGATTTCATGGCAAAGGAAATCGTCCCGAGCCCGACCGACAAAGGATCATCGCCATGAAGACGCCTGTTGCCCCGAAGCCGCTCACACCGTCCCAGATCAAGCTCGTGCTGGAACTGCTCGAGCTTTGCCCACTGGCGCCGAAGGAGACGGCTGCAAAGTTCAATCGGCTGACCCAGGTCGGCACGTTCTCCGAAGCGCAGCAGGATGCCATCGAGATCCTCTTCGCGCTGGACGAGGACGAGATTCCCGACGCCCTCTTTGAGTTTGCCGATGACGAGGCGCGGGACATCGTTCGCGACGGGCTGGCGCACGAGGCGCATCTTCGTTTCGTCGCGGTCTGAGAAGAAAGTGGATGAAGTCGAGGCCACGGTCCAGGGAGTTCGCTCCGAGAGACCGCGCCCGACGAATTGATGCGTGACAGCAGCCTATCGATTGTGCTGTTGATGCCATGGAGCAGACGTAAGATTCTTCCGAGATCAAGCCTGAAGGATCTCTGCTCTCAATAGGATGGCAGTCGCTTCACGCAATGTCGGATTTCCTGCATCAGAGCCAGCGCGCAAGGCGCGGCCAGGGCGCCACCGCGCTGCGTGATCCCGATTTGCCGCTGTGTGCTTGCCAGTGGAAAGTTCAGCACCACCAGGGTCCCGGCCTCGATCTCGTAGTGGAGCTGATGCGCGGAGATGGCCGTCACCATGTCGCTTTGAAGCAGCAGGCCCCGCAACAGTGCCAGGTCACCTGTCTCGACGGCGGGCTCCGGTGCCGATTGGCCTGCATGATGGAAAAATCGCTCCAACAACTCGCGCGAAGGTGAGCCCCGCCGGGACAACACCCAGCCCGCCCGGCGCAGTTGCGCGAAGCTGATGCGCGGTACCGCTGCGAGCGGATGGTCGGCGCGGGCGATCAATGAAATGCGGTCGTCGAACAACGGCTCCTGCACCAGATCCCTGGCCTCGGCTTCGGGCCGCAGCGCCCCCAGGATGAAATCCACCTCGCCACTGCGCAACGCGGCAGCGAGCACCCCGTAAGGGCTCTCCACGGTGCTGACGTGCACACGTGGATGCTCGGCCAGCAGTGCGGAGATGGCCGCCGGCAGCACCAGCGTTCGCGACAGCGGTAGCGCGCCGACCATCACGCTGCCCTGGACGACGCCCTGGATCGCCGCAAGATCGGAATCGAGGCTGCGCAGTTCGGCCAAGGCCCGCTTGCATCGGAACGCGAGCAGTTCGCCCGTTCGCGTCGGCCGCACGCCGCGCGCCGAACGGGTGAAGAGGGCGCACCCGGATCGCTCCTCGAGATCACGCACCAGCGCGCTCAGCGCCGGCTGCGTCACGCCGAAAGCGCGCGCGACGGCGGGCATGTTGTGCATTTCGGCCAAGCCGGCGAAGAGTGCCAATCGCCGTCCGCTGAACATCGCCGTCAGCAGGCCGCGCGCATCGAGCCGGCGTGTGCCATCGGTCGGGAGCAACTCCTGGCTGGCCGCGACAAACTCCTGCTCCACACGCACCGCGCGCGCAAACACGGCCTTGCCGTAGACGGTCAACAGCATGCCTCGTGCCCTGCGTTCGAAGAGGGCCACGCCCAGCGATGCCTCCAGTTCGCCGACCGCGCGTGTGACCGCGGACGCCACGCGGAACAGGTTCTCGGCGGCCCGCGTGACGCTGCCGGTGGTCGCAACACTCGTGAACGCCTGAAGGTGCCGCAGATTGATCGCCAAGGGGTCCTGTTGGGCAAACCGAGGCATCTCGATAACTTTTGTCGATGGCAATGCGGGGGGCTCCTGCTGTGTAGCTGCAAGTAACGAATGGTGCGGAGGATGGAAAGGGTAAACCCTTGGTCAATAAATAAGTAAGAACGCAGCGAAATTAGAACTCACACCGCGCCCAGCGTGTTCGGCCGAGACTATGGCCCATGGCGACGACCTCCTTCAGCTCCCTCGATGCGGTCCCTTGCGTGTGGATGCGTGGCGGCACTTCCAAGGCTGCCTTTTTCCATGCAAGCGACCTGCCAGTCGAACCGGCCGCGCGCGACGCGCTCATCCTCGCCGCGATGGGCCATCCGGACGCGCGGCAGATCGACGGCATCGGCGGCGGCCATCCGCTCACGACCAAGGTGGCGTTCATTTCGCGGTCGCAGGATGCGCGCGCCGATGTCGACTACCTGTTCGGGCAGGTGGTGGCGGCCGAGTCGCGCATCGACTATGCGCCGACCTGCGGCAACATCCTTGCAGCCGTTGGCCCGTTCGCGCTGGAAGAGGGCCTCGTCGCCGCTCAGCCGCAGGAGTCGGTGGTGCGCATCCGCATGGTGAACACCAACTCCTACTGCGACGCTGTGGTGCAGACGCCTGGCGGCCGGGTGGCCTACAGCGGCGACACGCACATCAGCGGCGTACCTGGAGAGGGATCGCCGATCGAGCTGCGCTTCTCCGACATCGTCGGTTCGAGTTGCGGCGCGTTGCTGCCCACGGGCGAGCCCACCGATCGCATCGACGGCGTCGAGGTCACCTGCGTCGACAACGGCATGCCCGTGGTCGTGATGCGCGCAGCGGACCTCGGTTGCACCGGCAACGAGACACCGGCCGAGCTGGACGCCAACACGGCGCTCAAGGCGCGCATCGAGTCGATCCGCCTTCAGGCCGGCCAGCGCATGGGCCTGGGCGACGTGAGCGTCAAGGTCGTGCCGAAGATGACGCTGGTCTCGCCCGCGCAGGCCGGCGGTTCGCTGAACACCCGCACCTTCATTCCACGCAAGTGCCATGACGCGATCGGTGTGCTGGGCGCGGTCTCGGTGGCTTCGGCCTGCGTGCTGTCAGGCACCGTGACCGAGCCGCTGTGCCGCCTCGGTGCCGCGCCGCGGCACGACCTGTCGGTGGAGCACCCGACCGGCGAGTTCACCGTGCGCCTGCTGATGGACGACAGCGGCCTTGCCATCGCCGGCGCCGCACTTCTGCGCACCGCACGGCCGCTCTTCCGCGGCCAGGTGCTGGTGCCCCCGCAACCCTTGATTCGAAAACTGGACCCTGCATGATCATCGACTGTCACGGCCACTACACCACCGCGCCCAAGGCGCTGGAGGAATGGCGCAACCGCCAGATCGCCAGCCTCGGCAATCCCGCGGAGACCCCTTCGTCCGCGTCGCTGAAGATCAGCGACGACGAGCTGCGCGAATCCATCGAAAGCAACCAGCTGCAGAAGATGCGCGAGCGCGGCAGCGACCTGACCATCTTCTCGCCCCGTGCAAGCTTCATGGCGCACCACATCGGCAACTTCGAGACGAGCGCTACGTGGGCCGCGATCTGCAATGAGCTGTGCCACCGCGTTGCGCAACTCTTTCCGGACAACTTCATCGGCGCGGCCATGCTGCCGCAGTCGCCCGGCGTCGATCCGCGCACCTGCCTTCCGGAACTGGAGCGTTGCGTCAAGGATTACGGCTTCGTCGGCATCAACCTCAACCCCGACCCCTCCGGCGGGCACTGGACCTCGCCGCCGCTGTCGGACCGCCACTGGTATCCGATCTACGAGAAGATGGTCGAGCACGACATTCCGGCGATGGTGCACGTGAGCACGAGCTGCAATGCCTGCTTCCACACCACCGGCGCGCACTACCTCAATGCCGACACCACGGCCTTCATGCAGTGCCTGACCTCGGACTTGTTCAAGGACTTCCCGACGCTGCGCTTCGTGATCCCGCATGGCGGCGGCGCGGTGCCCTACCACTGGGGGCGTTTCCGCGGCCTCGCGCAGGAGCTGAAGAAGCCGCTGCTGAAGGACCACCTGCTGAACAACATCTTCTTCGACACCTGCGTGTACCACCAGGCGGGCATTGATCTGCTGACACGCGTGATCCCGGTCGACAACATCCTGTTCGCGAGCGAAATGATCGGCGCCGTGCGCGGCATCGATCCCGAGACCGGCTTCCCTTACGACGACACGCGGCGCTACATCGACGCGACGCCGATGCTCGACGGCGACGCGCGCCACAAGGTCTACGAAGGAAACGCGCGCCGCGTATACCCGCGCCTCGATCGCGCACTGACTGCCAAGGGACTATGAACATGACGCAAACCAGCACACCTCAGGAACTCGGCGTCGTCCACCGCCGGATCACGCGCGCTGACTCCGCCGCCGTCGAAAAGCTCTCGCGCTTCGGCGTCTCCACCGTGCACGAGGCGCTCGGGCGGCTCGGGCTCATGCAGCCGCGCATCCGCCCCATCTACCCCGACGCGCGATTCTGCGGCCCCGCCGTCACTGTCCTGCTGCAGCCCGGCGACAACTGGATGCTGCATGTCGCGGCCGAGCAGATCCAGCCCGGCGACGTGGTGATCGCGGCCTGCACCAGCGACAGCACCGACGGCTTCTTCGGCGACCTGCTGGCGACCTCGTTCAAGGCGCGCGGCTGCAAGGGCCTCGTGATCGACGGCGGCGTGCGCGACGTGCGCGACCTTACTGCGATGAACTTTCCCGTGTTCAGCCGTGCCATCCATTCCAAGGGCACGATCAAGGCGACGCTGGGTTCGGTCAACGTGCCGGTGGTGTGCGCCGGCGCGCTCGTGCAACCGGGCGACGTGGTGGTGGCCGACATCGACGGCGTGGTCGTGGTGCCTGCTTCGCGTGCGCAGCAGGTGGCCGATGCGGCCGAAGCCCGCGAAGCGAACGAGACCGGCAAGCGTGCGCGCTTCGCCGCGGGCGAACTTGGCCTCGACATGTATGCCATGCGTGAGCCGCTGGCCAAGGCCGGCCTGCGCTACATCGACTGACTGGAGGCACCATGAAAAAACTCGACGCATTCGCGGCTCTCGCGGCCACCGTGCTGTCCCTGGCCGCAACGCCATCCCATCCGCAGGATTTCCCCACCCGTGCGGTGCGCATCATCACGCCATTCCCGGTCGGCAGCGGCCCCGAAGGCGTGGTGAGGCTCCTGGCCGACAAGCTCAGCCGCACCTGGGGCAAGCCGGTGACCGTCGAGAACCGCCCGGGCGGCAACGGCTTCATCGCCATCGATGCGTTCAAGCGCGGCGCGACCGACGGGCACGACCTGATCCAGCTGGACAACGTCCATCTCGTCGCCTATCCGCACCTGTTCAAGAAGCTGCCCTATGACCCGGTGAAGGACTTCGAGCAGATCGCACCACTGTTCCGCACCAATTTCTTCTTCACCGTGGCGACGGACAGCAAGTACAAGTCGGTCGGGCAGATCGTGGCCGACGCCAAGGCCAATCCCGGCAAGCTCAACTACGGTTCGTGGTCGATCGGCAATCCGGTGCACCTGGGCTCGGCGTTGTTCGAGACGATGACGGGCACCCAGATGACCCACGTCATCTACAAGGAAACCACGCAGCTCTACACCAGCGTCGCGACGAACGAGTTGTCCTTCGCGCTCGGCACGCTGGGTTCGGCGGGCGCCATGCAGCGGGCCGGCAAGCTGCGCTATCTCGCCGTGGCCGCGCCGGCGCGGCATCCGGCGTTCCCCGATGTGCCGACGGTGGCCGAATCCGGCGGTCCCGCAGGTTTCGAGGTCGTCGGCTGGACGACACTGGCCGCACCCGCCGGCCTGCCGCGCGCCGTGAGCGACAAGATCCGGCGTGATGTGGAGACGGCATTGGCCGATCCCGATTTCAAGGCCAAGTTCGTGGCTTTCGGCTATGAGCCGTTCCCGGTCACGCGCGACAAGTTCGAGTTGTACGTGCAGGCCGAGTCCAAGCGGATGGCGGCGGTGATCAAGCAAGCGAACGTCTCGCTCGACTGACAGCAACAAGGATTCATCATGGCTCGCATCCTCGGCGCCGTCGCCTGCTCCCACACCCCGACCATCGGCTTCGCCTTCGACAAGAACAAGCAGGACGATCCGGTCTGGGCGCCCATCTTCAAGGCCTTCGAGCCGGTGCAGCGCTGGCTGGCCGAACGCCAGCCGGACGTGCTGTTCTTCATCTACAACGACCACGTCAGCTCCTTTTTCTTCGACCACTATTCGGCGTTCTCGCTGGGCGTCGGCGAACGCCACGCGGTGGCGGACGAGGGCGGCGGCGCACGCGACCTGCCGCCCCTGGACGGGCACCCGGCGCTGGCGCGGCACATCGGTCGCTCGCTCGTGGCGGACGAGTTCGACATGTCCTTCTTCCAGGACCGGGCGCTGGACCACGGCGTCTTCTCGCCGCTGTCGCTGCTGTGCCCCCACAAGCCCGCATGGACCGTGCCGGTCATTCCGCTGCAGGTCGGCGTGCTGCAATCGCCCGTGCCTTCGGCCCGGCGCTGCTACCGCCTCGGCCAGGCACTGCGCCGCGCCATCGAGAGCTATCCGGAAGACCTGAAGGTCGCCATCGTCGCCACCGGCGGGCTGTCGCACCAGGTGCATGGCGAGCGCGCGGGCTTCAACAACACGGCGTGGGACGCCCAGTTCCTCGACCTGATCGAGAACGACCCGGTGCGGCTCACCGAAATGACGCAGGCCGAGTTGGCGACGCTCGGGGGCATGGAGGGCGCCGAAGTCATCATGTGGCTGGTCATGCGCGGGGCCTTGTCGTCGAACGTGCGCAAGACGCATCAGAGCTACTACCTGCCGTCCATGACTGGCATCGCGACCCAGATCTACGAGAACCTCGCAAGCCCGCCGATCGCGGGCGAGTCGCAGCGGCATCGGCGTCACATGGACGAGCAGCTCGCCGGCGTCGAAGCGCTCCAGGGCACCTATCCGTTCTCGCTGGAGACCAGCGTGCGCGCCTACCGCCTCAACAAGTTCCTGCACGGGATGACGCGTCCCGAGCACCGGGCGCATTTCCTCGCGGATGAAGAGGCCGCGTTCGAGGCAGCGGAACTGACGCCGCAGGAGCGCGACATGGTGCGTCGTCGCGACTGGCGCGGGTTGATTCACTACGGCGTCATCTTCTTCATGCTGGAGAAGCTCGGTGCGGTCGTCGGCGTGTCCAACCTCCACATCTACGCCGCCATGCGTGGCGAGACGCTGGAGGCATTCCAGCAAACGCGCAACGCCCCCGGCGCGCTGTATTCGGTCGCCGGCAAGGATGCCAAGGCGCAGGCCTGGGATGCCGCGCCCGCGGCCGACAAACGCTGACGTCCGCGTCGGCCCTTCGTTTTCATCTTCGGAATCTCTTCATGAAATCCATCCTGTCTCGTTGCGCATTCGCGCTGGCCGCGTTGCTGCCCCTTGCCACATCGAGCGCGGCGGCTGCAGATGCCTACCCATCGAAGCCAATCAAGATCCTTGTCGGATACAGCGCTGGCGGTGCGGTGGATGCCATCGCACGCTCGGTCGGGCAGCGCATGGCCGCCACCCTCGGCCAACCCGTCATCGTCGAGAACAAGCCGGGGGCCGGTACGAACATCGCCGTCAAGGCGCTTATCGCCAGTCCGCCCGACGGCTATACGCTACTGCTGGCGGCCAACGCGCTCGCCGTGAATCCGTCGCTGTTCCAGCCGGCGCCCTACGACCTGGAGCGCGACCTCACGCCGGTGTCATTGGTCGGAAGGGTGCCTGTGGTGCTGGCCGTGCGCGAAGGTTCGGAGATCAAGACGCTGGCGCAGTTGTCCGCCGCGACCAAGGCCAAGCCAGGCACGATCAGCGTGGCGACCCCGGGCAACGGTTCGACGCCGCACCTGGCGATGGAGCTTTTCCAGCACACGGCGGGCCTCTCGTGGCGGCACGTGCCCTACAAGGGGGGCGCGCAGGCGCTCACGGATGTGCTCGGCGGCCATGTCGACGTGGTGGCGGTAAATGCGCTGGAGGCGCTGCCGCTGGTGAAAGGCGGCAAGCTGCGTGTGCTGGCCGTCATGAGCCCTGAGCGCTCCGCAGTGCTGCCGGGCGTGCCGACCGTGGCTGAGTCGGGCTATCCGGGCTTCGAGTCCAGTGTCTGGTATGGCTTCGTCGCGCCGGCGGGATTGCCGAAGCCGATCCTGGCGAAGGTGCACGAGGCCGTGCAGAAGGCGCTCGAATCGAGCGAGGTGCGCGACCAGCTGGCAGCGGCAGGCGGCGTGTCGCTGCCCGGTGCGCCCGAGCTGTTCGGCAAGCTGGTAAAGGACGACGCCGCGCGCTATGGCAAGCTGATCCGCGAAGCCAACATCAAGCCCGACTGAAACCCTGCAGCGCCGCGGCCAGTGAATCCTTTCACTGGAACACGACCCGCGCGGTCGCCGCGGCTTCCTTCCAGACGGCCTCGCGATTGCCGGCGTGGACAGGCGCTGGTTCCACCGACAGGATGATGACGTTGACTGTGGCGCCGCTGTAGTGCGCGCGCAGCATCACCTTGAGTTGGGTGGCCGTCGGAACTGCACGCACCTCCTCGCCATCGGGCGCATGCAGCGGAACGTCCGTGGTCGGCGCTGCGAGATAGCGATCGATGGCCGGCAGCGCTACCGTCAAGCGCTGCCCCACCCTGAAGACATGGCCCTCACGCGCGCGAAGTTCCATCGAAAACGCGGGCAGCTTCTGCGGGCGAGTGAGTAGTTCCTTCTTCTGCCGGGCAATGGCGGCGGCCTCGTCGGACAGGGCCTGTGGAACGGGTTCTGCAAAGCGGATGTTCATGGACAGCGATGTTGGACTGGGACGCACGGGGAAGTGCCGGCGCAGTGTACGTCCCACACGGCCGCTTGCAAGACGCATGCGCGGCACGGCGCTGCCAGTTGCGCCAATTTCGTCGCGGCAACTCAGATTCCCCGCTGGCCGACCCGTCTGGACAGTTCCTCGGCACTCTCCTTGCGCTCGCTGTACCGGTCCACCAGGTAGGGGCTGACATCGCGCGTGAGCAGGGTGAACTTGAACAGCTCCTCCATCACGTCGACGACGCGGTCGTAGTAGCTCGAAGGCTTCATGCGGCCGGCTTCGTCGAACTCGAGGTAGGCCTTGGCAACGGACGACTGGTTGGGGATGGTCAGCATCCGCATCCATCGGCCGAGCACGCGCATCTGGTTGATGGCGTTGAACGATTGCGAGCCGCCCGAGACTTCCATGACCGCCAGCGTCTTGCCCTGCGTCGGCCGCACCGCGCCCAGAGCCAGCGGAATCCAGTCGATCTGCGCCTTCATGATGCCGGTCATGGCGCCGTGCCGCTCGGGGGAGGTCCACACCATGCCTTCGGACCACTCGGCCAGCTTGCGCAACTCCTGCACCTTCGGGTCGGTCTCCGGGACGCTGTCGGGCAGGGGCAGGCCTGCCGGATTGAATACCCTCACCTCGCCGCCCATGGCCTCGAGAAGCCGCGCCGCCTCCAGCGTCAGGAGCCTGCTGTACGAGCGCTCGCGCAGGGAGCCATAGAGCATCAGAAAGCGGGGGCGATGCAGGGAGGGCTCGCGGGCGACGAGTCGCTCCCGCGTCGGGGCGTCGAACAGCGCCGTGTCGAGCGCGGGGAATGTAGTGTGTTCAGTCATGACGTTCGTCCATCGTGCTGGCGTCGCCTTGGGAATCGCGTCGCAGCCGATGATCGTTGTGAGAGTATCGCGCCCCATCGAGGAGTACCCGTCATGTCCGAAACGAATCCCCCGTCGTCCCAGGGTCCGCGCCCCACGCACGAACAGATGGTGCGCCACCTGCGCCGCTCCAACGAAGTCGCCCGCCGCGCCATCGCGCTCGGCCACCACCCCTTCGGCGCCGTGCTGGTCGGCCCCGACAACGAGACCGTGCTGCTGGAGCAGTGCAACGTCGACACCGTCAACCATGCCGAGTCCGTGCTGGCGCGCGTGGCCGCGACCAACTACACACCCGAGTTCCTCTGGGGTTGCACGCTCTACACCGCCGTCGAGCCCTGTTGCATGTGCGCGGGCACGGCTTACTGGGCGAACATCGGGCGCGTGGTGTACGGCATGACCGAGGCCCAACTGCTCGTCGAGACCGGCAGCCATGCCGAGAACCCGACGATGAGCGTGCCGTCGCGCTACGTCTTCGACCACTGCCAGAAGGCCGTGGAGCTGATCGGGCCGGTGGTCGAGATCGCGCAGGAGACCATCGAGATGCAGCGCGCGTTCTGGGCCACGCGCTGACGCGTGCTGCGCTGGCTGTTGCGAGAGCCGGTTCGGCAAGCCGTTGCTTTTTGCGTCGACGTCCTGTCGAATGGCGACCTTCCTCGCCATTTTCCAGGAGACTCATACATGACGCGTGTCTTCAACTTCAGCGCGGGCCCCGCGACCCTGCCCGAATCCGTGCTTCGCCAGGCAGCCGACGAGATGCTCGACTGGCGGGGCAGCGGCATGTCGGTCATGGAGATGAGCCACCGCGGGAAGGAGTTCATCTCCATCCACGCCGAGGCTGAAAGCCTGCTGCGCGAGTTGCTGGGGGTGCCGGCGGACTACAAGGTGCTGTTTTTGCAGGGCGGCGCGATCGGCGAGAACGCCATCGTGCCGATGAACATGCTGCGCGGCCGTGCGAGCGCCGACTACATCGACACCGGGGAGTGGTCGAAGAAGTCGATCAAGGAGGCGAAGAAGTACTGCAAGGTCAACGTGGCCGCCAGCAGCGAGGCGGGCGGCTACGTCAGCGTGCCCCGCCGGGAGACCTGGAAGCTCGATCCGGATGCCGCCTACGTGCACATCTGCTCGAATGAAACCATCGGCGGTGTCGAATACCACTGGACCCCCGACACCGGTGAGGTCCCGCTGGTCGCCGACATGTCGAGCAACTTCATGTCGCGGCCGGTCGACGTGCGTCGTTACGGCCTGATCTATGGTGGCGCGCAGAAGAACGTCGGTCCGGCCGGCGTCACCATCGTGATCGTGCGCGACGACCTGATCGGCCAGGCGCTGCCCATCACGCCCTCCGCCTTCGACTACAAGATCCAGGCCGACAACGACTCGATGTTCAACACGCCGCCGACCTACACGATCTACATCGCCGGCCTGGTGTTCAACTGGATCAAGGCGCAGGGCGGGCTCGAGGCGATGGAAGCGCACAACCGCAAGAAAGCCGCGGTGCTGTACGACCACCTGGAGACCACCTCCTTCTTCTACAACCCGGTGGCGCGCGAAGACCGGTCGCTGATGAACGTGCCCTTCAAGCTGCGCGACGAATCGCTCGACGAAGCCTTCCTCAAGGGCGCGCAGGCGCGCGGCATGGTGCAACTCAAGGGCCACCGGTCGGTGGGCGGGATGCGAGCGTCGATCTACAACGCCATGCCGATCGAAGGCGTGACGGCGCTCGTCGAGTACATGAAGGAGTTCGAGGTCGGCCATGGCTGACCGGCTCCAGATCCTGGTGCTCAACGAGGTCTCGGCCAAAGGTCTCCAGCGCCTGCCGGCCGATCGCTATGTGACGGGCAAGAACGTGACGGCGCCCGATGCGGTGCTGGTGCGCTCGGCCGACATGCACGCGATGGACATCCCGCACAGCGTGCGAGCCATCGCCCGCGCCGGCGCCGGCACCAACAATATCCCGGTCAAGGCCATGAGCGAGCGAGGCGTGCCGGTGTTCAATGCGCCGGGCGCCAACGCCAATGCCGTCAAGGAACTGGTGCTAGCGGCCATGCTGATGGCTGCGCGCAACCTCTCCGGCGCCTTGCGCTTCGTCGATGAACTGGGTCCTGGCCGAGCCGACATGGAAAAGACGGTCGAGAACGGCAAGAGCGCCTTCGCCGGCTTCGAGTTGGCCGGACAGACGCTGGGCATCGCGGGCCTGGGCAAGATCGGCTGCCTGGTGGCCGATGCGGCCATCAAGTTGGGCATGAACGTGCTCGGATACGACCCGGACATCACCGTCGATGCCGCGTGGAGCTTGCCATCGCAGGTGCGAAAGGCAGCGAGCGTGGCGGACGTGCTGCGCAACGCGCAGTTCGTAACCCTGCACGTGCCGCTGGTGGACGCCACCCGCCACATGGTGAATGCGGACAACATCCGCCTGATGCCGCCCGGCGCGGTGCTGCTGAACTTCTCGCGCGAGGGCGTGGTCAGCAACGATGCGGTGCTGGCGTCGCTGGCCGCGGGGCACCTGGGTCGCTATGTGTGCGACTTTCCCAGCGCCGCGTTGCTGGGACATGAGCGCATCGTGTGTCTGCCGCACCTGGGCGCCTGCACGCGCGAGGCGGAGGAGAACTGCGCCGTCATGGTCGCCGACCAACTGCGCGACTTCCTGGAGGACGGCAACATCGACAATGCGGTGAACTTCCCGAGCGTCAGCATGGGGCGAGAGTCGGCCTACCGCGTGGCGATAGCCAACGCCAACGTGCCCAACATGCTCGGGCAGATTTCCACCGCCATGGCGAATGCCGGGCTGAACATCCACAACATGGTCAACAAGTCGCGCGGCGACATGGCCTACACGCTGGTCGATATCGACAGCGCCGTGAGCCCGGCGGTTCTGGCCGACATCGCCTCGATCGACGGGGTTCTGTCAGCGCGCTACCTGCCGCGCGCTGCGGACTGACTTCGTCTTGGCATCACGCCCAACAGGGGCACTTGCAGAAAAGCGCCTCCCGGCAGGAGACTGGCCTCTCTGATTGGAGACACACCATGGCCACTTCGAGTGAACTTGAAGCCACAGTGAAAGCGCTGGTCCAGAAGGGCAGGGGCATCCTCGCCGCCGACGAAAGCGGTCCGACGATCGCCAAGCGTTTCAAGACGATTGGCGTGGAGTCTACGGAGGACAACCGGCGCGCCTACCGCGGCCTGCTGCTCTCGACGCCGGACCTCGGCCAGCACGTGAGCGGCGTCATCCTGTACGAGGAGACGCTGGGGCAGCGTGCCGACGATGGCGAGCCGCTGCCACAACTGGCGGCGCGGCAAGGCATCGTGCCGGGCATCAAGGTCGATGCCGGCAAGATTCCGCTCGCACTGGCACCGGGCGACGAAATCACGCTGGGGCTGGACGGGTTGGCGCAACGCCTCCAGGGGTACAAGCAGCAGGGTGCGCGCTTTGCCAAGTGGCGCGCGGTCTACAACGTCTCCGGCACACTGCCCAGCCGGGCCGCGATCGAAGCCAACGCGGAGGCACTCGCGCGCTACGCTGCCGTCTGCCAGGAACTGGGCGTGGTGCCCATCGTGGAGCCGGAAGTGCTGATCGACGGGGACCACACGATCGCGCGCTGCGCCGAAGTGACGCAGGAGGTGCTGCACGAGGTCTTCCATGCGCTGCACCGGCACTACGTGGTGCTGGAGCACATGCTGCTCAAGCCGAGCATGGTGGTGCCCGGAAAGACCCACGCACGGCAGTCGACACCAGCGGAGGTGGCCGAGCTGACCCTTCGCGTGCTGCGGCGCTCGGTGCCTGCGGCGGTGCCGAGCATCAACTTCCTCTCGGGAGGGCAGTCACCCGCCGAAGCGACGGCCAACCTGGACGCCCTGAACCGGCTGGGGCCACAGCCCTGGAACTTGAGCTTTTCCTATGGGCGTGCACTGCAGGACCCGGCGCTGCAGGCGTGGCAGGGGAAGTCCGATCAGGCGCGCCAGGCCCAGGACGCTCTGCGCAAGCGCGCACGGCTCAATGGTGCGGCGAGCGAGGGGAAGTACGACGCGGCGATGGAGACTGCCGAGCCTCGATGATCGAAACGCGCTGAGCCTGCCGGGTAGCATCGGCGAACGACTGGATTCGCGCTGCGACATTCGAGCCGTCGAAGACTCATCGTTCACAAGGGAAGAGGGAGATCCGATGAATATCCGAAACTGGCCGTTCGGCAAGGCCATGGTTGTGAGCGGCGTCGCTGCGCTGCTGATCGCTTGCGCTGCACCGCCTGCTGCGCAACCTGGCGAATGGGCGCCGAGTCCGCCCAATCCGAACGCCCCGTATCCAGCTGAATCGCGAGAGAAGGGTGAGCAGGGAACGGTGCTGCTGCACGTGCGAACGACGCCGGATGGCCGGCCGGTGGCCGTCGAGGTCAAGCAATCGAGCGGCTATGCACGACTCGATCGCTCGGCCACCGAAACAATATGGAAATGGAAATTCAAGCCGACGCCCGATGACGGCAGGGTGGTCTGGCGAGAGGTGCCGATGCGCTTCTTCATCACGTCGCCGCCTCCGCAGCCGACGCTCAACTAGGGTGCTGCCGCATCTTTGATGCGCTCCGCGCTTGGCGTTCCTTCACATAAGATGAGTTCGCCCTGACACGGCCGACCCGGCCATGCCCCGACCCGCGGAGCTGCACTCAAGATGAACCAACGGTTTCAAACCTTCGTGTATGGAACGGCCATTGCGCTGATGATCGGTTGGATCTGCTACATCGGGCGCGACGTGTTCGTCCCCATCATGTTCAGCGTCTTCGTGGTGTACGTGATCCTCGGCCTCGCGCGGCTGATCGCCCGGATCCCGCTGGTCGGACCCGCGCTTCCGCCCTTCGTCATCTCCATCCTGTCGGTGCTGATCATCGCGTTCGGCCTGTTCATGGTCGTCTACACCATCCTCGCGAGCAAGGACAGCGTCATTGCCCAGGCACCGCGCTACCAGGAATCGCTGCTCGCGGCAGTGCAGCAAGTGGCCATCTTCTTCCACGTCGAGGCGGAGCCGACATGGACGACCTTGCGGCGCGACCTTCTCGCGCAGGTGAGCCTTCAGCGACTGGTCGGGTCAGCGCTGTCGTCCGTATCGTCGATTTTCGCCAGCGTGGTGATCGTGGCGCTCTATGCCTGCTTCCTCCTCGTGGAGCGGGCCCATCTCGACGCGAAGATCTCGAGCATTGCAAGCAGCCCGCAACATGCGCAGCGCATCAGGCAGGTGATTGCGGACATCAATTCGAGAGTGGGCGCCTATCTGGCCCTCAAGACCTTCCTCGGCGTGCTGCTCGGTGTGCTGAGTTACGCGGTCATGCGGTTCACGGGGCTCGAGTTCGCGCCGTTCTGGGCGGTGATGATCGTGCTGCTGAATTTCGTCCCGTACATCGGCTCGTTCCTGAGTGTGCTGCTGCCCGGCGCAATGGCACTTGCACAGTTCGGCGATGCGTCGCACGTCGTTCCGATCCTGCTCTGGCTGACCGTCATTCAGTTCGTCATCGGCAACTTCATTGACCCGTATGTCATGGGGAACTCGCTCAATCTCAGCCCGTTCGCGATCCTGGTGAGCCTCGCGGTCTGGGTGGCGTTGTGGGGTGTGCCCGGCGCCTTCCTGGCGGTGCCGATCACCGCGATGTTGACCATCATCTTCTCGGAGTTTCCCGGCACGCGGCCCTTCGCCGTGCTGCTGTCGCGCAGCGGCCAGCCCTGAGATCTGCACTTCGGCCGCATTGCATGTGGCTCGGCGTCAGGTGTCTAATGTTTTCTCAGGGGGGGTCCAAGCATCCGAGGAGACATTCACGATGATCGAGATCCGTTCCGAATGCCGTGGTCGAACACTTTCACCCTGGCGCTCCGTCGCCCGAGCGTTCGCCGTGTCGATGGTGGTGCTGACTGCCAACGCGGCCTTCGCCGCCGATCCCGATGTTCCACGTGCCGAGCAACTGGTGCGCGACGGCAAGTACCAGGAAGCCTACGATCTGCTCGCGCCGTTCGAGGACGCCAACTCGAACGACGCCACCTTCACCTACTTGCTCGGCCGTGCTGCACTGGGCACGCAGCGCGGCGAAAAAGCGAAGGCGCTGTTCGAGCGCAGTCTTGCGACGCGACCGGACAACGTCGCCGCGCATCTCGCGCTGGGCCGCGCCTACTTCGCACTCGGAAAGTACGCGGAGGCGAAGATCGAGTTCGAGACAGTGCTGCGCTTCGACAACCTGCCGCCGGACGTTCTGTCCCAGGTCGAGATCTACGACCAGGCAGCGCGACAGTCTCTCGACGAAGGGCGGGCGCTGACGGGCTTCGGCTACGCGGAAACAGGCGTTGGCCGCTATCGGGTGAACTCGACGCGCGGCACCGACGCGTTCGGCGGCGGCGACCGGCGCGACACCTTCTACAACGCGCGTGTGGGCGGGGGCGTGAACTACGCCTTGCAGAACGGCTATGCGATCGACGCGAACCTGGACTACCGGTTCAGGTACTACGACAACTCCGAGAGCAGAAACGATTCCGACCTGCGCTGGAGCCTCGCAGGCAGCAAGACCCTGGGCGACAACAACCTCGCGGCCGGGTTCAGGGGCAGGACCAGTTACCGCGGCGACAGCGACTACCGCAACGACGTCTCCATCTTCAGCGACTACCGCATGCGCTACGACCCCGACAACCAGTTCACGCTCGGCGCGGATGTGCGGCGGCGCAGATACCCCGAAGGCAATCTGCGCGACAGAAGCCGCACCACCGCCTTGGTCTCTGCCGGCTGGGTTCGGTCGTTCATGGATGGCAAGGGAAGCTTTTCCGTGACGGGGCACGCCGGGCACAACTATGCGACGAGCCGGCCCGACGGCGACTCGGACGTCTATGGCGCGACCGTTTCCCTCGATTTCACTGTGAACAACAAGCTGAGCTGGGGCACTTTCGCGTGGTGGGAGCGCGATTCCTTCAACGCCGACAACGTTCACTTTCATCCCGATACGCTCGACAACACTGTCATCCTGCGGCGCAGGGACAACCTCTACGAAGTCGGCGCCTACCTGGTCTGGGAATTCGTGCCGACCTGGACGCTGCGTCCGGAGATTCTCTGGATTCGGGACCAGAGCAATTCGGTGGGCTTCAACTACAGCTCGACCGAGGTGTGGATCAACGTGCGCAAGGCCTTCTGATTTTTTCGCTTTCCGCAGTGGCCGGAGCGGTGCCCGATGGTGCTATTGACAAAGGCCCATGAGCCACTGATGCTCATTCGCACCGGGTTGTAGACATGAGCCGTGATCGCGCTGGCGCGACACGAGCCCTCAGGGAGCGAAGTTCCAAACATTCAACGAGTGAGGAAATGCCATGGCTTCGACTGAGCAGAAAATGTCGCGAATGCAGCTCACCGCGATGGTGGTGGGTGGCATGGTCGGTGCGGGGATCTTCTCGTTGCCGCGCACCTTCGCGAATGCCACCGGTCCGTTCGGCGCGGTCATCGCGTGGCTCATTGCCGGCACCGGCATGTACATGCTGGCGCGGGTCTTCCAGTCGCTCGCCGAGCGCAAACCCGACCTCGACGCCGGCGTCTTCGCCTATGCCAAGGCCGGCTTCGGCGACTACCCCGGCTTTCTCTCCGCTTTCGGCTACTGGATCGGCAGCTGCATCGGCAACGTGTCGTACTGGGTGTTGATCAAGTCCACGCTGGGTGCGTTCTTTCCGGTCTTCGGCGACGGGAACACGGTGGTCGCGATCGTGGTGGCATCGGTCGGCATCTGGCTTTTCCACTTCATGATCCTGCGTGGGGTCCAGCAGGCGGCGTTCATCAACACCGTCGTCACGATCGCCAAGGTCATTCCGATTCTGGTCTTCATCGTGATCCTGATCTTCGCCTTCAAGATGGACATGTTCCGCTTCAACTTCTATGGGGCGGGCCTGGAAGGGGGCATCTTCGAGCAAGTGCGCGCGACCATGCTGGTCACTGTCTTCGTCTTCCTCGGGATCGAAGGCGCGAGCGTGTATTCGCGCTACGCGAAGGAGCGCTCCGATGTGGGAGCCGCCACCATCACCGGCTTCGTCGTGGTCACCACCCTCATGGTGCTGGTCACATTGCTTCCCTATGCCGTGCTGGAGCGGCCCGACGTGGCCGTCATGCGCCAGCCGTCGATGGCGACCGTTCTCGAGGCTGTGGTCGGTCCGTGGGGCGCAGTCTTCGTGAGCTTGGGGCTGATCGTCTCAGTACTGGGCGCGTATCTGGCGTGGTCGCTGATTTGCGCCGAAGTGCTTTTCGCTGCGGCCAAGACCAAGGACATGCCGAAGGCTTTCGCCAAGGAGAACAAGAACAAGGTGCCCGTGGTGGCCCTGTGGGCGACGAACATCATCGTGCAGCTCATCGTCATCACCACCTACTGGTCGCGCGATGCGTTCTCGCTGATGCTGAACCTGACCAGTGCGATGGCGTTGATCCCCTTCCTCCTGGTGGCAGGCTACGGCCTTCAACTGACGAAGCGTCGAGAAGGTTATGACGTGCGGCCCGAGGAGCGTACGCGCGATCTCGTCATTGCGATCGTCGCAACGGCCTACACGGCTTTCCTGCTCTATGCCGGCGGGATGAAGTTCATCGTCCTCTCGGCCGTCCTGTATGCGCCGGGCACGGCGCTCTACTTCTGGTGTCGCCGCGAGCAAAACCTGCCGGTGTTCACCAAGGCATCGGACTGGATCATCTTCATCCTCGCCGTCATCGGTGCCGTCGTCGGCATCTACTGGCTCGCGACGGGTTACATCACCATCTAGCCATTCCGGCTGGGTACACACACAGGAGAACGTCATGGCAACAGAGACAAAACCCACCGCATTCGGTGTTCACTCCGAAGTAGGCCAACTGCGCAAGGTGATGGTGTGCGCCCCGGGCCTGGCGCATTCACGCCTCACTCCCAGCAATTGCGACCAACTGCTCTTCGACGACGTGCTGTGGGTCGAGAACGCCAAGCGCGACCACTTCGACTTCGTCACCAAGATGCGCGACCGCGGCGTCGAGGTCCTCGAGATGCACAACCTGCTCGCCGAAACCGTCGCGGTGCCGGAAGGCAAGAAGTGGATCCTCGACAACCAGGTCGTGCCCAACCAGGTCGGCCTCGGCTTTATCGATGAACTTCGCAGCTACCTCGAAGGACTCGACAACCGCGCGCTGGCCGAGACCTTGATCGGTGGCCTTTCGACCCACGACTTTCCGGATGCGCACGGCGGCAAGGCACTGGAAGTCGCCCGCGAAGCCGCCGGTGCCACCGAGTACCTCCTACCGCCCCTGCCCAACACCCTCTACACCCGTGACACGACCTGTTGGATCTACGGCGGCGTCACGCTCAACCCGCTGTACTGGCCCGCACGCCACGAAGAGACCATCCTCACCACCTCCATCTACAAGTTCCATCCTGATTTCGCTGGCAAGGTCAACGTGTGGTGGGGCGACCCGACCGAAGACCATGGCCTCGCGACCCTCGAAGGAGGTGACGTCATGCCCATCGGCAAGGGCAACGTCCTTATCGGCATGAGCGAGCGCACTTCGCGCCAGGCCATCAGCCAACTCGCGGCCACCCTGTTTAAGAAAGGCGCGGCCGAGCGCGTCATCGTTGCGGCCATGCCCAAGATCCGTGCGGCGATGCACCTGGACACCGTCTTCACCTTCGCCGACCGCGACTGCGTGCTGCTAGCGCCCGACTTCATGAACCAGACGCGCACCTACTCCTACCGTCCGAGCAGCCATCCGAGCGGGGTCGAACTGCACGCGGAGAACAAGCCCTTCGTCGACGTCGTGGCGCATGCGCTGGGCTTCAAGAAGCTGCGTGTGGTGGAGGCCGGCGGCAGCGACTACCAGCGTGAGCGCACCCAGTGGGACAGTGGCGCGAACCTGGTGTGCGCTTCGCCGGGCGTGGTTTATGCGTACGACCGCAATACCTACACCAACACGCTGCTGCGCAAGCAGGGCATCGAGGTGGTGACCATCGTGGGCGCCGAACTCGGCCGCGGCCGTGGCGGCGGCCATTGCATGACCTGCCCGATCATTCGGGATGCGGTGGACTTCTGACCCCGGGGCTGCGGCCAATCAGCCGCCGCTCCATTGATAGGACAACGTGCCGTGCCTGAGAAATCCGCTGATCAACGAGTTGACTACCTGGTCAGAACGACAACGCTGATCGCTCTCACTGCGCTTGTTCTGTTGTCGGCCTGCAGGCGCGCCGAGGAGGCCCCGGTGGCGGAGATCCGCCCGGTCCGCGTCATGACGATAGAGAAGCGCGCGATCGGCGACACCGTGAACCTCACCGGCACCGTGCAGGCACAGACGGAGATCAACCAGTCGTTCCGGATCGACGGAAGGCTGGTCGAGCGCAATGTCGAGATCGGCGACAGGGTGAAGCCTGGCCAGGTGCTGGCACGGCTCGATCCGCTGAACGAGGAAAGCAGCCTGCAGTCCGCGCGGGCGCAATTATCGGCAGCGCAGGCGCAGGGCGTGGAGGCCCGCAACAACCATGTGCGGTTGCGGGATCTCCTCAAGGAGGATGCGGTCTCGCGCGCTTCCTTCGAGCAGGCGGAGGCACTGCTGAAGGTGGCGCAGTCGCAGGTCGAGTCCGCGCAGTCGCTGGTGACGCTCGCGCAGAACCGCCTGAGCTATACGCGCCTGGTCTCCGACGTGTCCGGCATCGTGACGGCACGCGGGCCGGAGCCGGGCGAGGTGGTGCAGGCGGGGCGGATGATCGTCCAGGTTGCGCGGGAGGGTGCGCGCGATGCGGTCTTCGACGTGCCCGCGCAGGTCAAGAACAGTGCGCCTTCGGACGCGGAGATCACCGTCTCGCTTGTGAGCGATCCGAACGTCACCGCCAAGGGCCAGGTTCGCGAGGTTTCGCCTCGCGCCGATCCGGTGACGGGCACGTTCGGCGTCAGGGTCCGACTGATCAACGCGCCCGCCGCGATGCGCCTGGGCACGACAGTGAACGGGCGCATGAAGCTCGACAGCGCTCCCGCCATCGACATACCTGCCTCGGCGCTGACTCGATCGGGTCAAGGCGCCTCCGTGTGGGTGGTCGATCCGAAGGCCGGCACCGTGTCGGCCCGGGCGATCGAAGTGCGGGCCTATGACGCCGCGCGCGTTCAGGTCACGTCGGGGCTCGCGCCCGGCGATGTGGTGGTGACCGCGGGCGTCCAGGCGCTGCGGCCCGGCCAGAAGGTCCGGATGCTCGAGGCCGCGCAGTGATCGGCCCGAACCTGTCGGAGTGGGCGCTCTCCAAGCGCTCGCTGGTGATCTTCCTGATGATCATCGCGGTGGTCGCGGGCACGCTGTCCTTCATTCGGCTGGGCCGTGCGGAGGATCCGATCTTCACTTTCCGCACCATGGTGGTCGCGGCGGGCTGGCCCGGTGCTACCGTGGACGAGACCCTGAAACAAGTCACCGAGCGGCTCGAACGCACGCTGCAGGAAACCAACCATCTCGACCGGGTGCGCAGCTACACGGTCGCCGGCCAGACGACGATCTTCGTCGACCTCGAGCAGTCGACACCGGCGGCGGTGGTCCCGGACATCTGGTATCAGGTGCGCCGGAACATCGGCGACATGCGGCAGACCTTGCCGGCGGGCGTGGTCGGGCCTTTCTTCAACGACGACTTCGGCAGCACCTTCGGGATCATCTACGCCTTCACGGCCGACGGCTTCACCTTCCGCGAACTGCGTGACTATGTCGAGGCCGCCCGCTCGCGCCTGCTGCAGGTGCCCGACGTCTCGAAGATCGAGGTGATGGGTGCGCAGGACGAGCAGATCTACATCGAGTTCTCGACCGAACGTCTCGCAGGCTTGCGCCTGGACTACCCGACCATCGTCGCCGCGCTCCAGGCGCAGAACATCGTGCGTCCTGCCGGCACCATCCAGACCGAGCAGGAGCGTGTCTTCATGCGCGTCACCGGCGCCTTCGATTCGGAGCGCGACATCGAGGCGGTCAACCTCGTCTTCGGCAATCGCATCATTCGCCTGGGCGACATCGCGACGGTGCGGCGCGGCTTCGTCGATCCGCCGCAGCCGATGTTCCGCGTCAACGGCAAGCCGGCCATCGGCCTGGCGATCGCGATGCGAGATGCCGGCGACGTCCTCGCGCTCGGCCGCAACATCCGCGCCGAGATGGCCGACATCACGGCGAACCTGCCGCACGGCATCCAGCCCACCCTGGTGGCGGACCAGGCCGTCACGGTCGACGTCGCCATCAATGACTTCATGGCCTCGCTGTGGCAGGCCATCATCATCATCCTGGTGTGCAGCTTCGTGAGCCTCGGCGTGCGTCCGGGCACGGTGGTGGCGCTGTCCATTCCGCTCACGCTGGCGATCGTGTTCGCCATCATGGACGTGCTGAACATCGACCTGCATCGCGTCTCGCTGGGCGCGCTGATCATCGCGCTGACCCTGCTCGTCGACGACGCGATGACCACCGTCGACGCGATGATCAACCGGCTCGCGGCGGGCGATACCAAGGACCAGGCCGCGACCTTCGCCTACCGCACGCTCGCCGCGCCGATGCTGATCGGCACGCTGGTGTCCATCTCGAGCTTCGTGCCGATCGGCTTTGCAAGAAGCTCGGCGGGCGAATACACCTTCTCGATCTTCGCGGTCGTGGCCATTGCGCTGATCGTGTCGTGGCTCGGTGCCGTGATCTTCTCGCCGCTGGTTGGCAAGGCGATCCTGAAGGCGCCCAAGCCCGATGCTGCGCCGCCCAAGCCGAGCAAGGTGACCGAGATCTACGGCCGCTTCCTGCAAGGCGCGATTCGCGCGAAGTGGCTGACCATCGGGCTGACCATCGCCGCTTTCGTGGCGACCATCTTCCTCTTGCAGTTCGTGCCGCGGCAGTTCTTCCCGGCGTCGGACCGGCCCGAGCTGACGATCGACATGACTTTGCGGCAGAACGCCTCGATCCATGCGACGCAGGCGCAGGCGGAGCGTTTCGAGGCACTGCTGAAGGAAGACGCCGATGTGGACCATTTCAGCACCTATGTCGGGCGCGGTGCGATCCGCTTCATCCTCACGCTCAACGTCCAGCTCGCCAACCCGTTCTTCGCGCAGTTCGTGGTGGTGGCCAAGGACCTCGACGCGCGCGACAGGCTTCAGCTGAAGCTCGAGAAGGCGCTGGCGGAGCAGTTCCCCGATGTGGTGGCGCGCGTGTCCCCGCTCGAACTGGGGCCTCCGGTGGGCTGGCCGCTGCAATACCGCGTGAGCGGGCCGGACACGAACGAGGTGCGCAAGTACGCGCTCGAACTGGCCGACGTGCTGGGCTCCGATGCGCGCGTGCGCCACGTCAATTACGACTGGATGGAGCCGGCGCGGCAGGTCAGGGTGCACATCAACCAGGACGAGGCGCGGCAACTGGGCGTGAGCACGCGCACGCTGTCGGGCATCCTGAACGCAGCGGTCACCGGGTCGCCGGTGACGCAGGTGCGCGACGACATCTACCTGATCAATGTGGTGGCCCGTGCCACCGACGACCAGCGGGCGTCCTTCCAGACGCTGAGCTCGCTGCAGGTGCCCACGCCCACCGGGCGCATGGTGCCGCTGAGCCAGTTCGCGACCTTCACCGAAGAGCAGGAGCTGCCGCTCATCTGGCGGCGCAACCGCCTGCCCACGCTGACCGTGCGCGCCGACGTCGTCCACGGCGTGCTGCCGGACGAGGTGGTCGAGAAACTCGCGCCGAGGATGGTCGAGTTCAACGCCAAGCTGCCGAAGGGCTACAAGGTCGAGACCGGCGGCCTGTTCGAGGAAAGCGCCGCATCGAGCGCCTCGGTGTACGCCGTCGTGCCGCTGATGATCGTGCTGATGCTCGTGAGCATGATGGTGCTGCTGGTGAGCTTCCGGCGGTTGGCGATGGTGGTCTGCATCATGCCGCTGGGGCTCATCGGCGTGGTGCTCACGCTGCTGCTGTTCAACCGGCCGCTGGGCTTCGTCGCCATCCTCGGCATCCTGGCGCTGATCGGGATGATCGCGAAGAACGCGGTGATTCTGATCGTGCAGATCGAGACCAACCGCGCCGAAGGCCAGAGCGTTCTCGATGCGGTCGTGGCCTCGGGAACATCGCGCATGCGCCCGATGATGCTGACCTCGATATCGACCGTGCTGGGCCTGATCCCGATCGCGCCGACGGTCTTCTGGGGGTCGATGGCCTTCGCCATCATGGGCGGTCTGCTGGTGGCAACGGTGTTGACGCTGGTGTTCCTGCCGACCGTGTACGTGGCGGTGTTCGGCAAGGAAAAGCCGCCGCTGCGAGACGAGGCCTTCGGTCCCGCGAGCGATCCGGCGTGATGAACGAGGAGCACCCCCTTGACCCCGACCCCCGCACCTGCAGCGACGACCAGGTTGTCCTCTGGGGAGAGTCCGGCCGCGGAGGGGCGCGCGGTGCTCGAACTGCATGTCGCGGAACTGCGGCAACTCTTCAACTCGATGGACCCGGCGCCGTTCCGGGAGCGTGACCTCGATCCCAGGGCGCAGGACTACATCGTCGACTGGGCCCGCGAGGTGCCGGCGGGACGCCCGATGGCGCTGGTGGTTCGCATCGAAAGCCGGACCGCGGCACCGGAAGCCGCCTCGATGCTGCGCGATGCCGTCGGGGAATACTTCCGCCAGCGCGCGGTGTCCACCCGGCGCCAGATGCGGCGGCTGCTGCGGCTGGGTCGCATCAGCTTGCTGATCGGCCTCGTGTTCCTGGCGATTGCCTTCTTCGTCGGCGAGTTCATCGCGGGCCTCTTCGACAAGGAGCGCTACACCCGGCTCGTGCAGGAGAGCCTGGTGATTGGCGGCTGGGTCGCCTTGTGGCGGCCGATGGAGATATTCCTGTACGACTGGTGGCCGATCCGCGAGGAGACGCGTCTCTACGAGCGGCTGAGTCGCATGGATGTGCAGCTTGTCTGCGCAGGCACCGAAGGAGGGTCGTCATGACGCTGACGCCTTCGCTGGCTGGCACGGCGCTGGCGCGCGGTGCGATGTTCCTGGCGCTTTGGCTCGTGCTGATGCCGAGTGTGAAGCCGGCCGACCTCGGGTTCGGTCTGGTGTCCACGGTCGCCGCGACCTGGACGAGCCTGCACCTCCTCCCGCGTGAGGCGGGGCACGTGCGCTTTCGCGCGCTGCTCGGATTCGTGCCGCACTTCCTCTGGCAGTCGGTGCTGGCCGGCATCGACGTGGCCCGTCGCGCGCTCGATCCGCGCATGCCGATGCAGCCGGGATTCGTCTCGTGTCCGGTGGGCTTTCCGCCGGGGCTGGCGCGCAACGAGTTCGCTTCGATCATGAGCCTGCTGCCGGGCTCCGTTCCGGTCGGTGAGACCGAAACCTCCATCGTCTATCACTGCCTCGATGTGACGCAGCCGCTCGCGCAGCACATGGCCGAAGAGGAGCAATTGCTGACCAAGGCCCTGGTGGCGGGGGAAGGCCATGACTAGCTTCCTGATCGGCGCCACCGCCTTCGTGCTCGCGATGGTCGCGCTGGGCCTGGTCTGCATCCTGCGCGGACCGGGCAACGTCGATCGCATGATGGCCGTGCAGCTCTTCGGCACTGGCGGCATCGCGGCCCTGCTGCTGGCGGGCGCGGCCATCGACATGGATGCCGTCATCGACGTGGTGCTGACGCTGTCGATCCTCGCGGCCTTTGCCGCCATCGCCTTCGTGAAGGCCGGGGCGACCACAGTGCGGGATGAAGCGGGGAGCGACGGATCATGACGAACCTCGTCGCCGACATCTTCACCATCGCCGCCATTTGCGCGGGCGGATTCTTCTTTCTCGCTGGCAGCGTGGGCCTGCTGCGCTTTCCCGACACCTTCACCCGGCTGCATGCGCTGACCAAAGCCGACAACCTGGGGCTCGGGCTCGTGGTGGTGGGGTTGCTCCCGCAGGTAGACAGCCTCTCGACCGCGTTCAAGCTCGTGCTCATCTGGTTTCTCGTCCTCCTGGGGTCGGCGACGGTGTCCCAGCTCATTGCGCGCGCCGTGCGCCGCGAGGGGCAGAAGCCATGAGCCTGACCCTGAACATCGCCCTTGCACTCCTGTTCCTCGGGCTGGCGGCGTGGACTGTCTTCGCGCGCGACACCTTCGCGGCGGTCGCCGGATTCATTCCTTATGGACTGCTGCTTACTCTGGTGTGGCTCCAACTGTCGGCGATCGACGTGGCGATGACGGAGGCCGCGATCGGCGCCGGCTTGACCGGTGCGCTGCTGGTCGGTGCCGCCTCGCGCTTGCGCCGGACGGAGGCCGCGGCCCGCGTCGATCAACCCGGCCTGCCCACGCGCGTGCTGGCCGCGGTGGCCGCGGTCGGCGTGGCCGCTGTGATAGCTGTCTGCGTGCTCGCACTGCCCGAACCGCCGCCGACCCTCGCCCCCCAGGTGGCCGCCAACATCGCCTCGACGGGCGTCGGCAACCCGATCACGGCAGTGCTGCTCTCGTTCCGTGCAATGGACACGCTGCTCGAAGCCATCGTGCTGCTGTTCGCGCTGGTGGGCGTGTGGTCGCTGGCGCCGGACCGCGCGTGGGGCGGTCGTCCCGGCCCCGCGCAGCCGGCGGACCCGAACGGCATCCTCGCGTACTTCGCGCGCGTGCTGCCGCCGATCGGCATCGTCGTCGCCATCTACATCCTGTGGGTGGGTGCCGATGATCCGGGCGGCAAGTTCCAGGGCGCGACCATCCTCGCGGCGATGTGGCTGCTGGTCATGATGGCGGGGCTGGCGGACGCACCTCCCGTGAGCCGCACCTGGCTGCGCACCGTGCTGGTGGCCGGCCCTGCGGTGTTCATCGCCATCGGTTTCACGGGCGTCGCCCTCGCGGGCGCTTTCCTCGCTTATCCCGAAGGCCATGCCAAGCCGCTGATCGTCATCGTCGAAGTGGCGCTGATGCCCTCTCTGGCGATGACGCTGGCCCTGCTGCTGGCCGGCGCGCCACAACGGACGTCACCGTCATGAGCGCCACCACCTTGTTCGGACTGTGTGGCGCGGTGCTCGTCGGCTTGGGCTTGTACGGCCTCATCGTCAACCCTCAGCCGCTGCGCAAGATCCTCGCCTTCAACCTGATCGGCAACGGCATCTTCGTGGTGTGCGCGGTGATCGCGCGCCGGGGCGCGGCCGCCGGGATGAACGGCGATCCGGTTCCGCAGGCGCTGTTGATCACTGCCATCGTCGTGGCCTTCGGGGCGTCCGCGCTCGCCGTGGCGCTGCTGCTGCGGCTGTTCGAGGAAGCCGGATCGGTCACGCTGTCCGGCGATCTGCCGCCCCAGGCGAAAGCTGCCGATGGAGAGATCTAGGTGCCGCTCTCCGCGTCGATGGACCTGACAACACCCGACGGCTTCCTGCTCGTGCTGGCGGTGCTGGTGCCGTTCGTCGGGGTGCTCGTCGGGCTGCTGCTGGGTGGGCGCAATGCGCAGCGGGTCGCCATGGTCACGCTGCTGCTCGGGCTCGGCATTGCTTTCGCCATCGCCCGCGCGCTGGTGCAGACCGGCGATGCGATCGTCTACCTGCTCGGCGGCTGGACGCCGCCGCTGGGTGTGGCGCTGCGCGCGGACGGCCTGTCGGTCATCATGCTGGTGGCCGTCGCGGTCGTCATTGGCGTGATCGGCATCTACGCCTGCGGCGATTTCGGCACGCCGAAGGGCACGCGCGAGGCGCGGGCGCCATTCATGTTCTGGCTGCTGCTGCCCGCTGTGTGGGGGTCGCTCAACCTCGTGTTCGTGAGCGGAGACGTGTTCACCCTGTATGTCGCGCTCGAACTGCTGACGTTCGCGGGCGTCCCGCTCGTCAGCCTCGACGGCCGCGGCGAGACGCTGCAGGCAGCGCTGCGCTATCTGGTGTACGCGCTGCTGGGGTCCATGCTGTATCTGCTGGGCGCCTTCCTGCTGTACGGCGCCTACGGCACGCTGGACATCGCGCTGCTGGCGGCCAACGTCCGGGCCGAGCCTGTGACCTGGGCCGCAGCCGCGCTGATGACGGCAGGCCTTCTCGCGAAAACGGCGCTCTTCCCGCTGCACCTGTGGCTGCCGCCCGCGCATGCCGGCGCACCGGCAGCGGCGAGCGCGGTGCTCTCCGCGCTGGTAATCAAGGGCGCGTGGTTCCTGGTGGTGCGTCTGTGGCTCGACGTCTTCGCCAATGTCGTGACCTGGCCCTCCGCCCAATTGTTGGCGGCGCTGGGTGCGGCGGCGATCCTGGTCGGCAATGTCGTGGCGTTGCGGCAGGCGCGACTGAAGCTGCTGATCGCCTATTCGACGGTTGCGCAGATCGGCTATCTCTTCCTGATGTTTCCGCTGGTCTTCGGCATGGATGCCGCGCAGCTCGACAGCGCATCGACCGTCAGCGGCGGCATGTTGCAGGCCATCTCGCACGCCACCGCGAAGGCCGCCATGTTCATGGCCGCCGGACTCATCTACTCGACGCTCGGGCATGACCGTGTCGCGGACCTGCGCGGCGTCGGGCGCGCGCTGCCGATGACGATGGTCGCCTTTGCACTCGGAGGCGCATCGCTGATCGGGCTGCCCCCCTCGGGTGGCTTTCTCGCGAAGTGGCTGCTGCTGTCGGCCGCGATCGCGACCGCGCAATGGTGGTGGGTGCTGGTGATGCTCGTGGGTGGGTTGTTGACGAGCGCCTACGTGTTCCTGGTCGTCGTGCGCGCGATGACGCCGGCAGAAGCCGGATGGGTGCCGAAGGTGCGCATTCCACGCTACCAGCAGTTGGCCGTGCTGGCGTTGGCACTGTGTTCCTTCCTTCTGGGCGCGGCCGCTCTGTGCCCGGTCGACATGACCCAGATAGGCCGTTCGTACATACCGCTGGCGGGGGCACGATGATCATCGGGTCCGCCAGCTTGCTTGTCATCTTCCTGGGCGCCGCGGGATTGCTGGCTGCCGCCATCGCCGTTCCGTTGGTGCTGCTGCTGGCTTGCGCGGTTCCGGCTTTGCGTCGCCGGATGCCCGCGCTCTTCGTCCTTGCGCCGCTCCCCGCGCTCGTGGCGGCCTTCTTCGCGGGCGGCGATTCCGCGCTGATCATCGGCAACGCGGGCTACGCGCTGACGCTCACGCTCGATGCGCCGGGCGCGATGCTGCTCGCCGTTGCGGCGCTGCTGTGGGCCCTGGCGGGTCTCTACGCCGTGCGCCATCTGCGTGATCGGCCGCATGCCGATGGATTCATCGTCTGCTGGCTGATGACCCTGACTGGCAGCGTCGGCGTGTTCCTCGCGGCCGACCTCATCGGCTTCTACTTCCTGCTGGCGGTGCTGAGCGTGGGCGCGAGCGGACTCGTGCTGCAGGGCGAGGGGCCGGACGCCTTGCGCGCAAGTGCCCTGTACCTGGGGCTTGCCTTGCTGGCCGAAGCCTTCCTGCTCGCGGGCCTCATTCTTCTGGCGCAAGCCACGCCGGAGGGGAGCCTCTTGATTCGCGATGCCGCAGCCGCATTGCCAACGTCGCCCACGCGCGACATCACGCTCGTGCTGCTGCTCATCGGGCTCGGCATGAAGGCGGGGCTGGTGCCGCTGCATTTCTGGATGCCGATCGCCTACGGCGCCGCGCCGATACCCGCCGCGGCAGTGATGAGCGGCGCGGTGGTCAAGGCCAGCGTCATCGCGTTGATTCGCTTCCTGCCGCTCGATGTCGCGCTGCCGGATTTCGGGCTCCCGCTCGCGGCGATCGGCATGGTGGGGGCGCTCTATGGCGTCCTGATCGGCATCACGCAGACGCGGCCCCAGGTCGTTCTGGCGTACTCCAGCGTGAGCCAGATGGGGTTCGTCGTCGCGGTGATCGGCATGGGCCTCGCCGCGGGCGATGGCTCCACGGCGATGGCCGCGGCCTTCTATGCCGCGCATCATCTGCTGGTGAAGGGTGCGTTGTTCCTGGCCGTCGGCGTGATCGTGCTCACGGGCCGCCGGCACCTGTGGCCGATGCTCGTTCCCGCCGCGGTGATCGGCTTGGGGCTGGCAGGCCTGCCGCTGACCGGCGGCGCTTTGACCAAGTACGCGGCGAAGGACATCCTCGGCGACGGCCTCGCCGGCAGCCTGGCCGACGTGTCATCGGTCGCCTCCACCCTGCTGATGGTCCATTTCATACGTCGCCTGGTCGCGGAAGCGGCACCGGAGCCCGATGCGCGAGCGCCTGCCGTGCTCATGGTGTCGTGGCTCGCGATGGCGGTGGCGTCGGTGGCGGTGCCGTGGGCGTTTTATCTGGCGATCCCCGCCGACATGCGACCCGACGCGCTGGCACCGGCCGCGCTCTGGTCGGCACTCTGGCCGATGTTGATCGGCGCCGCGCTCGCGCTCGTGCTGGACCGTGCGGGCCGGCATCTGCCGCGCATCCCCGCCGGTGACCTCGGCATCGCATTGGGCCATCTGAAATGGGCATGCAGCGCGACCGCCGCGCGCTTCGAACGCACCGACACCTTCCTGCGGCGCTGGGCGGTCGCCAGCATCGCGTTGCTGGCAGTGTCATTGCTGTTCGGCTGGACGCTGCTGGCCTGACATGCCCACCATCCGATCTTCACCGAGGAAAACGCCATGAGGATGTACACGGTCGCAGCGCTGGTCGCCGCCGCTTTCTCCTTCACCGGCTGCACGGTCGGACCGAACTACGTTCGACCCACCGTGGAGGCGCCGACGGCCTGGCGCATCGACTACCCGAAGGCGGCCGAGGTCGCGAACACGAAATGGTGGGAACAGTTCGGCGATCCGGTGTTGAACGAGCTGATCGAGACGGCGTTGCGCGAAAACCTCGATGTGCGTGTCGCGGCGGCGCGGGTCGACCAGTTCATCGGCACGCTCGGCGTTGCCAGTTCGCAGGCCTATCCGCAGATCGGCTACAGCGGCGCTGCGAGCCGCACCCGGGCGAGCCGGGAAGGGTTCCCGCCGATCCCCGAGCCCGCCAATCCCTATTTCTCGCTCTACCAGGCGGCGCTCGGCGCCACCTGGCAGATCGATCTTTTCGGCCGCGTGCGGCGCCTGAGCGAAGCCGCGCAGGCCCAGGTCTATGCGAGCGAGCAGGCGCAACGCGGTGTCGTGCTCACGCTGGTGGCGGGTGTCGCGACGAGCTACCTGGCCATGCGCGGCCTGGACCGGCAGCGCGAGATCGCCGCGGCGACCGCGGCGAACTTCGGCGAGACGGTGCGTATCTTCGACCTGCGTTTCAAGTCTGGCGTGGTGTCGAAGACGGAAGTGAGCCAAGTCCGCTCGCAGTACCAGCAGGCGCTCACGGCCATCCCGGCCATCGAGCAGCAGATCGCCGCGGTGGAGAACCGGATATCGATCCTGCTCGGACGCAATCCGGGGCCGATCCCGCGCGGCAAGACCATCGAGCAACTCGCCGCGCCGCTCATCCCTGCCGACCTGCCTTCGACGCTGCTGGGGCGGCGGCCGGACATCCTGCAGGCCGAGCAGAACCTCGTGGCCGCCAATGCCAGCATCGGTGCGGCGCGTGCGCTCTACTACCCGAGCATCTCGCTGACGGGAGCCTATGGATCGACGAGCACTTCCGCGAGCAACTTCCTGTCGGGGCCGGCGACGGCATGGCAGGCAGCCGCGAGCCTGGCCGGGCCGATCTTCACTTTCGGGGCGATCGAAGGACAGGTGAAGTCTGCCGAGGCGCAGAAGGAGCAGGCGGAACTCGTATACCGGCAGACCATCCTGAATGCGTTTCGCGACACGAACGATGCCCTCACCGGATCGCAGAAGACGATCGAGGGCGTGGCCTTGCAGCGTGAACGCGTGAGGGCGCTCCGGGAGTTCGCCCGTCTGTCGCGGCTGAAATTCGAGAGCGGCCTGATCGGCTACCTCGAAGTGCTCGTCGCGGAGACTGAACTCTTCGCCGCCGAACTCGCATCGGTGGCGTTGACGACCGACCGCTACACGCAGGTCGTCAACGTTTACCAGGCCATGGGCGGCGGCTGGGTGGATATCGCAGATTCCATCACCCCGCGGCCCGTGGCCTTCATTGCGGAATGACCCTCGCCTCAACTTTCCGGAAACCCCGCCGATATACCCATCGCGTGCAAACAACTCGTCGTGTTGGACGAGCCTGCCCCGTGAGGAGTGAGCGTGAGAATCGGGAACAGCTGTGGCGGCATTTGGGCGGGGGCATCGGCATGACGCTGTCCGGCTATGGCATCGATGCCTTCAAGGTGCTCGCCGCAGCCGGCCCGGTGGCAGGATTGGTGGCGGTCGCCCATGTGCGCTCGTCGCGGCGTAGGAAGCGACAACTCAAGGCCGAGTCCGCGCTCCGCACGTCGCGCAGCGTCTACGTGGATGTGCCCGGATCCGCGCCTTCGGCGTCGGTGCGCTTCGACCTCACCCCGCAATTGCTGGGTTGGCTGGCCGCCGCCCAGAGCGGTTCGCTCCACGGCATGGAAACGCCCGACGCGGTGATGCTGGCCTTCGACGTCGATGCGACGTGGAAGGGCATCGGGTCGACGGGTGCGGAGGCCGATTCGGCCTTCTCCAGCCAGTTGATCGTCACGCGCGAACTCTTCATCGTCCGCTCGACGGATCCCTGGCGCGACAGCGCCGAAGTCTCGCTGCCGACCATGCTCCACGCCCATCGGACGCTTCCGGAAGGCGAGCCGCTCTACTGCGCGGGGGACGGTTCGATCCGGCTCACGCCGACGCGGCGCATGAGGGCGCCGTCCATGCCCGTGCCGCGGCAGTTCTATTGGGTGCGCGCGGAGTCGTCGGTGGCCGAGACCACGCGCCCCCCCATCTAGCCTGCGGAAGTGGTTCAGGAAAGGGCGCTAGGATCGTGCGATTCGATCCACCTTTCAGAGCATCAAGGACCTCGCATGACCACCCCCAGCTATCCCGACACCCGCCTCCTGATCGACGGCGAATGGTGCGACGCCGTGAGCGGCAAGACCCAGAACGTGATCAATCCCGCGACCGGCAAGCCCATCGGGAAGGTCGCCCACGCCGGCATCCCCGACCTGGACCGCGCGCTGGATGCGGCGCAGCGCGGGTTCGAAGCCTGGCGCCGGATTCCGGCCAACGAGCGCGCCACGACGATGCGCAAAGCCGCCAGCCTGCTGCGCGAACGAGCTGCCGACATCGGCCGCATCCTCACGCAGGAGCAGGGCAAGCCCTTTGTCGAAGCGCGCGGTGAAGTGCTCGCCGGCGCCGACATCATCGAATGGTTCGCCGACGAAGGCCGCCGCGTGTACGGCCGGATCGTGCCCTCGCGCAACCTCTCGGCGCAGCAACTCGTGATGAAAGAACCGCTGGGCCCGGTCGCTGCCTTCACGCCCTGGAACTTTCCGATCAACCAGATCGTGCGCAAGCTCGGCGCGGCGCTGGCCAGCGGCTGCTCCTTCCTGGTCAAGGCGCCGGAGGAAACCCCGGCTTCGCCTGCAGCGCTGCTCCAGGCCTTCGTCGATGCCGGCGTGCCCAAGGGAACGGTCGGCCTGGTGTTCGGCGATCCGGCCGAGATCTCCAGCTACCTCATTCCGCATCCCATCATCCGCAAGGTGACCTTCACGGGCTCCACGCCGGTGGGCAAGCAACTCGCGGCACTGGCGGGCGCGCACATGAAGCGCGCAACGATGGAACTCGGCGGCCATGCCCCCGTGATCGTTGCCGCCGATGCCGACGTCGCCCTGGCCGCCAAGGCGGCAGGCGGTGCGAAGTTCCGCAACGCCGGACAGGTTTGCATCTCGCCCACGCGCTTCCTGGTGCACAACAGCATCCGCGACGAATTCGCACGCGCGATGGTCAAGCACGCCGAGAGCCTGAAGCTGGGCGACGGCCTGGCGGAAGGCACGACGCTCGGCCCGCTGGCCAACTCGCGGCGTCTGACTGCCATGGCGAAGGTGCTCGACGATGCGCGCGCCACCGGCGCCAAGGTCGCCACCGGCGGCGAACGCGTGGGAACGGACGGCAACTTCTTCGCGCCCACCGTGCTCACGGATGTTTCGCTGGAAGCCGACGTGTTCAACAACGAGCCCTTCGGCCCGATCGCGGCGATTCGCGGCTTCGACACGCTCGAAGAAGCGATCAAGGAGGCCAACCGCCTGCCTTACGGCCTGGCGGGCTATGCCTTCACGCAGTCGATCAAGAACGCGCACCTCCTGTCGCAGCAGATGGAAGTCGGCATGCTGTGGATCAACCAACCGGCCGCACCGTCGCCGGAAATGCCTTTCGGCGGCGTCAAGGACTCGGGCTACGGCTCCGAAGGCGGACCGGAAGCCATGGAGGCCTACCTGGTCACCAAGGCGGTGTCGATCATGGCGGTCTGACGTCGGCACCCGGGGGTCGTCCGTGAGGTTCTGCTAGCCAGATGCGCGATACCGCGTGACAATGCGCGGCATCATGAATCACGCAACGATTCGCCGGGCCTTGCTCTGGGTCTGGTTGCTGCTGCTGCCGGCCCTGGCGCTGGCGCAGACGCAACTGGGAAGCGCTGCGGCCATGCAGGCCAAGCATGCTTCGGTGAAGGGCCAACTCGAGCAGAACGTCTTCGGACGGCCGCTGGTGCTCGAATCCAGCGAAGCATCCGGCCAGTTGAGCGGCAACATCTTCGCGGTCATCGCCTACCCCTTCGACAAGGTGAGCGGCGCACTGAGCAAGCCGTCCGGCTGGTGCGAGGTGCTCATGCTGCACCTCAACACCAAGCACTGCGCGGTGCGCGAGGCAGACAGCCCCAAGACCGTGGCGGTCGCGGTCGGCCGCAAGTTCGACCAGCCGCTGTCTGAGGCGCAGAAGGTCGATTTCGTGTGGCAGCCGGCGACCGTTTCGGCGGACTACTTCAGCGCACGCCTGAGCGCCGACAAGGGTCCGCTCTCCACGCGCGACTACCGCATCGAACTCGAGGCGACGCCGCTGGACGGCGGCAAGACCTTCATTCATCTCAGCTACAGCTACGGGTACGGCACGGCCGCCCGCATCGCCATGCAGGGCTATCTTGCGACGCTCGGCAGCGACAAGGTCGGCTTCACTTCGACGGGCGCCAATGCGTCGGGCCAGCCGGAGTACGTGGGCGGCGTGCGCGGCGTGGTGGAGCGCAACACGATGCGTTACTACCTTGCGATCGACGCCTACCTGGGCGCTCCCGATGCCAAGCAGTTGCCGGGTCGCCTCGCCACCTGGTTCGACAGCACTGAACGCTACGCGCGTCAGTTGCACGAGGTAGAACGGAATGACTACCTCACGATGAAGCGCAACGAATACAAGCGCATGGAAGGCGGAGGTTCCTAGGCAGCACCCTCTTGCGTCAATTTGCTACACATGTATCCTAGTGTGTCTCAAAAGGACGGTGCCCCATGGATGTTGATTTCCACCTGAACAAGGTACAGGCGCTCAGCCCCAAGGCCGCGAAGATCGCCTTGCGGATGCTGGACCGGGATCCGCGTGTTCCGATCGAATGGGTGATGTCGCTGCGGCCGGCGTTGGTCGAACGAAGCAGCGAAGCCGAATCGTTCGGCGGCACCGACTGGATGACGATCGCTGCCATCGAGCGACCGGGCATCCGGCGCTTCACCGAACGCTTCGAGAGCCGCGAACAGCGCCACGCGCGGCTGTGGGTGCTGAGTCTGCGGACGGCTACCAAGAAGCACGATCGAGCCGAGCCCGACGAGAGCGTCTACGGCGCGCTCTAGCCTCAAGAGCAGTTGTACGAACTCGCGACCAGCGGGTCCGTGCCGACGAATGCGGGCTTCGTCGGGTGCATGCAGATCGGCCGTGAGCTTGCGGTTGGATTGGCCGCGGTCACAGGCGAAGAGATGTCGATCCGGCTCGGCGGCTGGTCCTGTTCCACCCAGGTCGTGAGCGCCAGGTAGAGCTGGTCGATGGTCGGCAGCGGCGGATTCGCGGCCGGGTTGGTCGTGCCGTTCGAGAAGCCGTGCGCCATGCCCGGGACGAGGAAAAGCCGGTAGAAGTTCTTGACGACCGCGTCGCCACCCATCTGCGCGGTCAACCGGTTGTAGTAGTTGAGCGTGCCCTGCGGCGGGATGAGCGTGTCCGCGAGGCCGTGATAGACGAGCATCTTGCCGCCCCGCGCCGCGAACCCGGCCAGGTTGTTGTCATCCGTGTTGATGTTGGCGAAGGACGTCTGCAGCGCCACGCCACGGTCGTAGGCATTCGACAGATCGAGATACGACAGCGTCTTCCAGCGGTCCGCGCCGTTGCGGGTGGCATTGACGAAGTTGCTCGATGCATAGCTCGCGTCCTGCAGTTCCAGCGCGACCAGGTCGCTCGCGATGGTGAAGGGAGTCGGTCCACCGAGGCCACTGGTGTTGGTGCCGCGCGTGAGGCCGTACCAGCGCTGGGCTCCCTGCGGTTCGAGTGCGGTGCCGTTGTCGGTCGACGGCGACGGCGCCGAGCCGTCGGCCGTCTGTCCGTACCAGATCTTGTTCATGGCCGCGGCCTGAACTTGCGTGACGCAGTCGCCCGACGGCGCGTTGCCGCCGCTCGACGCGCAGATCACGTTCAGATCCTGCGTCGGGTCGTAGCGGCATTGGAACGGGTCGGGGATGTAGCCCAGATGCCGGTTGCCGACCGTGTCGCAGGCATTGATCGCGGCGTTGCCCAGCGCCGCCGCCTGACCGCTGGTCAAGGGCACGCCGCCGAGGTCGCGCTGGTAGACGATCTGCGGATACAGCTCGGCGGTGATGAACTTGGTCCAGTTGATGGCGGGCGCGCCGGCAAGGATGCCATCGAAGTCGGCCGGATTGGCCTGTGCCTCCATGTGGCCCTGGCGGCCGCCGGTCGAGAAGCCGTTCCAGTACGCCCGCTTCGCCGCTGTTCCGTAGTAGGCCTGCGTCAGCGCCTTGGTCTTCACGGCCATCTCGTGGATGCCCCGCTGCGCGAAGTCGTTCCAGAGCACCGTGTTGATCGAGCCGTCGGGATTCATCGCGAACGAGCCGCCGTTCACGGTATTGGCATGGCCGGTGTCGGTGCTCGCGGAGACTGCGCCTTCGACCATCGCGGTCGCTGCTGGCGCGCCGGAGGTGCCGCCCGAAATGCCCGCGAGCGCGGTCAGCGAGGTGTGCACGCCACCGGCCCAGCCGCCGCCGCCCTTCACGTGGATCCGTTGATTCCACTTGCTTTCACTGGGGAGCCAGATCTCGATGCCGATGCCTTGCGACGTCGACGGCGCATCTGCGGGCCCGGGCTTGCCGGGGCCAACCAGGAGCTTCACGACGCACACGTCGCTCGTTGCCATCGGGGTGTTGGCGTTGGCGGTGCCCGACAGTAGCAGTGGATCGCCGGCCTTGAACGACTTGACGAGCAGAACCTGCGTGAGCGGGTCCGGCGTGAAGCGCGTCTTCATCGTGTCGTCGCAAGTGAGCTTCGCCTGTCCGGGGGGAGCGACCGGGAAGCCGCCGCCTCCATGCCCTCCGCCACCACCGCAGGCCGCGAGTCCCCCTGCGATGGCGATGCCCGCCAGCAGTCGAGCCCACGTTGAAATTGTTCTTGCCCGCGATTCGTCTCCGCTCGATGTGCGCATGAAGGTCTCCGTGTGCCAATGCGCCGGGCGACTGCCTAACGCCAATCGCTTCATCCGCCGTGCCGCAACTCGTGGGCGTAGGAAGGCGCCGGTCAGTGCCACGCCGGCGCGCCTACATCGGCGACTCTGGATGCGGATCTGGACGCAGGCCTACGACTTCGTGCGTCTTGTCTTGAGGAGGGTGCTCCGGCTCGTCCGAAGCTCCGCGAGCATCTTCAGTTGGTCGGCACAGTCGGCCGGTGCGGCGACCAGCACGAAGGGGCTGCGGCGCAGGGCGGTGATGGTCTTCTCGACTTCCGCCGGATCGCGGCCCTTCGAGACCAACCCGGCAGCGACTGCGGCCTTCGACTGCTTGAAGAAGGCCTTCTCGTACGCTGGCGTACCGCACCGCGCAGCGATCACGCGGTAGTCGGCCTCCTGCTGTTCGCTGGACAACGCAGACCCCACGCCCATGCTTCCCGCCGACTGGGCGTTGGCCGCCAATGGGACGGCGATGGCCCACGCCGCAACCACGACTCCGATTTCGAAATGCGCCTTCATGTGACCCCCTGAAATCCAGCAGCGTTCTTGTGCACTTCATCCTAAGTGGGCGTTTGCTTGTTGCGCCATCCGCCATGTGAACTATTGCGGATCAGGCTCGCCTTTTGATTCAAGGCGTCGCGATTTGCATGAAAGACCGCACTTGCCAGTCCCGGCCGTCGCCCGGAAATTGCCCGAAGGTGCAGAAGCGCTTGCCCATCGGGCCAATTTGCAGCTTTAGCGGCCACACCCCAATATGGGTCGTAATGCATCGAACGCTGTCCTCGCTGTGGAGATCACCATGTGTGGTGGCCACGGCATCGCTCGTCGCCTGCGATGCATGGGCCCAGCAAAGCGACGAAGAATTGCAGAAGCAACTCGTCAATCCGGTCGCCGACATCGTCACGTTGCCGTTCCAGTGGACGACCAATTTCGACACCGGACCATTCAGCAAGCCGCAGCACACGCTCAACATCCAGCCGGTCTACCCCGTCAAGCTCGGAGGCGGCTGGTCGCTGATCAACCGCGCCATCGTTCCGCTACTGTCCAATCCGGCCGTGCTGCCAGGGCAGGACCGTGTGAACGGCCTGGGCGACATCACCTACGAGGGTTTCCTTGCGCCGCCGCCGGGGTCGGGCGGGCTGATCTGGGGCGTGGGGCCGGCCCTGGTCATGCCGACGGCCACCGACGATCGCCTGGGCCAGGGCAAGTGGTCCCTCGGGCCGGCGGTGGTCGGGCTGAAGGAATCGGGTGCGTGGAGCGTCGGCGCGCTGGTGACGCAGGTGTGGTCTTTCGCGGGCGACAGCGACCGGCCCGACGTCAACGCCTTTTCGTTGCAGCCCATCGTCAGCTACCGACTGGACTCGAAGCAGTCGATCGGGTACATCGGCATCATTACGGCGAACTGGGATGAAAAGCGATCGAGCCAACGCTGGACAGTGCCGCTCGGTGTGTCGTATTCGCTGTTGGTCAAGCCCGAGACGTTCGTGCCGATGAATTTCGTGGCCGGTGCGGGCTACAACGTGATCCGGCCGGACAATGCCTCGGATTGGTTCGTGCGATTCCAGGTCAATTTCATTCTGCCGAAATGAGGAGCCCATCATGCGAGTCAGCGAGGGAATGAAGTGGGTGACGATCACCGCGGCGGCCGCTGCGGCGCTTGGGGCCCCGTTGCCGGCTGCGGCCAGGCCTTGGACGATCTACAACTCGTTGCGCGACACGCCGATCGTCCAGTTCAAGCAGGCCGACATCGACCTGATGACGAAGACGATCAACCGCGCACTGGAGAGCGGCGAAGACGGTGTCACCGTCAAATGGGAGAACCCCGGCACGCCCAACAGCGGCAGCGTCACGCCCGAGAAGGATCCGAAGGGGCGCGCGGGATGCAGGCTGGCGCGTATCGAAAACCGCCACGGCTCCATGCACAACGCGGGCGGGTACATCTTCTGCAGGAACCCGGACAAGAGCACCGCCAAGGCCACGCCCTGGAAGGTGGTCGGCCCGTGGGCCGGCTGAGGCGGGATCCATCATGAACCTGCGATCCGTCTTGCTGCTCCGGGGAGCCTTGAGCGTGCTCTTCGCGCTGTATCTGATCGTCGCGCCCGCATCGGCTCAGCTGCAGCACTTGCTCGGACGCAATGGTCTCTTCAGCCTCGCCGACGGTCTCATCGGCCTCGCATTGGCGTTCGCCCTGAACCGGTACGCGCCGGGGAAGTGGCTCTTTGCCCTTGCCTTGGCCGACGCCTTGATGCGCGTCGGGACCGGTGTCGTGGCCTTTGCCTACCCGAACCTCCAGGATCGCATCGTGGGCGCCGTCGCCTTCTTCGGCTCGCTCATCACCGTATGCATTGCGTTAGGCGTCGTCGGCCTCGTCTACGTGCTGATGAACCGGGGCGCTTCATCGGAAGGGCGCGCAGGGGCCCTGCCCGCGTTGATCGTGAGCGCATGCACGCTGCTATTCGGTGTGGCCCTGATGTTCGGATTCTCGATCGAGGACGGTCGGCGAATGCTCGTCGGACTCTTCGCCCTCGCGACGGGACTGACGTTCCTGGTGACGGGTCTGCGGCTCAAGCGCGCATGAACCCATTGGCTGATTTCAACAACGTGGAAGGAGTGATCTCATCATGACCCAACTTTTCTCTCGCATCGCGGCATTGGCAATGGCCCTGGTCCTTGCGGCCTGTGCGGCGCCCGGGTCCTCATCATCCGGCTCGATGGAGGTGCGCCAGGGAGTGATCGAGCAGATCATGCCCGCGGACATCCAGAGCCCGGCGCACACCGGCGTGGGCGCGGTCGTCGGCGGCCTCACCGGCCTGGGCATCGGCAGCCTGATCGGCGGCGGCACCGGGCGCGACGTGGCGATGGTCCTGGGCACCATCGGCGGCAGCATCGCCGGTTCCGAGGTTGCCAGGCGCTACGACCGTCCGCAGCCGGGCCAGCAGGTGATCGTCCGCACCAAGGCCGGCGTCCTTGTGACGGTGACTCAGCCGATCAACCCGGCCTTGCGCGTCGGGCAGCGGGTCTACATCGAAGGAAGCGGCGAGGGCGCCCGCGTCCTTCCCCAGTGATCGCGGGCTGCGCTCGTGAGCTGAACGCTTGGCCGCGATCCGCACCGTCGTCTGCGGCCTGCTGATCGCCGGGTGCCTTGCGGGCTGCTCCTCGGTGCGGCCGTGGATCAATGCACCGCTGGTCGCGGACAACGCGACCATCCCGCCGATCGCCGCCTCGGCCGATCCGAGCATCGTCGTCGCGGTGACGCTGTCCGGCGGCGGCGCGAGAGCCGCCGCTTTCGGCTACGGCGTGCTCACTGAACTGCATCGCACCACCTTCCAGTGGAACGGCCGGAACACAGACCTGCTGACAACGGCCGATGTCATCACCGGCGTGTCGGGCGGCAGCATCCTGGCGGCGTACTACGCGGCCTTCGGCGCCGACCGGCTGCCGGATTTCGAGCGCGACTTCCTGCGGCAGAACTTCCAGAACAGCCTCATCACCCAGACGCTCCGGCCTGTGCACCTGTACAGGATGACCTCGCCGTGGTACGGCCGCAGCAACGTGCTCGCGGAGCGACTGGACGAGCTCTACGAGGGTCGCACCTTTGCGGACGTCGAAGACAACCCGCCGCGCACGCAACTCATCATCGCGGCGACCGACATGTCGCTGGGCACCACCTTCGAGTTCACTCAGGAGCAGTTCGCGCTGATCTGCTCCGACCTGCGCAGCATGCCTCTGGCCTTTGCGGTCGCCGCATCGTCGGCGGTGCCGATCGTGCTCAGCCCGATGGGGCTGAAGAACTATGCGGGCGAGTGCCGCGAACGGGGCGTGCGGACACCGGAGGTCTTCGGCGCCGGGACCGACTATCGCGCACGCATGTACCGCTCGCAGGCGAAGAGCTACCTCGATGCGAAGCGGCGTCCCTACATCCACCTGGTCGATGGCGGACTGGCGGACAACCTCGGCGTGCGCAGGATGCTCGACCGCGCATTGGCCGGAGGCGGCCTGCGCAGGAGCTTGTCCGATGCGGGCCTGCCGCCCGGCAGCATCCGGAAGCTGGTGTTGGTCACCGTCAACTCCGAGCGGGACCCCGCCAACGACATCGATGCGGACGACAAGGTGCCCAGCCTCGCCCAGGTTGGCGACGCGTTGCTCTTCGGCACCGGCTCGCGCGCGACCATCGAGACGCAGGAGTTCCTGGCCGATGTCACGCGCCAGTGGCGAGCGGACCTCAAGATCCATCGCGGCGACGGCTCCGATGCCTTCGCGGCGGATGCGGAAATCCATGTGGTGGCGGTCAACCTGCGCGACGCCGAGGGCGACATGCGCCGCGAGCTGCTGCAGACGCCGACGGCGTTTTCGATCAGCGGCTGGGAAGTTACTCAACTGATCGAGGCGGGACGGGACGTCCTGCGGCGCTCGCCTGAATTCCAAGCGCTGCTCAAGTCGCTGGGCGCCAAGCCCGATTGAGGGGGACGTTCGCGCGCTACATGAACGGCAGCGTGAGACTCACGGACACGCCATTGCCCTTGGGCCGGTTCTTGGCTTCCACGTCATAGACCCACCGCGCCGAGAAGGCGGCGGGCTGGTTGCCGATCTTCCCGCTCCAGGTGACGATGGGCCCCAGGCCGACCGAACGACCCTTGAAGCCATTGAGCTTGTCCGCCGTGGGGCCGGTGTCGTCCTCGACCTGCTCGATCCAGCCGCCCACGACACCGAGATGCCATTGGGGCGCGATGGTGGTCGTCCACATGGCATCGATGCGGAACACGGCGCCGTTCTTGTAGTCGGTGTCGTCGTTGCGTGTATAGAAATCGAATGCCGCCATCGCAGTGAATTCCCCGCCGCCTTTCAGCAGGTGGGTGTACGCGATCGTCGGCGAGAAGGTCCAGGTGTTCTGGCCAGCATTGGCGAGGCGGTCGGGGTCGTACGAGCCCGTCGGGGCATAGAAGGGCACGGAGAGCGCGAGGTGCTCGGTCTCGCTGATGTGATAGCCCGCGATGAGCGGGTTGAACAGCATGTCGGCGAAGTGCGTGTTGCTGTCGCTGACAGAGGCGCTGCGCAAGGGGCCGGAGATGCCGATCTCGGCTTTCGTGTATTGCACCGGCAGCCCGATGGCCGACGCGAAGTTCCAGCGGCCCGGCCCCGTGTTCCACACGTAGGTGAGGTTCGCGATGTTGTAGATCGCTGTCGCATCCAGCCCGACGCCGAGCGTGCGGCCGAGGGACACCTGGCGCGAGCCGTCCAAATCACCCGAGAAGTAGATGCTGGCAAGCGACAAAGCGAAGCCCGGAGTCGGCGGCACGATGCCGGCATCGGAGTACACCTGCTGGGCGGTGATCGGGCGCCCGATGCCGCCTTCGGTTGCTGCCGCACCAAAGGATGCAAGCATCAAGACCGACCACAGCGTGCGCGGGACAAACCGCCTAGTCATTGTTCTTCCTTTCATCACGGGTGCGCTGGCTCCTTGCGCACGATGCAGCGAAAGCCGAGATGGCAGGTCGCCGTGTCGATCGGCTGCGCCATCCGGGCCGCCGGGCGATAGCGATGGCAATAGTTCGGAGCGCAGAGATGTGAACCGCCCTTCATTACCCGGCGCGGAATGCGGACCTCCGGCGTGCGCGGGTCGTAGCTGCCTTCGGCCTGGCCGCCGCGCGGGTTGTCCAGCGTGCAGCAGCTCTTGATGATCTTGTCGTGCTCCTGGTACCAGTCGGTGGTCCATTCCCAGACGTTGCCGGCCATGTCGTACAGGCCATAGCCGTTCGGCGGAAACGAGCCGACCGGCGCGGTCCCTTCGTAGCCGTCCTGCAGCAGGTTCTGCCACGGGAATTCGCCCTGCCACGAGTTGGCCATCAACTTCCCGCCGGGACTGAAGTCATTGCCCCAGGTGTACTCGGCGCCTTCGAGACCGCCGCGCGCGGCGTATTCCCACTCGGCCTCGGTGGGGAGCTCCCTGCCGGCCCATTTGGCGTAGGCCTCGGCATCCTCGAAGGCGACATGCACCACCGGGTGCTTCCACAGCCCCTGCAGCGAACTGCCCGGCCCGCGCGGATGCCGCCAGTCGGCGCCGCGCTGGTAGGTCCACCAGTTGTAGGGATTGCCCATGTCCACCGGCCCGGGTGTCTTGCGAAACACGACCGACGAGGGTGCGAGCATGGCCGGATCTGCACCGGGATAGTCCTCTGCATTGGCCGGGCGCTCGGCCAGCGTGACGTGGCCGGTCGCCTCCACGAAGCGCTTGAACTCCGTGTTGGTGACGGTGTGCGTTTCGATCCAGAAGCCCTTCACGGCCACCTTGTGGGTCGGCGCCTCCTCCGGGTAGTGCCGGTCCGATCCCATGAGGAAGGTGCCGTCGGGAATCCAGACCATGCCATCGGTCCGCGTTGTGCTCTTGAGCTCAGTCGTCATGAAGGATCGCCAATCTCGGTGAATCGATGATGGAGGGGCCGGTGTGCATTGCCCATCGGCCTGTTGGGCAATACGTGCTGCCCCTTGGGGCAAATCGGGTGAAGCGATCTGCGCACCGTCAATCGGCGCATCCTAGGCCGATGGAATCTCGGCGGCCGGCTTGCGCCCCACGCGCTTGCGCGCGACGTCGATGGTGGGCAAGGACACCCTGAACAGTGCGCCCGCCTGATGATCGTTGGTGCCGACCTCGATCTTGCCGCCGTGCGCGTCGACGATGGTCTTCACGATGGCGAGTCCCATGCCCATGCCTTCCGGCTTCGTCGAGTAGAAGACCTTGAAGATCTCCACCAGTTTGCTCGCGCCCACGCCGGGCCCGCTGTCGGCTACGGTGAATACCGCGGTGCCTTTGTCGCCCTTCTCCGTCGTCAGCTTCAGCGTTCGCCGGCTGGGGGGTAGATCGCTCATCGCTTCCATGCCGTTGGTCGCCAGGTTCACCAGCACCTGCTGCAGGTGCATGCCGTCGCCCATCACCGGCGGCAGGCCGGGCGCGAGATCGAATTGCAGGCGAGTCTGATGGCGCCGGGCAAGCTGGCCGAGCAGACCCCTGCTCGCCGCGATCACTTCGTTCAGCTCCAGCGTCGTGGCCTCTAGCGAGCGCTTGCCGAGCAGCGTCCTGAGTTTCTGGATGATCTGCCTGATCCGCAGGACGTCGTCGCGGATGTCCGTGAGGATGCTCTTGAGCTCGTCGGCCGGCAGCGGTTGCTGCTTCCACAGCAGGGCGCCGGCATCCACGTTCGCTAGGATGGCGCTCAGCGGCTGGTTGATTTCGTGGGTGATGGACGCCGTCAGTTCGTCGACGCCATGAATCGGGGCGGTGTTCACCGCAACGGCGGGGCGGCGCTGCACAGGCCGGGCCCTCGTCGACGTGCGCCGATGGTTCGGCGCCAACGCAGGCCACATGGCGGCCAACAGCAAGGCGATCAGCGCCGAGACCGCAATCCCTGTGGCGGGCTTGGGCGACATGTGAATGGCGCCTGGTGAGTCTGGCTCGCGTGCGCGCTCAGGCGTCCACGCGACTGAGGGCCTGAGGCGCTGCGTCCAGTTGCCCGACAGCCCTGACCAGATCGGCCAGCGAGCTCACCTCCATCTTCTCCATGACGTGCGCGCGATGCGCCTTGACCGTGCGCTCCGCCGCGCCGAGTTCGGCGCTGATCTGCTTGTTGAGCGCGCCGTTGACGACCATATCGAGCACTTGCCGTTCGCGCGGGCTCAGGCGCGAGTAGCGGGTCTGCAGCGCGGACAGCCGGCGGTGCGCCTGCCGCCGGATGGCGTCCTCGTGGACCGCCTTGTTCACCACCGACAGCAGCGCATCGCCATCGACCGGCTTGAAGAGAAAGTCCGCGGCGCCGGCCTTCATGGCGCGGAGGGTTTCATGCACGGTTGCTTCGGCCGTCACGAAGATGACCGGCAGAGGCTCCGGCTGCGTGGCGACCATCTCCTGGAGATCGAGGCCGCTGGGGCCGGGCATGTGAATGTCCAGCACCAGGCAGCCGGGTGCGCTGCCAATGCCCTCGAGCAGCATCTCGCCCACCGATCCGTACTCCGCCACGCGATGCCCGGCAGCACGCAGCAGCCGTTGCACCGCGCGCCTGAACGACACGTCGTCATCGATCAGGCGAACGACCGGTGTTTCTTCCGCTGGGTTCAAGGCCGTCATTTCACTCATTCCACATCTCCCGGGCCGGCGCACGCGGCGGCCGTTCAAGGTTGGGGCGCTGAAACAGCGAGGATTGGTCGTGCATTGAACACGCAGCCAAGGTGCATGACAACCTGCCCTTTGGTGTAAGGAACTCCAAGGGCTCTTGAAAATGTAGCTAGTTTGTCTTAACAAGTTTGTGACAGGAAAGTAAAGCCGCGTAGGCGCCGGCCAGCTCCCCGGCGAAGTGCTCGAAGGTCGTCGGAGTGCAGCTTCGGGTGGCGCATCCTGCGAGCGGATGAACCCTGTTCGCGTTGAATGCGCGAGTCATCTCGACGTAGAGATCGGCGAAGCTTGCCGAGAGGCCTGCGCCGACCAGTGCGTCCGCCATATCGGCATCGGGAAGCTGGACGTAGTGAAGGTCGGGCTGGCCGATGCGCTGGCCCAGGATGCGGGCGACCTCGGCCTGGCTCAGGTCGCGCGGGCCGAGCAGTTCCTGCACGGCGATGCCGCTCCAGTCCCGCTCCATGAGCGCCTTGGCTGCGACCGCGGCGATATCGTCGGCGGCGACCATCGGCATGGCGATGTCCGGCGCAACGGAATCGGCCAGAACACCCATGTGCCTGACGACATCCAGCGCCTCGAAGAAGTTCTCGAAGAAGGAGGCTGGTCGAAGAAGCAGGAGGTTGATCCCCGCGATACGTTGCAGCCGCCCTTCCTGCGCATGCAACCCCGCGATCACGCCCGTCGCTTCATGCAGGTTTGCGCCCAGACTGCTGAGCGCGACGACATGGGAGACACCACTGTCGCGGACCGCGCCGGCGATGGCTTCGCCCTCCCGCGCCTGCCGCTCCGCGTAGTCGGGCGCATGGCGATCGGTCGCGAGCAGGGTGTAGGCGGCGTCCGCGCCCCGAAACGCCTCGGCCAGGAAGCCCGCATCGGCCACATCGCCGGTCCGAACTTCGGCGCCGGCACTCCGGAGTGCTGCGAGCTTGCTTTCAGTCCGTCCGAGAGCGCGGACCTTGGCGCCCGACTTCAGCAAGCGCTGCGCGATCTTCGCGCCCGTGTGACCGGTCGCGCCCATGACGGTGATGGTGGTGGTGTTCATGCGTCGCTCCTATGGTGGTTTGCATGAAGTCCACTATCGTGGGCAAGAGTCGGTGGATCAATGTCCATCGCTCGCGATTTCATGCTCATGCGTCCAGGCGCGCTGGACGATGAGGTTTGCGCTACGCATACTGCGCCACATGGACCTCAAGGAAGCTCTGGCCCCGGTCGACCCGCTCGGCGAGGCGCTGCACTTCCTGCGGATGAGCGGCATCTTCTATTGCCGCTCGGAGTTCACTGCGCCCTGGGGACTCGCGCTGCCGCCGATGGAAGACAGCCTGATGTTCCATGTCGTGACTTCGGGACAGTGCTGGCTCGAGGTCGACGGTGCGGAGCCGTATCTGCTGCAACCGGGCGAATTCGCGCTGGTGCCGCACGGCGAGGGCCATCGTCTCGGCTGCGAGCCCGGCGCCGGCACCCTGAAGCTGTTCGACTTGCCGCGCGAGCAGGTCAGCGAACGCTACGAAATCCTGCGGCACGGCGGTGGTGGCGCGCCGACCCATCTGGTTTGCGGCGCGGTGCGTTTCGACCATCCGGCCGCGCACCAGCTCGTGAAGCTGCTGCCGCCGGTGATTCGCATCGACGCGCCGGGCGCGCGCGAACTTGATTGGGTCGGAAGCCTGCTTCGCCTCATGGCGGTCGAGGCACGCGAGTTGCAGCCGGGCGGCGAGACCGTCATCACGCGGCTGGCCGACATCCTCGTGGTGCAGGCGATCCGCTCGTGGATGGCGAAGGACCCGGCTGCGCAGACCGGATGGCTCGGCGCGCTGCAGGACAAGCAGATCGGCCGAGCGATCTCGCTCATCCACCGTGACGCCGCACGGCCCTGGACGGTCGCGGCGCTGGCGCGCGAAGTGGCGATGTCGAGGTCGGCGTTTGCCGCGCGCTTCACGACGCTGGTGGGTGAGCCGGCAATGCGCTACGTGGCGCGCTGGCGCATGCATCTGGCGCTCAACTCACTACAGGAGAAGGATGCACGGCTCTGCGATCTCGCGGCCCGCTTCGGCTACCAGTCCGAGGCGGCGTTCAGCCGGTCCTTCAAACGCTACATCGGTGTGTCGCCGGGCGCGGCGCGGCGCAGGCGCTCCGCTGCCGCCGAGCTGCGCCTGCGAGTGTGAAGGTCGGCTTCAGCCGCCGAACGGCGACGCGGGCAATCCAGGTACGTCGAGCTGAACGGCAAAGAGTCCGCCCGCTTCAGGCTCGGCCTCGCGCTGCGCGGGCGTCAGGCCGCTGGTGGCGCTCGTGATGTAGAGCGTGCGCAGATCGGGTCCGCCGAACGCGCAATTGGTGATGTGGCTCGTTGGCAGTGGGATGCGGCAGAGTTCACCGGCGCTCACTGGATCGTGGCAGCTCACGCAGGCGCCGCCCCAATGCGCGATCCAGAGCCTTCCGGCAGCATCCGTCGTCATGCCATCGGGGAAGCCGTCGCCACGTGCGAATCGGAGCCACTGGCGCTTGTTGGAGAGGGTGCCTTCGGCGGCATCGAAGTCGTAGGCGTAGACGCGGCTGGTGACGGTGTCGTTGAAGTACAGGGTCCGTCCATCCAGCGACCACGTCGGCCCGTTGGTCACGGCAAAGCCCTGGTCATGGCGGGTGCAGCTTCCATCGGGGTCGAAACGGTAGAGCGAGCCGGTGGGCGCCTCGCACGCGCAGTCCATGGTGCCGCCCCAGAAGCGGCCCTGGGCGTCGCACTTGCCGTCGTTGAAGCGGTTGTCGGCGAGTTCGGGTTCGGGCTGATGCAGGTACCTGGGTGCAACGTCGCCCGTTGCCGGGTCGAACAGGGCGAAGCCACGACGCAATGTGACGATGAAGCCGGGCGCGTTGGCTCGTTCCGCAACCGCGGAGATCTCCTCGTCGAAGCTCCAGGTTGTCTGACCATTGCTCGCAGGGTCGAAGCGATGCAGACGGCGTTCAATGATGTCGACCCAGTAGAGAGCTTGCTCGCGCTGTGACCACAAGGTGCCTTCGCCCAACGTCGCACCTGCGGGCCAGACGCAACGCGGCGCTTCGAGGGTTGCAGGGGTCGTGGGGCAGGTGGCGGATGGTGTTGCGTTCAAGGGTGTCTCCTGGGTGGGGCGGGCTGCGAACAAGATCAATCCACTTCAAGCCGCCGCCCATAAGCCTGAAAGCTCTGCGTCTTCAACGCCCGCATCATCACCTTGGCCGCAGGCGACAACAGACGGTCAGTGCGCGTGATGATGCCGAACGCATCCATGTGGCACGGCATCTCGATCGGCAGCAGCGAAACGATCCCGTGCGCCGCGTAGTAGCGCGCCACGTCGGTGGCAAGCACCGCGACCATATCGCTCTGCTGCAGCATCCGCGTGATGAAGAGCAGGGCCGCCGTCTCGATCACGTTGATCGGCGGCGCCAGTCCTACTTCCTGGAACATGAGTTCGAAGCGATGGCGCAGTACGCTGCCCGCAGGCGGCACGATCCAGCCGGCCGACACCAGATCGCGCAGACCCAGTCCTGTCATGCCCAGCAGCGGATGTCCCGGCCGCACCAATGCGCACACCGGTTCTTCCGTGAGCGCCTCGTAGCGAAGGTTGTTCTTGTCGTGCTCCGCGAAGAGTCGCGCCACGAGCAGATCGAGCTTGCCCTGCTCGAGCCGTTCCAGCAGCACCGGGCTCGTCTCGATCTCCAGCGAGACGCGCAGATTCGGGTGATCGCGCTTCACCGCCGCCACCGCCGGCGGCAGCAGCACCAGCCCCGGCGCAGTGATCGCGCCGATGTTGACCTGCCCCGCACTCCCCGCCTTGAGCGCCGTGAGTTCGTCGTGTGCCTGATTGAGGCTCGCCAGCGCAATGCGCGCGTGGCGGATCATCGTCTCGCCATACCAGGTCGGCCGCATGCCGCGTGGCAGACGGTCGAACAGCGGGACCTCCAGCACGTCCTCCAGATCCTTCAACAGCTTCGAGGCCGCCGGCTGCGTCATGTTCAGCACCTGCGCGGCGCGATGGATGTTGCCCTCTTCGGCCAGCGCCACCAGCAGCAGCAACTGCCGGGTCTTGAGGCGCGCACGGATGAACCAGTGCGTGTAGTTGGTCATATGGGGTTTACCTGAATGCTGCTTCTGATATCTATTCCATCGAAATATTGATTGGAAAGATATCGGGGCGATTCCTACACTCGCACCACTTTGAAGCGCAGTGACCTCCAACAGAACGCACGGCAGTACATCAACGGCCGCTGGGAGACGGGTGTTACCACGGGAATCAGTGAAAACCCGTCCGACACCCGCGAAGTGGTCGCGGAATACGCGCGCGCCGACCGAAACCAGACCGAACTGGCGATCCGCGCCGCTGCCGATGCCTTCCCGCACTGGAGCCAGACCACACCGCAACGTCGCGCCGACGTGCTCGACCAGATCGGCAGCGAGATCCTCGCGCGCCGCGAAGAACTCGGCAAGCTGCTCGCCCGTGAAGAAGGAAAGACCTTGCCAGAGGCCATCGGCGAGGCGGCGCGCGCGGGCCACATCTTCAAGTTCTTCGCTGGGGAAGCCTTGCGCGGCGACGGTGAGACGCTCGCCTCCGTGCGGCCCGGCGTGCAGGTCGACATCACGCGCGAGCCGCTCGGCGTGGTGGGGCTCATCACGCCGTGGAACTTCCCGTTTGCCATTCCTGCTTGGAAGATCGCGCCGGCGCTGGCCTACGGCAACAGCGTTGTGTTCAAGCCGGCCGAACTGGTGCCGGCCTGCGGCTGGGCGTTGGCCGAGATCATCAGCCGCGCGGCGCTTCCCGCCGGCACCTTCAACCTCGTGATGGGCAGCGGACGCGAAGTGGGGCAGAGCATCGTCGACAGTCCGCTGGTGGATGCGATCAGCTTCACCGGTTCGGTGGTCACCGGCGAACACATCCTGCAGGCGGCCACCCGCCGGCGTGCCAAGGTGCAACTGGAGATGGGCGGTAAGAACCCGCTCGTAGTGCTCGCCGATGCCGACCTGGACCGCGCCGTCGACTGCGCGGTCCAGGGCGCCTATTTCTCGACGGGCCAACGCTGCACTGCGTCGAGCCGCCTCATCGTCGAATCGACAGTGCACGACGCCTTCGTCTCGCGCGTGCGCCACCGGCTCGCAGCGCTCAAGATCGGGCACGCGCTGGCGCAGGGCACCGACATCGGACCGGTGGTCGACCGGCACCAGCTTGAACGCAACCTCGCCGCCATCGAGAGCGCCACCGCGGAAGGCGCCGAGCACATGGGCGGCGGCGAACGCCTGAACCGCGCGACCACGGGCTATTACATGAGCCCGGCGCTCTTTCTCGCCAAGCCCGAGCACCGTGTGGCGCGCGACGAGATCTTCGGACCCGTGGCCTGCGTGCTGCGCGCCGACGATTACGAACATGCGCTGGTGCTGGCCAACGACACGCCTTTCGGCCTGTGCGCCGGCATCTGCACCACGTCGCTGGCGCGCGCGATGCACTTCAAGCGCCATGCGAGGGTGGGCATGACCATGGTCAACCTGCCGACCGCCGGCGTCGACTACCACGTGCCCTTCGGCGGCCGCAAGGCATCGAGCTACGGACCGCGCGAGCAGGGGCGACATGCCGTGGAGTTCTACACCACCGTCAAGACCGGCTACGTGCTGGCCTGAGTGACAAGAGAAGCAGATAACAAGAGAAGAAGAGTTTCTTTCACCACGTCAACCAGGAGACAACATGAAACTGAATCGTCGCACGCTCAACATTGCACTCGCCACCGCGTCGCTGTCCTCGCTGCTGCCGGTCACGGCTCTGGCGCAGAAGAAGATCGTCCTGGGATTTGCCCAGGTCGGCGCGGAAAGCGAATGGCGCACCGCCAACACAGAGTCGATCAAGTCGGCCGCGAAGGAGTCCGACATCGATCTCAAGTTCTCCGATGCGCAGCAGAAACAGGAGAACCAGATCAAGGCGATCCGCTCGTACATTGCGCAGAAGGTGGATGTCATCGCCTTCTCGCCGGTGGTCGAATCGGGCTGGGAAACCGTCCTGAAGGAAGCCAAGGCCGCCAACATCCCCGTGGTGCTGACCGACCGCTCCGTCAACACCAAGGACGACTCGCTCTACGTCACCTTCATGGGCTCGGACTTCGTCGAGGAAGGCCGCAAGGCCGGGCGCTGGCTCGTCGAGAAGGAGAAGGGCAACGCAGGCCCGATCAACATCGTCGAGCTGCAGGGCACGGTGGGCTCGGCGCCGGCGATCGATCGTAAGAAGGGCTTCGAGGAAATCATCAAGGCCGATCCGAAGTTCAAGATCATCCGCTCGCAGACCGGCGACTTCACCCGCGCCAAGGGCAAGGAGGTGATGGAGGCCTTCCTGAAGGCCGAGGGCAAGAAGATCAATGTGCTCTACGCGCACAACGACGACATGGCGATCGGCGCGATCCAGGCCATCGAGGAAGCGGGCATGAAGCCGGCGCAGGACATCATCATCATCTCGATCGACGCCGTGAAGGGCGCCTTCGAGGCCATGATGGCCGGCAAGCTCAACGTATCGGTCGAGTGCAGCCCGCTGCTTGGGCCCCAGCTGATGAGCGCCGTGAAGGACATCAAGGCCGGCAAGCCGATTCCGAAGCGCATCCTCACGAAGGAAGGCATCTTCCCCATGGAAGTCGCCAAAGCCGAGTTCCCAAACAGGAAGTACTAACAGGCAGTGACGCGCCGTCGCAAGCGGCGCGTCGCGCACGCACACAACGAAGGAGACCTTGCCATGAAACGCACCTTTCTCAAGACCTTGCTGGCCGGCGCGGCCACGACACTGCTTGTCGGCATTGCGCCGCTCGTCCATGCCCAGGACAAAGGTCTCGTCGCCATCTCGATGCCGACCAAGTCGTCGGCGCGGTGGATCGCCGACGGGTCGAACATGGTCAAGTACTTCAACGAGAAGGGCTACAAGACCGACCTGCAATACGCCGACGACGACATTCCGAACCAGCTCGCGCAGGTCGAGAACATGGTGACGAAGGGCGCGAAGGTCCTGGTGATCGCAGCCATCGACGGGACCACGCTGTCGGATGTACTGCAGAAGGCCGCCGACAAGGGCGTCAAGGTCATCGCGTACGACCGGCTCATCAAGGGCTCGAAGAACGTCGACTACTACGCCACGTTCGACAACTACCAGGTCGGCGTGCTGCAGGCCAGTTATATCGAGCAGGCGCTGAAGCTCAAGGAGGGCAAGGGCCCGTACAACATCGAACTCTTCGGCGGGTCGCCGGACGACAACAACGCCTTCTTCTTCTACAACGGCGCGATGTCGGTGCTGAAGCCCTACATCGACAGCGGCAAGCTCGTGGTGCGCAGCAAGCAGATGGGCATGGACAAGGTCTCGACCCTGCGCTGGGACGGCGCGGTGGCGCAGGCGCGCATGGACAACCTGCTGTCGGCCTACTACACGAAGGACCGCGTCGATGCCGTGCTCTCGCCCTACGACGGTCTGTCGATCGGCATCATCTCCTCGCTCAAGGGCGTGGGCTACGGTACGGCGCAGCAGCCGATGCCGGTGGTGACGGGGCAGGACGCGGAAGTGCCCTCGGTCAAGTCGATCCTCAAGAAGGAGCAGACTTCCACCGTGTTCAAGGACACGCGCGAGCTCGCCAAGGTCACGGTCGGCATGGTCGACGCCATGCTGGCGGGCAAGCAGCCGGAGGTGAACGACACCAAGACCTACAACAACGGCGTGAAGGTCGTGCCCTCGTACCTGCTGAAGCCGGTGAGCGTCGATGCTTCGAACTGGAAGCAGACACTGGTCGACAGCGGCTACTACAAGGAGAGCCAGATCAAGTAGCTGCGACAGGCGATGCGGGGCCGGCCGGCCTCGCAGGCTCGAAGGAGACAGGGTGAACGATGTGATTCTGGAGATGCGGGGCATCACCAAGACTTTTCCCGGCGTGAACGCGCTGGACAACGTCAACCTTGCGGTGCGCGCAGGCGAGATCCACGCAGTCGTCGGCGAGAACGGCGCTGGCAAGTCCACGCTGATGAAAGTGTTGAGCGGCGTCTATCCCTGCGATTCGTACGAGGGCGAGATCCATTTCGAGGGCGAGCTGCGCCGCTTCAGGGGCATCGCCGACAGCGAGAAGCTCGGCATCATCATCATCCACCAGGAGTTGGCGCTGGTGCCGCTGCTGTCCATCGCCGAAAACATCTTCCTCGGCAACGAGACAGCGCGCGGTGGCGTGATCGACTGGTTCGAGGCGTACGCCAAGACGCGCGAACTGCTGGCCAAGGTGGGGCTCAAGGAACCGCCCACCGCGCTCATCACCAACCTCGGCGTTGGCAAGCAGCAGTTGGTGGAGATCGCGAAGGCGCTTTCGAAAGAGGTCAAGCTGTTGATCCTCGACGAGCCGACCGCGAGCCTGAACGAAAGCGACAGCGATGCCCTGCTGAACTTGCTGCTGGGCCTCAAGGCGCAGGGCATTGCGTCGATCCTCATCTCGCACAAGCTGAACGAGATCGCCAAGGTGGCGGATTCGATCACGGTGCTGCGCGATGGCGCGACCGTCGAGACGATGGAGTGCGGCGCCGCGCCGATCAGCGAGGACCGCATCATCCGCGGCATGGTCGGGCGCGACATGGCGCACCGCTATCCGGATCGCACGCCGCACATCGGCGAGACCATCTTCGAGGTGCGCGACTGGCGCGTGCACCACGCGCTGCACGCCGACCGGGAGCAGATCAAGGGCGTGAACCTGCACGTACGGCGCGGCGAGATCGTCGGCATCGCGGGCCTGATGGGCGCGGGCCGGACCGAGTTCGCGATGAGCGTGTTCGGCCGCTCCTACGGGCAGCGCATCAGCGGCTCGGTCCACATGCACGGCAAGGAAGTCGACGTCGGCACGATCCGCAAGGCCATCGACCACGGCATCGCCTACGTCACCGAGGACCGCAAGAGTGCGGGGCTCGTTCTGGAGGAGGACATCCGCAAGAACGTGAGCCTCGCGAACCTGGCCGCGGTGTCGGAACGCGGCGTGATCGACGAGGGCCGCGAGTTCAAGGTGGCGAACGACTACCGGCGCGCGCTCAAAATCCGCTGCGCCGGAGTGGACCAGCGCGTGGTCAACCTGTCGGGCGGCAACCAGCAGAAGGTGGTGCTGAGCAAGTGGCTGTTCGCGAAGCCGGAACTGCTCATCCTCGACGAACCGACGCGCGGAATCGACGTCGGCGCCAAGTACGAGATCTACACCATCATCGACCAGCTCGCGAGCGAGGGCAAAGGCATTCTCATGATTTCATCCGAACTGCCGGAACTTCTCGGCATGTGCGATCGCATCTACGTGATGAACGAGGGCCGCTTCGTCGCCGAGTTTCCTGTGGCCGAGGCCTCGCAGGAGAAAATAATGCGCGTCATCGTCGCCTCCGGGAGCAGCGTCCATGCCGCCTGAAGTCGATGCCGTGAAGCCGGCCACCCCGATCAGCGCACCGGCCTCGACCGGCGGGGAGCACGCGGGCTTTCTCAAGAACAACCTGCGCGAATACGGCATGCTGATCTCGCTGGTCGCGATCATGGTGCTGTTCCAGGTGCTGACGGACGGCACGCTGATGCGCCCGCTGAACCTCACCAATCTGCTGCTGCAGAACAGCTACATCGTGATCATGGCGCTCGGCATGCTGCTGGTGATCGTGGCCGGTCACATCGACCTGTCAGTGGGCTCGGTGTGCGGCTTCGTCGGCGCTCTGGCGGCGGTGCTGATGGTGGAGTACGAGTGGCACTTCGTGCCGACGTTCATCGTGTGCCTGGTCGCGGGCGGCGTGATCGGCGCGGCGCAGGGCTGGTTCGTGGCCTTCTTCAGGATCCCGTCGTTCATCGTCACGCTGGCGGGCATGCTGGTGTTCAAGGGGCTCACGCTGGCGTTGCTGGCGGGGCAGTCGGTCGGACCGTTCCCTGAAGCGTTCCAGAAACTGAGTTCGGGCTTCGTGCCGGACGTGTTCAGCGGGGAGAGCCTGCGCACCACCTCGCTGCTGCTCGGCGCGCTGGCCGCGGCGGCGCTGGTGTTCTTCAAGCTGCGCGGCCGCGCGAAGCTCGCGCAGCACGGCATGGCGCAGGAGCCCTACGCCTTCTTCCTGGCCAAGAACCTGTTCTTCGCGGCGGCCATCCTCCTGCTGAGCTACCTGCTCGCCACCTACAAGGGGCTACCGAATGTGCTGATCGTGATGGCGGTGCTGATCGTGGCCTACGACTTCGTCACCAACCGCACCACGGTGGGCCGCCGCATCTATGCGCTCGGTGGCAACGAGAAGGCGGCGCGGCTGTCGGGCATCAAGACGCAGCGGCTGGCCTTCCTCACCTTCGTCAACATGGGCGTGCTCGCGGCGCTGGCGGGGCTGGTGTTCGCGGCGCGACTCAACACGGCGACGCCCAAGGCGGGGCTGGGCTTCGAGCTCGACGTGATCGCGGCCTGCTTCATCGGCGGTGCCTCGGCGTCGGGTGGCGTCGGCAGGGTCATGGGCGCGGTGATCGGCGCTTTCATCATGGGCGTGATGAACAACGGCATGTCCATCCTCGGCATCGGCATCGACTACCAGCAGGTCATCAAGGGGCTGGTGCTGTTGGCCGCCGTGTTCATCGACGTCTACAACAAGAACAAATGAAGCACGAATCCTCTTCCGACGCGCCCGTGCTGCAGCTCACGGGCATCGACAAGCAGTTCAACGGCGTTCCGGCGCTGCGCGGCGTGGCGCTGCGGCTTCGGGCCGGCGAGATCCATGCGTTGATGGGGCAGAACGGTGCGGGCAAGTCGACGCTCATCAAGGTGCTGACCGGCGTCTACGCAGCTGACAGCGGCGAGATGCTGCTGGCCGGCCAGCCGATCCGGCCGGCGTCGCCGCTGGAGGCCCAGCGCATGGGCATCAGCACGGTCTACCAGGAGGTGAACCTTTGCCCGAACCTCTCGGTGGCCGAGAACATCTTCTCGGGGCGCTACCCGCGCCGCGGGCTGGCGCAGGGCTATCGGATCGACTGGGCCGAAGTCCATCGACAGGCGCGTGCGCTGCTGGCGCGGCTGGACGTGGACATCGATGTCACGCGGCTGCTGTCGAGCTACTCGGTCGCGGTGCAGCAACTGGTGGCGATCGCGCGCGCGCTGGGCCTGTCGTCGAAGGTGCTGATCCTCGACGAGCCGACGTCGAGCCTCGACGACGACGAAGTGAAGAGCCTTTTCGCCGTGCTGCGCAGACTGCGGGGGGAGGGGCTGGCCATCCTGTTCGTCACGCACTTCCTCAACCAGGTCTATGCCGTGTCGGACCGCATCACGGTGTTGCGCAACGGTGCCTGGGTCGGCGAATGGGCGACGCGTGACCTCGGGCCGCAGGCCCTGATCGCCGCGATGGTCGGACGCGAACTCGTGGCGCAGGCCACGGGCCACGCGCAGCTTCCACCGATCGAGGAGGGCGCACCTGCGGTGCTGCAGGCCGAAGGCGTGGGCCAGCGCGGCCAGTTGCAACCGGTGGATCTCGGCGTGCACGCGGGTGAGATCGTGGGGCTGGCCGGCTTGCTCGGCTCCGGCCGCACCGAGCTGGCGAGGCTGCTGTTCGGCCTCGCGAAGCCCGATAGCGGCAGCCTGCGCATCGATGGCGTCGTGGTCGAACTGGGCAGTCCGGCGGATGCGGTGAAGCACGGCCTGGCCCTGTGCCCCGAGGAGCGCAAGACGGACGGCATCGTGGCCGACCTGTCCTTGCGCGAGAACATTGCGCTGGCGTTGCAGGCACGACTCGGTATGCGCAACACGCTGTCGCGCGCGGAGCAGACCGCGCTGGCGGAGCGCTTCGTCAAGGCGCTGGGCATCAAGACGGCCAGCGTCGACACGCCGATCGGCCTGCTCTCGGGCGGTAACCAGCAGAAGGCCTTGCTGGCGCGTTGGCTGGCGATCGAGCCGCGCCTGCTGATCCTCGATGAGCCGACGCGCGGCATCGACGTCGCGGCCAAGCAGGAAATCATGGACGAGATCCTGCGTCTCGCGCGCAGCGGCATGGCGGTGCTGTTCATCTCGTCCGAGATGAACGAGGTGGTGCGCGTCTCGCACCGGATCGCGGTGCTGCGCGAGCGGCGAAAGGTGGGCGAGCTGCCTGCGGGATCCAGCGAGGACGCGGTGTACGACCTCATCGCAGCAGAGATATGACTCGCCCCCAGGCTCGCGCACTTCGTGTCGCTCTCCACCCCCTGCCGGGGGCAACACCGGCGGCCCGGCCGAGCCGGTTCCGCGGTGTTTCTGGTATGGGCTGCACGGTGGAGCTGACATGAGCAACACAGACTCGGTTTCCATCGTCGCGCGGGTCTTCCGCCATCGGCTGGTGTGGCCGGTCATCACGCTGTTGATCCTGCTGGCGATCAACGCGATCTTCAATCCGAGCTTTCTGCACATCGAGGTGCGCGGCGGGCACCTGTACGGCAGCCTGATCGACATCCTCAATCGCGCATCGCCGCTGGTGCTGGTATCGCTCGGCATGACGCTGGTGATCGCGACGCGCGGCATCGACATCTCGGTCGGCGCGGTGGTGGCGATTGCGGCGGCGCTCGCGGCCTGGATGATCGGCGGATCGCTGGTCGTCAGCAACGGTGCCGCCGCCGAGGTGAGCCGCTTCCCGATGTGGCTGGCCATCGTTGCGGCACTGGCCGTGGCGGCGGTGTGCGGGCTGTGGAATGGCCTGTTGGTCGCGCGCGTGGGTATGCAGCCGATCATCGCGACGCTGATCCTGATGGTCGCGGGGCGCGGCATCGCGCAGCTCATCACGGGCGGGCAGATCATCACGATCTACTACGCGCCCTTCTTCTTCATCGGCAGTGGCTACCTCTTCGGGCTGCCGTTCTCCGTCTACATCGCCACCGTCGTGTTCGCTGTGGTCTATCTCGCGATCACGCGCAGCGCGCTGGGGCTGTTCATCCAGTCGGTGGGCATCAACCCGAACGCGGCGCGCGTGGCCGGGGTGCGTTCACGCCGCATCATCGTGTGCGCCTACATGTTCTGCGGCTTCTGCGCGGGCGTGGCCGGCCTGCTGATCAGCTCGAACGTCAAGAGCGCGGATGGCAACAACGCGGGTCAGTTGCTGGAACTCGACGCGATCCTGGCCGTCACGCTCGGCGGCACGGCGCTCACGGGGGGGCGCTTCAGCCTGGTCGGCAGCGTGATCGGCGCGCTCATCATCCAGACGCTGACCTACGGGATCTACTCGCTAGGGGTGCCACCGGAGATCAATCTGGTCGTGAAGGCGGCGGTGGTGTTCGTCGTCATGCTGCTGCAATCGGCCGAGTTCCGCGCGAGCCTTCGCCAACTGGTGCAGCGGCCGGCGCGTGGGGAGGTGGCGAGATGAGCGCCGTGGCGCCCGAGTCCGCGGCGCGCGCGCCGGAGTCCGGGACGCCGGTGAAGCGGCCGCGCACGCGAATGAATCCGAAGTACCTGCCCCTGGCCGCGACCATCTCGCTCTTCGTGCTGATGGCGACGCTGGGCTCGGTCTTCTATGACGGCTTCTTCTCGCCTCAGGTTTTCTTGAACCTGCTGATCGACAACGCCTTTCTCTGCATCGTCGCGGTCGGCATGACCTTCGTGATCCTGTCGGGCGGCATCGATCTCTCGGTCGGCTCCGTGATCGCGTTGACCACGATGGTCTCGGCCTCGCTGGTCGAAAAGCACGGCTGGAGCCCCGCGATCGTGATCCCGCTGGTGCTGGCGATGGGCACGCTTTTCGGCGCCTTCATGGGCGTGCTGATCGAGCGCTTCCGACTGCAGCCCTTCATCGTCACGCTGGCCGGCATGTTCCTCGCGCGCGGGCTCTGCTATCTGATCAGCATCGACTCCATCAGCATCACCAACGAGTTCTACTCGGAGGTCTCGCAGTGGCGCATGCCGGTGTGGGGCGGGGCATCGATCACGATCAGCGGGCTGATTGCGCTGGCGGTGGTGGCGCTCGCGGTGTTCGTGGCGCACTACACGCCCTTCGGCCGCACCGTGTATGCGATCGGCGGCAGCGAGCAATCGGCGCTGTTGATGGGCTTGCCGGTGCGCTCCACCGTGATCGGCGTCTACACGCTCTCCGGCTTCTGCTCCGCGCTGGGCGGCGTGGTGTTCACCTTCTACATGCTGTCGGGCTACGGCCTGCACGCGGTGGGCCTCGAACTCGACGCCATCGCCGCCGTGGTGATCGGCGGCACGCTGCTTACGGGTGGCGTCGGCTATGTGGTCGGCACGCTGTTCGGCGTGCTGATGCTGGGCATCATCCAGACGCTCATTTCCTTCGACGGCACGCTGAGCTCCTGGTGGACGCGCATCGTGGTCGGCGTGCTGCTCTTCGTCTTCTGCCTCCTGCAGCGGCTGTTCTCCGCGCGTGCGGCCGAGCGGCACTGAGGGCTCTGTCTTTCTCTCCCAATTCACGGAATCCATCGCATGTCCGACTCCCCGAGAAAACTGCGTTCGGCCGAATGGTTCGGCATGGCCGACAAGAACGGCTTCATGTACCGCAGCTGGATGAAGAACCAGGGAATCCCCGAGCACGAGTTCGACGGACGGCCCATCATCGGCATCTGCAACACCTGGTCGGAGCTGACGCCGTGCAACGCGCACTTCCGCAAGATCGCCGAGCACGTGAAGCGGGGCATCTCGGAGGCGGGGGGCTTTCCGGTGGAGTTCCCGGTGTTCTCCAACGGTGAATCGAACCTGCGGCCGACCGCCATGCTCACGCGCAACCTCGCGAGCATGGATGTGGAGGAGGCGATCCGCGGCAACCCGATCGACGCGGTGGTGCTGCTCACGGGCTGCGACAAGACTACGCCCGCGCTTCTGATGGGTGCCGCGAGTTGCGATATCCCGGCCATCGTCGTCACGGGCGGGCCGATGCTCAACGGCAAGCTCGAAGGCCGCGACATCGGCTCCGGCACGGCCGTATGGCAACTGCACGAGGCGATGAAGGCGGGCGAAATCAACGTGCACCAGTTCCTCTCGGCCGAGGCGGGCATGTCGCGTTCGGCCGGCACCTGCAACACCATGGGCACGGCGTCGACCATGGCCTGCATGGCCGAGGCGCTGGGCACATCGCTGCCGCACAACGCGGCGATCCCGGCGGTCGATGCGCGTCGCTATGTGCTGGCGCAGATGTCGGGCATGCGCGCCGTCGCGATGGCGCGCGAAGGGCTGACGCTGTCGAAGATCCTCACGCGCGAAGCCTTCGAGAACGCCATCCGCACGAATGCCGCGATCGGGGGGTCGACCAATGCGGTGATTCACCTCAAGGCGATCGCGGGGCGCATCGGCATACCGCTCGAACTCGAGGACTGGACGCGCATCGGGCGCGGCACGCCCACGCTGGTGGACCTGATGCCTTCGGGTCGCTTCCTGATGGAGGAGTTCTATTACGCGGGTGGGTTGCCGGCCGTGCTGCGCCGCCTCGGCGAGCATGGCCTGCTGCCTCACCCGGATGCGCTCACGGTCAACGGCAAGTCGCTGTGGGAGAACGTTCGCGAGGCGCCAAGCCACAACGACGAAGTGATCCGCCCGATCGACAAGCCGCTCATCGACGATGGCGGCATCTGCATCCTGCGGGGCAACCTGTCGCCACGCGGCGCGGTGCTGAAGCCATCGGCCGCCTCGCCGGAACTGCTCAAGCATCGTGGCCGCGCCGTCGTGTTCGAGAATCTGGAGCACTACAAGGAGCGCATCGTCGATGAAGCGCTCGACGTCGACGCGAGCTCCGTGCTGGTGATGAAGAACTGCGGCCCCAAGGGCTACCCCGGCATGGCCGAGGTCGGCAATATGGGGCTGCCGCCCAAGCTGCTGCGCCAGGGCATCAAGGACATGGTGCGCATCTCCGACGCACGCATGAGTGGCACCGCCTACGGCACGGTGGTGCTGCATGTCGCGCCCGAGGCAGCAGATGGAGGTCCGCTCGCGGCGGTGCGCGATGGAGATTGGATCGAGCTCGATTGCCACGAGGGCCGGCTGCATCTCGACATCAGCGACGCCGAACTGGCCGACCGCCTCGAAGCCATCGCCTCCGACGCAGCGCCCGTCAAGGGCGGCGGCTACCAGCGCCTTTACGTCGACCACGTGCTGCAGGCGGACGAGGGCTGCGACTTCGACTTCCTCGTCGGCTGCCGCGGTGCGGCCGTGCCACGCCATTCGCATTGATCCGGAGATCTTTCCATGACCGCTTCGACGAAACGCCGCTACCAGGGCATCTTCCCGGTCGCCCCGACCACCTTTACCGAGTCGGGCGAACTCGACCTCGCGAGCCAGAAACGAGCCATCGACTTCCTGATCGACGCCGGCTCCGACGGCATCTGCATCCTCGCGAACTTCTCCGAGCAGTTCGTGCTGTCGGACGAGGAGCGCGAAGTGCTGACCCGATCGATCCTGGAACACGTCGCAGGCCGGGTGCCGGTGATCGTCACCACCACGCACTTCAGCACCAGGGTCTGCGCCGAACGCAGCCGGCGTGCTCAGAACATGGGCGCCGCGATGCTGATGGTGATGCCGCCGTACCACGGCGCGACCTTCCGCGTGGGAGAGCCGCAGATTCACGACTTCTATGCGCGGCTGTCCGATGCGGTCGACATTCCCATCATGATTCAGGACGCACCGGCCAGCGGCACTGTGCTGTCGGCGCCGTTCCTTGCGCGCATGGCGAAAGAGATCGTGCACGTTGCGTACTTCAAGATCGAGACGGCGGGCGCTGCGGCGAAACTGCGTGAACTGATCCGGCTTGGTGGCGACGCGGTCGAAGGACCGTGGGACGGCGAGGAAGCCATCACGCTGATGCCAGATCTCGACGCGGGCGCGACGGGGTCGATGACGGGCGGCGGCTACCCGGACGGCATCCGGCCGATCATCGCGGACTACCTCGCGGGCCGGCGCGAGCAGGCTTTCGAGCGCTACCAGCAGTGGCTGCCCCTGATCAACTACGAGAACAGGCAGGCCGGATTGCTGGCCTGCAAGGCGCTGATGAAGGAGGGCGGTGTGATCGACTGCGAGGCGCCGCGTCATCCCTTGGCCGCCATGCATCCGGACACGCGGGCCGGCCTGATCGAGACCGCGCGGCGGCTCGATCCGCTGGTGCTGCGCTGGGGGCGCTAGGGCCTCTTCCAGAAGGGCCGCGCTTCGGCGATCTTGTCGAGCGCCTTGCGGCATTCCACCGCATCGTCGGGCTGGCGCGCACTCAGCCAGCCGACGGCGAACCACGCGCGTCCGTCGTGGGCGGCATGCTGCCGGTAGGCAGCGATCGCCACGGCGTCGTCGTTGTGCTTGCCGAGCGCGTCCTGCGCCGGCTCCAGTTCCTTCAGATAGCGCTTGGCTTCGCGCCGGCCGAACAGCGGGGCGACGAACTCGCCGAGGTAGCGCAAGCGCTTGAGGCGCTTGCGGACACGGTGCTGTGCGGTGGACTCCAGCGCCTCGAAGCGCCGGCCGTCGCGCACCACCTGGCGATGCAGCTTCGCCAGCCGCTTTCGCAGCAGCTTGCGCGCGGGGGGCGCTTCTTCGGGGGCATCGTCCGTGGCCTCGGTGGCCTCCGTGGGAAGCGAGGCGGTGACCAAGTCCATCAACACTGTCTGGAAATCCGCGCTGCGCACCACGTCGGCGGGTTCCGGAACGTCGGCAGCGTGCTGCCACGCGACGGGGGGGCCACCCGCGGCCTCGATCTGCGGCTGCACGCTCTGCCGAAGATGCTCGCGGTCGCGCCGAAGTCCGAGCGCGCGAAACGCGTCGACGAGCGCGAGCTCCCACGCGGAGTCGATCTGCGGCGCGAAATCGGACATCTCGCGCAGCGCGGTCCGGAAGCGCCGGATGCCCACGCGCAGTTGATGCACGTGCTCCGCGTCCTGGCTGCCTGCGGCGACTTCGCTCGCATTCGGCAGGATCTGTGCGAGACAGGTGTTCAACACTGCGCGAAAAACCTCCGGGCCGGACGGATCGCCTTTCAGAGAGGGCTGCACCGCCTTCGTCGGCGGCCCATGCTGGATGCCGTTGGCCAGCCGTTCGCCGCGCGCCGACTTCGACACGGTGTCGAGCCAAAGCCCATACCGGTTGCGCCAGCGCTGGGCGAGTTCGAGCATCGATTGCGGACTGCCATGCTTCAGTTCGATTTCCAGTTCGCACAGCGCATGCGTGCGGTCGCCCGACCGCACCTCGCCACGATCGAAAGCGAGTTCGACCAGAGCGTCGCCGGTGCGCATTTCACGCGTGGTGCGCCAGACGTCGGTGCCGTAGAGCGGGACGAGTTCGAGCGCTGCCGGGTCGTGCCCCGCCTGGCGCAACACCTTGACGATGAGATCACCGACGGGTGTGCCGTCGTGCCGGTCGATGCGCGGCAAGGGCACTTCGCGCGCACCCATGGGTGGGAGCTCGAAGTTGTGTTCGTGGCGTTGGAGCGGCCCGTCCGTCGGCGCCTTGGCGGTCTGCACCCAGGTGCCGCCTTCCTTGCGCAGTCGTAGCACGATGCGATGCGCCGCCAGGGCGCCATCCGCGGTATCGAAGTAGCGCGCGCGAAGCCGCGTGCGGTAGGAGCGTCCCCGGGCCACCGCCGCTTCGACCGCAGCCTGGTGCGAAGGGTCGATCTGGAACTTGAGTTCGAACTCGGTCACAGCGCGCCTGACGGCGCCCACGCGCCGGGATCAGCTGTCCAGTTCATTGACCTGCATCGACAAATCGAACAGCTTCGACTTGCTGGCGTAATAGCGGTCAAGGCGCCATTCCCTGAGGATGTCCATCGCCAACTGGAAGCTCTTGTAGTCGAGTTCATACAGCGTGACCAGTTCGAAGCTGTGCTCCGACTCGAGCGCCAGCACCAGTCTGGCCAGGATCTTTGCCGACTCGTTGGCCGGGTCCGTTTCAATGAACCGGCGAGCGACCTTGATGGCGTTCATGGGCTTTCCTCGTGGGGACAAGCCCTTGACTATAGCCAGCGCGTCCTCGCCATTTGTGACAGCCGCATGACAAGGCAGGACATTGAACCTGCGCGGCGGGCATGCGGCAGACCCCTCTACCGCGCCGGGACGGGCACCACGGTCGTGCGGATCACGCCGCCGCCCAGGACGCTGCCGGTGACGTTGGTTTGTCCGGTGCCGAGCACACGTGCCTCGCACGCGGCGCGGTCTTCTGGAGGCTGGCGGTTGCACCGCGCCAGCGCATTCGCCTGGAGGGTGGCAGCGTCGGGACTCGAGAGTCCGCCACGGCGCGCTTCCTGTTGCGCCGCGCCTCTTTCGCGCAGGCAAGCCTGCTTGTTCTGCAGGACGCCGTCGCAGACGAGGGAACCGGAGGTGGACGCCTGGGCGAGCGCCGACGATGCACCGACAAGACCGCCGGCCGCGACAAGAACCGCAAGGCACGAACGAAGGGCATTGGACATGAATCACTCCTTTTGCTTTGACGGCGCGGACTTGCACCGCCATGGGTGCTCAGTCTGCGGCCCGGGAAGCTCGGAGTGTGTGGGAGAGCACGGCCGTCGGCCAGTCCCCGGTGGCGCACGTTCTTGTCGGACAGATCCCGCAAACGGACGGGCAGATGGCTCGCAGAAGCCCGCCGCGTTCGCGAGCGCGCTCCGCGTGCGCTCAGCCTGCCGCGATGCGCTTGGCGAGGTGAGCGAGCGCTTCGTCGACCTGGTCCACCAGGATCAGCGAGAGGTCGCCCGGCTGCAGCCGCGCAAGCGCGCTGTCGATGGCGATGAACTCACCGCGGATCTCGTCGATGAAGCGCGTGCGTTGCGCCCCTTCGAGGCCCTGTCGAAGCAAGGCCATGACCTCGCCGTCGGCACGGCCGCGTTGCGCCGCGTCCTGGTAGAGGATCACGTCGTCGAAGGCCTGGCCGAGGATCGCGGTCTGGTCGCGGATGTCGCAGTCGCGGCGGTCGCCGGCGCCGCTGATCACCACCGAGCGCTTCTTTGCCGGCATGGTGTCGACCGCGGCGACCAGCGCGCGCATCGCGTCGGTGTTGTGGCCGTAGTCGGCGATCACGGTGGCGCCGCGGTAATCCATCACGTTGAACCGGCCCGGCACGCCGGCGGCATCGTTCTTGAAGCTGGCGAGGCCGCTGCGGATGGTGTCCCAGTCCAGGCCCACCGCCCATGCGGCCGCGACCGACGCCATGACGTTGTCGACCTGGAAGCCGATGGTGCCGTTGCGCGTGATCTGCACGTCGCGCAGCGGAATGCGCTCGCGCCACGAGCCTTCGGCGGCGACCAGCGTGTCCTGGTCGACGTAGACCGTGCGCTTGCCCTGTGCGCGGTGAGTGGCCATCACCGGATGCTGCCGGTCAGCGGCGAAGAAGATCACGCTGCCGGGGCAGGTGACGGCCATGGCCGCCACGTTGGGGTCGGTCGCGTTGAGCACCGCATAGCCGTTGGGCGCCACGTTGCGCACGACGACGCGCTTGAGCACGGCCAGGTCTTCGACCGTCGTGATGTAGTTGAGTCCGAGGTGGTCGCCGCTGCCGATGTTGGTTACCACGGCCACCTGGCACCGGTCGAAGCCGAGCCCCTCGCGCAGGATGCCGCCCCGCGCCACTTCGAACACGGCGGCATCGACGTCGGGATGCAGCAGCACGTTGCGGGCGCTCTTGGGTCCGCTGCAGTCGCCGCTGTCGGTCTGCCGGCCGTCGACGTAGACGCCGTCGGTGTTGGTCATGCCGGTGCGCAGGCCGCTGCCGGCGAGCAGGTGGTTGATCAGGCGCGCGGTGGTGGTCTTGCCGTTCGTGCCGGTGACGGCCACCACGGGGATGCGGCCGTCGTCGCCGTGCGCGAAGAGGGTGTCCATTACTGCTTCACCCACTGCGCGACCTCGGCCGAAAGAGGGCGAGATGTGCATGCGCAGGCCGGGCGCGGCGTTGACCTCGACCACGCCGCCGTGCTGCTCTTCCAGCGGGCGCAGAACGTTCTCGCAGACCATGTCGACGCCGCAGATGTGCAGCCCGACCATCTGCGCCGCATCGACTGCGCGGGCGGCCACTTCGGGGTGCACCGTGTCGGTCACGTCGGTGGCGGTGCCTCCTGTGGAGAGGTTGGCGTTGTTGCGCAGCACCACGCGCTGGCCGAGCGTGGGCACGCTGTCGGGCGTGAGGCCTTGCGCTTCCAGGCGGCCGATGGCGATGTCGTCGAGCCGGATCTTGGTGAGCGAGGTGGCGTGGCCTTCGCCGCGTCGCGGGTCCTGGTTGACCACGTCGACCAGCTCGCGAACCGTCTTCGCGCCATCGCCGATCACGTGCGGAGGATCGCGGCGGGCGGCCGCCACCAGCCGGTCGCCCACGACCAAAAGGCGAAAGTCGAAGCCGGGCAGGAATTTCTCGACCATGACCTCGCCGTAGACGGCAGCCGAGTCATAGGCGGAGATCAGTTGTTCCCGCGTAGTGATGTTGACGGTGACGCCCTTGCCTTGGTTGCCGTCCTGCGGCTTGACCACCACGGGCAAGCCGATTTCCTGCGCTGCGGCCCAGCCGTCATCGGCGTCGGTGACCGGGCGGCCCAGCGGCACCGGCACGCCGGCCGCATTGAGCAGTTGCTTGGTCAATTCCTTGTCCTGCGCGATGGCCTCCGCCACGCCGCTGGTGCTGTCGACTTCCGCGGCCTGGATGCGACGCTGCTTAGAGCCCCAGCCGAACTGCACGAGGCTGCCGGAGGTCAGGCGGCGATAGGGGATGCCGCGCGCGACGGCCGCATCGACGATGGAGCCGGTGCTCGGGCCCAGCCGCTCGGATTCGTCGAGGTCGCGCAGTTCGGTGATGGCCGCGATGGCATCGAAATCGGTGCCGTTCTGCGACGCGTCGATGAGCGCCTTGGCCAGTTCGAGCGCGCGCCGGCCGACGGCCTCTTCGCTGTACTGAAAGGTGACCTGGTAGACGCCGTCTTCGATCGTGCGCGCGGTGTGACCGAAGTTCACTGCACAGCCCGCCTGGGCCTGCATCGCCACGGCGGCGTTTTCGAGCACATGAGCGAGCGCCAGCGGTTGGCCGAGGACGATGGGGTGCAGTTCGCCGATGTTCGGGAACAGGGCGCGCAGGCGGGGCTCGAAGCCGGCCAGCCGTTCGATGGCGTTCTCGTCGTCCTTGCAGGTGACGATCGCCTCGATGCAGGTGTGGCGGCTCCAGAGATTGGGCCCACGCAGCGCGCGAGTACGGGTAACTTCCATGGCAGTAGGTGGCGCGGATCGAGGTCCGGCCGGTCAGGCAAATTGTTGTTCGACGGGCGAAAGAAGGGTCTGCGACAGCTGCAAAGACGCGAGTGCCGCTTGCAGATCGGCTTCGAAGGCTTCGACGCCGGCGCCGATCAGGTTCAGCGGAATGCCGAGTGCCCAGCCCGCGGCGACAGCGGCGAGCAGGCTTTCGAGGCTCACGCCCACGTGCGTGGCGCGCCAGATGGTCAGGCGGCCGAGTCCGGGCAGGAAGGATTCGCTGCTGCCGTTGGCCAGCACCACGCGGTCCTGACGCACCAGTACGGCCTTGCCGCCGCTGGACTGGTGCTTGGCCAGCGCCTCGGCCTGCGGGTCGGTGGAATACAGGATGACGTCGCCATCGCACAGCGGCGCCAGTCCGGCGACACGCTGGTCGGCGGCGTTGAGGACGGCGGTGCCTTCGGGCAGTACGACGTCGACCTGGGTACGGAGCACCCGCACCATCTGGTCGCTTTCGGTGATGTCGAATTCGGCCAGTGCTTCGGCACCTTCGAGGTCCGTCACGATGCCGACTTCGCAGCGGTCATAGGCGAGGCCGTCGCGCAGGATGGTTTCGGCACCGTTCTCGACCACCACGGCCTGCACGGCGCGGTTGACCAGCAGGCGGTGGCCGGCCTCCCAGTTGGCACTGTTGCGTGCATCGACGCGGCGGCGTTCGAGGAAGAGGCCGTCGCGGCAGGCCAGACCGGTGTGGCGGCCGCCGAGGCCGATCAGCCACGCGACCAGGCGCGACAAGACGGCGGTGTCGCGCGAGCCGGCGACGCCGACCACGGGAATGCGACCCGGTGCATCGTCGGGGAACAGGTGGTCGCAGATCGCGCGACCCACCGGCCGTGGCGAACCGACGGCGGGCTTCAGGTGCATCAGCAGGCCGGGGCCGGCGTTGACTTCGACGATGGCGCCGCCTTGGGCCGCCAGCGGCCGTGATATGTCCAGCGCCACGAGGTCGACGCCGGCGATGTCCAGGCCGACCACGCGGGCGGCCAGCACGGCGGCATGCGCGACGTCGGGGTGGACCTGGTCGGTGCAGTCGATGGCCATGTTGCCGTTGCGCTGGATCGTCACGACCCGGCCGGAGGCGGGCACCGCGGTGCCGTCGAGATCCTGGCGCTTGAGTTCGAGCTGCAGCTTGGCGTCAGTGTCGAGAACGATCACGTCCAGCGGAAACTCTTCTTCTGCACCGCGGCGCGGGTCGCTGTTGAGCTGGCTCTCGATGAGCTGGGCCACGGTCGAGGTGCCGTCGCCGGTCACGGTGATGATCTCGCCGCGCGCTGCGGCAACGACCTGTCCGCCGACCACCAGCAGGCGGTGTTCCGACCCGCGGATGAAGCGCTCGACCATCACGTCGCTGCCCTCCGGCTCGGCGACCGCGAAGGCGGCGATGACTTCCTCACGCGTGTGGAGCTCGAGCGAGACGCCGCGGCCGTGGTTGGCGTCGGAAGGCTTCACCACCACGGGCAGGCCGACGTCTTCGGCGGCTTCCCAGGCTTCCTCGGCGGTGGCGACCACCAGGCCCTCGGGCACCGGCACGCCGCAACTGGCGAGCAGCGACTTGGTCAGTTCCTTGTCGCTGGCGATGGATTCGCCGATGGCGCTGGTGTAGTCGGTCTCGGCCGTCCAGATGCGTTGCTGGTTGGCGCCGTAGCCGAGTTGAACCAGATTGCCGCTGTTGAGCCGCATGTGCGGGATGCCGCGATCCGTGGCGGCGCCGACGATGCACGCGGTGCTGGGGCCGAGGTAGCAGTCCTCGACCTTGGCCTTGACCGCGTCGACCGCGCGCTGCACGGCGGCGGCGTCGAAGGGGTCGTTGTTGATGGCGGCCATCAGCAGGCGATGGCCTTCGCCGAGCGCCACGCGGGCCACCTGCTCGTCGCGGGCGCGGAAGACCATGCGGTAGACACCATGCTGCGAGGTGCTGCGCGTCTGGCCGAAGCCCGTCGGCATGCCGGCCAGGTTGAGCAGCTCGATCACGACGTGTTCCAGCACGTGGCCCGCCCATGTGCCTTCGGTCAGGCGCTGGATGAAGCCGCCGCGCTCGCCGACGCCGCAGTGATGCTCGATCAGCGCCGGCAGCAGGGTCGTCAGGCGGTCGGTGAAACCGTCGATCTTGTTGGAGGGATAGTCCTCGAGCGCGCCAAGGTCGAGCCAGACTTCCAGCACGGGCCGGTAGGTCCAGAGGTTGGGGCCGCGCAAATAGTTGGTGCGCAGCAGGCGTATGTCGTCGAAACGGGTCATGAAAACGTTCGATGTGCTTTGGCCGAGCACCGCGGCACCTTCAAGAGCGCCCATGGTCATCGGTCAGAATCGGCGCCCGGCGAGCGCCATGAAGGGTCCGTTGGCGGGCCAGAGATACAGAAACACAATGCAACATCACGATCCAGTAGGCACCCCGGGGGGCGAAGCGGAGGAGGCTTCAGACATTCTGAAAAGCCGGCTCACTGATGCGGAAAACGTTCTGGCGAGCCTGCCGGTTGACCTCGACGGGGATCTTCGATTTGCCTCCGGCCTGCTGGCGTTGACGGAGCGCCGTTTGCTGGCCCGCGCGCCGGACGGCACTTGGGCGGAATGGCCGCTCCCGGCGCCGGGCCTCGAGCTGCAGATGGCCGATCACGCCGGTATCGGCACGCTCGACCTGCTGGATGCCAGGGGTCGGCTGGCCCGCTGGCGCTACACGCTCGCGAACCAGCCGGCGGCGCTGCGCCTGCAGAAGCTCTTCGAGCAGCAGGCGGCGGGAGTCGCGCAGGTGACAGGCGATGGCGGTGATGTCGACGACGCCGCGCTCGCCGAGCCCGAACTCCAGACTCCGCCCTCCACCTGGGTGCTGCTGCGACTGGGCCGCTTCGCCAAGCCCTACCGAAAGCAGCTCATCACCGGCTTCGTGCTGACGCTGGCCTCTACCGCCGCCACGCTGGTGCCGCCATACCTGACCATCCCGCTGATGGACGACATCCTGATCCCGTTCCAGAACGGCCAGAAGATCGCGGTCGCCAAGGTGGTGATGTTCCTCAGCGCACTGCTGGGTGCGGCGCTGGTCGGCTGGGCACTGGGTTGGGCGCGCACTTACATGCTGGCGCTGGTCTCCGAACGTATCGGCGCCGACCTGCGGACCACCACTTACGAACACTTGCTGACGTTGCCTCTGGATTACTTCGGCGGCAAGCGCACGGGCGACCTGATGGCGCGCATCGGCTCGGAGACTGACCGCATCAACGTTTTCCTGTCACTGCACGCGCTCGACTTCCTGACCGACGTGCTGATGATCACGATGACGGCGGTGATCCTGTTCTCGATCAACCCGCTGCTGGCGGTCGTCACTTTGGTCCCTTTGCCCTTCATCGCCTGGATGATCCACGTCGTGCGCGACCGGCTGCGCACCGGCTTCGAAAAGATCGACCGCGTGTGGAGCGAGGTGACCAACGTGCTGGCCGACACCATTCCCGGCATCCGCGTGGTGAAGGCCTTCGCGCAGGAAAAGCGCGAAGCCGACCGCTTCCACGCCGCCAACCTTTACAACCTGCAGGTTAACGACAAGCTCAACAAGACCTGGTCGCTGTTCACGCCCAGCGTGTCGCTGCTGACGGAAATCGGCCTGCTCGTGGTCTGGGGCTTCGGCATCTGGCAGGTGGCGCGCGGGCGCATCACCGTCGGTGTGCTCACCGCCTTCATCGCCTACATCGGGCGCTTCTACACGCGGCTCGATTCGATGAGCCGCATCGTCTCGGTCACGCAAAAGGCGGCGGCCGGCGCCAAGCGCATCTTCGACATCCTCGACCACGTGAGCAACGTGCCCGAGCCGGCCAATCCGGTGAAGGTCGAGCGCGTGCAGGGACGCATCGAGATGGCCGACGTGGGCTTCCGCTACGGCAGCCGCGCGGTGATCCGCGACCTCGATCTCGTCATCGAGCCCGGCGAGATGATCGGCCTCGTGGGCCACAGCGGATCGGGCAAGAGCACGCTGGTCAACCTGATCTGCCGCTTCTACGACGTGACCGACGGCGCCATCAGGGTCGACGGCACCGACATTCGCCGCTTCGCGGTGGCCGACTACCGGCGCCACGTGGGGCTGGTGCTGCAGGAGCCCTTCCTGTTCTTCGGCACCATCGCGCAGAACATCGCCTACGGAAAGCCCGATGCCACGCGCGAGGAGATCGTCGCCGCGGCCCGCGCCGCGCATGCGCACGACTTCATTCTGCGGCTCGCGCATGGCTACGACTCGCTGGTCGGCGAGCGCGGCCAGGGGCTTTCGGGCGGCGAGCGCCAGCGCATCAGCATCGCGCGAGCGCTGCTGATCGACCCGCGCATCCTGATCCTCGACGAGGCCACGTCGGCGGTCGACACCGAGACCGAGAAGGAAATCCAGAAGGCGCTCGACAATCTGGTGCAAGGCCGCACGACGATCGCCATCGCGCACCGCCTCTCGACGCTGCGCAAGGCCGATCGGCTGGTGGTGATGGACCGCGGCGAGATCGTCGAAGTCGGTCCGCACGACGAACTCATGGCCCGGCAGGGCGCCTACTGGCGGCTCTACCAGGCGCAATTGCGGCAAGCCGACGACGAGAGCGCCGGCGCTGCGGACGAACGCGCGGCGGTGGCGATGGCGCTCGGCAGCCACGCAGCCCATCCGGCGGGGGAAGCATGATGGACCGACTTCAACTGGAACGCGATGCGTTCGGCCGCCTCGTGCTGACCGATGCCGAAGGCATGCGCCATGTCGGCGTGGTGCCGGTGCGCGCGTTTCCGCTCACCGCGCCGGACGACGGCATTTCACTCGTCGGCAGCGATGGCCGCGAACTCGTGTGGATCGACCGGATGGACGTGCTGCCCGCATCGTTGCGCCAGTTGCTCGACGAGGATCTGGTCGCGCGCGATTTCGCGCCGACGCTGCTGAAACTGCACAAGGTGTCGAGCTTCGGCGTTCCCAGCACCTGGCAGGTGAGCACCGACCGCGGCGAGAGCAGCTTCGTGCTCAAGGCCGAGGAGGACATCCGTCGCCTGGAAGGCGGCGCGCTGCTGATCGCCAGCGCGCATGGCGTGCAGTTCCGCATTCCCGACGTGAAGTCGCTGGACCGCCCCTCGCGCAAGCTGCTGGAGCGCTTCCTCTAGAGAGTCGGTCGCCATGCACAACACCGCACTCGTCCTTTTCTCGGGCGGCCAGGACTCCGCCACCTGTCTCGCCGACGCACTCGACAAATTTGAGCGCGTGGAAACCGTCGGCTTCGACTACGGCCAGCGCCATCGCGTCGAACTCGAAGCGCGAATCACCGTGCTGGCGCATCTGCGGGAGCGCTTCCCGCACTGGGCGCCGCGGCTGGGCGAGGACCACATGCTGTCGGTCGATGTGCTGGGCCAGGTCAGCGCTTCGTCGCTCACGCAGGACATTGCCTTCGAGATGCAGGCGAACGGACTGCCGAACACCTTCGTTCCCGGGCGCAACCTGCTGTTCCTCACCCTTGCTGGCGCGCTGGCCTACCGGCGCGGGCTGGAGGTGATCGTCACCGGCGTGTGCGAGACGGATTTCTCCGGCTATCCCGACTGCCGCGACGACACGATGAAGGCGATGCAGCTTGCGTTGTCGCTCGGCATGGATCGGCGCTTCGTGATCGAGACGCCGCTGATGTGGATAGACAAGGCAGAGACCTGGGCGATGGCGCACCGGCTGGGCGGCGTCCCGCTGATCGACCTGATCGTCGAGGACACGCACACCTGCTACCTCGGCGACCGGGAGCAGCGCCACGCCTGGGGCTACGGCTGCGGCAACTGCCCCGCGTGCGAACTGCGCTCGCGGGGCTGGGAGCGCTACGTGGCCTCGACCCTGTAGCGCGCCGACGCGCCGTCGGTTTCCGGCACCAGCGTCCAGCGCCTGTCGTGGAAGGCGCCGACCGATGCCCGGTGCGCGATCGACACCATCGCGCCACCCGCGGCGCGAACGCCGGCCGCAAGCCGCTTGTACAGGGTCTCTTCCGCTTCGGCATCGAGCGCACTGGTGGCCTCGTCGGCGAACAGCCAGGCCGGTTTGCGCAGCAGGACGCGAGCGATGGCCAGGCGCTGCTGCTCGCCGCCCGAGAGCTTCTGGCTCCACGCGTCGCTGTCGTCGAGCCGGCCTGCGAGGTCGGGCAGCAAGGCATCGTCGAGGGCCTGCACGAGTTGCGCGTCCGTGTATTTGCTTGCCGGCTCGGGGTAGGCCAGCGCGTCGCGCAGGCGGCCGTTGGGCACGTACGGCCGTTGCGGGATGAACATCGCGTTGTCTGGCACCGAGACCCGGCCGTTCGCGAACGGCCAGATGCCGGCGAAGGAACGGAACAGCGTCGACTTGCCGCTGCCCGAGGGGCCTTGCAGCAGCACGGAGTCACCCGGCTTCACCGACAGGGCGGCGCCCTGGATCAGCGACGCACCGGTGGGCAAGGCGACACTGACATCGGCGGCGTTCAGGCCCTCGCCGGCCTTCGATGGTGTGCGTTCCAGCGCACTGACGGTGCCGTCATGGGCCCGCATGGCCGCCTCGAACGAGGTCAGCCGGTCCGCGGTCGCGCGCCAGACGGCGACGCGGTCGTAGTTGTCGACGAACCAGCTCAGCGAATCCTGCACACGGCCGAATGCCGAGTTGACCTGCATCAGCTGCCCGAGCTGGATTGCGCCGCTGAAGAAGCGCGGCGCCTGCACGATGAACGCAAAGACCACCGAGGCTTGCCCGAACGAAGCCGTGAAGGCCACCAGGTTCTTCTGTTTCTTGATCAACTGCAGGTAGTTCTTCAGCACCGAGCCGAAGCGCAGCTTGAGCTGCCCATGCTCGACCTGCTCGCCGCGGTCCAGCGCGATGGCCTCGCTGTACTCCCGCACGCGCACCAGATGGTGGCGGAAGTCGGCTTCGTAGCGTTGCTGCTGAAAGTTCAGCCCGATCAGCGGCCTGCCGATGTAGTGGGTGATGACCGTGCCGGCCGCGCAGTAGGCCAGCGCGATCCAGACCATCGAGCCCGGAACCTCATAGGTACTGCCGAACAGCGGCAGGCTCACGACGCCGCTCAGACCCCACAGGATGCCGATGAAGCTCACCAGCGTGACCACGGCGTTCAGCAGCCCCATCGACAGCGTCATCGTGTAGTCGGTGAAGATCTGCATGTCCTCCTGGATGCGCTGGTCCGGGTTGTCCGGCGTCTGTCCATCGTTCTGCCCGTAGCGCGCAAGCTCGAGGTGATAGAAGGTGTGATTCGCCATCCAGCGCGACAGGTAGCTGCGCGTCATCCACGCACGCCACCGCAACTGCAGCAGCTGCGTCAGATAGAACTTGAGGATCGCGATCACGATGTAGGCGGCGGCGATCCAGCAGAAAAAGACGATCTCCCTCCAAAACACGGCCTGATCTTTGTTCTGTAATGCGTCGTAGAAGCGCGCGTACCACTGGTTGTTCAGCACCAGCATGTAGACCACGCCCAGGTTGAGCGCGACGATGGCTGCAAGCAGGCCGCGCGCCACCCACTTTTCCTCCGACCGGAAGTAGGGCGCCGCAAGTGCGCCGATGCGGCGCAGGGTGGCAAGGATGTTCTTAGGGGCTTGTGTAGGCTCAGTCATGGCGTGGACCTGGGTTCACGCCAGAACGGCGCGTATCTTTCATCGTAGCGCCCCGCAAGCGCCGCAAGCTTAAGCGGCGCTGAAACGTGTCGGCGGCATGACGGCCCCGTGACAGGCTGCCCGGTGCATGGGGAATTGACAAACGCCTGTCACATGCCCTCCGGATGATCGACGGGTTTCGCGCGGAGCCGCGCACCGATCGGCAGTCTGCTGCCCAGCCACAACCCCAAGAGGATCCCCATGTTGCGTCGCACTTTTCAATGGGCCTTGCCCGCCGTCTTGCTGACCATCGGTGTCGGCGCGGCCGCCCAGGGCCGTACCGAGCTGCTGGTGTACACCGCGCTCGAAGCCGATCAGGTGCAGGCCTACAAGGCGGCCTTCGAGAAGGACAACCCCTCGATCGAACTGAAGTTCGTTCGCGACTCCACCGGCATCGTCACGGCCAAGCTGCTCGCCGAAAAGTCCAACCCGCAGGCCGACGTGGTCTGGGGGCTGGCCGCCACCTCGCTGATGCTGCTCGACAAGGAAGGCATGCTGCAGCCCTACGCGCCGAAGGGTCTGGAAGCCATCAAGCCGACGATGCGCGACAGCGCGAATCCGCCCAAGTGGGTCGGCATGGACGTGTGGTCCTCCGCCGTGTGCTTCAACACCGCCGAGGCGCAGAAGAAGAACCTGCCCAAGCCCACGAGCTGGGCCGATCTGACGAACCCGGTCTACAAGGGCCAGATCACCATGCCGAACCCGGCCGCTTCGGGCACCGGCTACCTGATGGTTTCGGGCTGGATCCAGATGATGGGCGAGCAGAAGGCGTGGCAGTACATGGACGCCCTGCACCAGAACATCGGCATCTACAGCCAGTCCGGCAGCAAGCCCTGCCGCCAGGCAGGCGCTGGCGAATTCGCGCTCGGCATGTCCTTCGAGTACCGCGCCAACAAGACCAAGCGCGACGGCGCGCCCATCGACATCGTGCTGCCCAAGGAAGGCCTCGGCTGGGACATGGAAGCCACCGGCATCATGAAGACGACGAAGAAGGCCGAGGCCGCGAAGGCGCTGGCCGACTGGGCCGTGACGAAGCAGGCGAACGAGCTTTATGCGAAGAATTTCGCCGTGCTCGTGCTGCCGGGCATCCAGGAAAAGCTGGAGTTCGTGCCGGGCGACGTCGAGAAGCTGCTCGCGAAGAACGATTTCGACTGGGCTGCCGCGAATCGCGAACGCATCCTGACCGAGTGGTCCAAACGCTACGAGTCGAAGTCCGAAAAAAAGGCTCCGCAGTGACGGGTCGCGCATGACGAGTTTCCTTTCCCTGCGCGGCATCGGCAAATCCTTCGGCAACTCCCGCGTGCTCGACGGGATCGACCTGGATATCGAACCCGGTGAGTTCGTGTGTCTGCTCGGGCCTTCGGGCTGCGGCAAGACCACGCTGCTGCGCATCGTCTGCGGCATCGAACACGCGGACCACGGCCAGTTGCTGCTGGGCGGCCAGGACATCGCGGGTCTGCCGCCGGCTGCGCGTGGCTTCGGCGTGGTGTTCCAGTCGTACGCGCTCTTTCCCAATCTCACGGCGGCGCAGAACATCGCCTACGGCCTGCAGCCGACAGGGGCGCTGGCGCGGGAGATCGCCAAGCGCTCGCGCGAGATGCTCGATCTCGTCGGGCTGGCCGCGCACGCCGACAAGTATCCGGTGCAGCTCTCTGGCGGCCAGCAGCAACGCGTGGCACTGGCGCGTGCGCTGGCGCCCAATCCGCGCCTCCTTTTGCTGGACGAGCCCCTGTCCGCGCTCGATGCCCAGGTTCGCACCAGCCTGCGCACCGAAATCCGCGCGCTGCAGAAGCGCCTCGGCGTCGTGACGATCATGGTCACGCACGACCAGGAAGAGGCGCTGTCGATGGCGGACCGCGTGGTGCTGATGCACAACGGCCGCATCGAACAGGCTGGCACGCCCGATGAGCTCTACCACCGTCCGCGCACCCGCTTCGTCGCGAGCTTCGTCGGCCGCATGAACATGCTGGCCGCGACCGTGCTGCCCGACGGCAGGATGCGTGTGCGCGACAGCGAACTGGTCTGCGAGCCGGGTGACGTCGGCGTGGGCGCGCAGGCCACCATCGGCATCCGGCCGGAGCACGTGGTGGTCCGTCGCTTCGGCGACGACGTGGGCATCAACAGCTTCGCGGCGCGCCTTCTGGACACCGAGTTCTTCGGCAACCGGACGGCCGCGCGCCTCGCCTGCGAGCCGTTGGGCATCGAGATCGAGGCCGATCTGCCGGTGGACCATCGTGGCGTCGATCCGCTGGTGCCCAGCAGCATGGTGCACATCCAGCTGCCGCAGCACGCGCTGTCGGTGTTGGCGCGTTGAGCGCCCTCGCCGACGTCGACTCCACGACCGTGTCGACGATCGCTGCCCGGACGACCGAACTGCCGCGCCAACGCAGCGCTTTCGATCGCGACCGCTGGCTGACGGGCGCTGCCGTATTGCTGGCCGTGGCCGTGCTGATCGTGATCGTGGCGCTGCCGGTGGGTGCGCTGGTCGGGCAGAGCTTTTTCGATCGCGCGGGCGCGTTCGTGGGGCTCGCGAACTTCGCGCACTACGTCGACAACCCCGCGCTCGTGCGGTCGGCTTTCAACAGTGTCTGGCTCGCAGTGGTCAGCGCGGCGTTGTGCACGGGCATCTCCTATGTGTATGCCTACGGGCTCACGCTCTCGTGCATGCGCGGCAAGGGACTGTTGCGCGCCATCGCGTTGATGCCGCTGCTCGCGCCCTCGCTGCTGCCGGCGATCAGCCTGGTCTACCTGTTCGGCAACCAGGGCGTGTTCAAGGGCTGGCTCGGCGACGTGTCGATCTACGGCCCCTTGGGCATCGTGCTCGGCTCGGTGTTCTGGACCTTGCCGCACGCGCTGCTGATTCTCACCACGGCGATGGCCACGTCCGACGGCCGCCTCTACGAGGCAGCACAGACGCTCGGCGCGTCGCGCTGGCGCATCTTCCGCACCGTGACGCTGCCGGCATCGCGCTACGGCTTGATCGTTGCCGGCATGGTGGTCTTCGTGCTGGTCATCACCGACTTCGGGGTGCCCAAGGTGGTGGGTGGCCAGACTGGAGTGCTCGCGACCGACATCTACAAGCAGGTCGTGGGGCAACAGAACTTCCAGATGGGCGCGGTGGTCGGTTTCGTGCTGCTGATTCCTGCCGTGCTGTCCTTCCTGGTCGAGCGCCGCGTGCGTCGCCTGCAGGCTGCGGCCTTGTCCGCGCGCGCCACGCTCTACGTGCCGGAGCCCATGCCGGTGCGCGACCGAGCGTTGCTGGCCGCATGCCTGCTGATCGCGTTCTGCATCGTCGTGATGATCGGCATGGCGGTGTTCGCCTCGCTGGCGACCTACTGGCCTTACAAGCTCGCGCCTTCGCTCAAGAACTACGACTTCAGCAATATGGATGGCGGCGGCTGGGGCAGCTACTTCAACTCGCTGCGCCTCGCGGTGGGCGCCGCGGTGGCGGGTGCTATCGCCACCTTTGTCTCGGCCTACCTGGTCGAGAAGCCGCGCCACTTCGTGCTGTTGCGCGAGGTGCTCAACCTGCTCGCGAATCTGCCGCTCGCCGTGCCCGGCCTTGTGCTGGGCGTGGGCTACATCTTCTTCTTCAACGCGCCATCGAATCCGCTGCGCGGGCTCTACGGCGGCATGGCGATCCTCGTGATCTGCACGGTTGCGCACTTCTTCTCGGTCGCGCACCTGACTTCGCTCACGGCGCTGCGCCAGCTCGACCGCGAGTACGAACTGGTGTCGGAATCGATGGGCGTGCCTTTCTGGCGCACGCTGTGGCGCGTGCACCTGCCGGTGGCGATGCCGACCGTGCTCGACGTCGCGGGCTACTTCTTCGTCAATGCGATGACAACGGTATCGGCGGTGGTCTTCCTCTACGCACCGCAGACCACGCTGGCTGCCATCGCGGTGCTGAACATGGACGATGCGGGCGATGTCGCGCCGGCAGCGGCCATGGCGTCGCTGATCATGCTGACGGCCGCACTCGGCCGTGGCTTGTTCGCACTGGCGGGCCGCTCGGTGCTGGCGCGGACGCAGGGCTGGAGAAGCAGGTAGCTTTCTGCCCGAGCGGCTCAGCGCGGATTGCTGATGCCGCTGGCGACGTGCCCAGAGGGCACATGGCGCGCAGCCGCATCGACGTGGCCGGTCTGGTCGTCGAAGAAGAAGTCGGGCTCGAATTCGCGCAGGAACTCGCCCTTGGGCAGGCCACCGAGGAACATTGCTTCGTCAACCTTGATCTTCCAGTTCATCAGCGTGCGGATGGCGCGCTCGTGCGCGGGCGCGCTGCGTGCGGTCACCAGCGCCGTGCGAATGCGCATGGCCGGGCTGCTGGCCTGCTGCAGCCGATGCAGCGCCGCGAGCAGCGGCTTGAACGGCCCTTCAGGCAGCGGCATCTGGGCCTTGCTCGACTCGTGCAGTTGGAAGGCGTCGAGACCTTCGGCCTGGAACACGCGCTCGGCCTCGTCGCTGAAGAGCACCGCATCGCCGTCGAAGGCGATGCGCACTTCATTCGGATAGGCATCGCTGGCATGCACCGATTCGACGAGCACCCGCGCTGCAGGGAATCCGGCAACGAGGGCCTCGCGCACGTCTTCCGCATTGACCGAGAGGAAGAGGTGCGCACGCAACGGCCGCAGGTAGCCGAACGGCGGCCGCCCCTGTGTGAACACGCCGCGTTGCAGCGAGATGCCGTTGGCCGCGCCCGAGCGGAAGATCCTCATCCCCGACACCGGGTCGTTGCGCGACAGGATCACGACCTCGACGCGCTGCTTGCCGTCGTCGTTGAAGCGCAGCAGCTTGCGCACCAGCGAGTAGGCGATGCCCGGCTGGGCCGGCACGTCGAGGCGGTCGAGCTGCAGTTTCATGTAGCCCGCGTCGTCGCCTGATTCGAAGATCCGGTTTTCTTCTTCCAGATTGAAGAGTGCACGCGAGGAGATCGCCACCACCAACTTATCGTCAAGGGAGACCGCCATAGAGCTACTTCACGAATTGGTTCAATTGGATGATGGGCATCAGCACCGCGAGGACGATCAGCATCACCACGCCGCCCATCGCCACGATCAGCAAGGGCTCCAGGATCGTGGCGAGGTGCATGGCGCGGCGCTGCACTTCCGCGCCGAGCTGGTTCGCCGCACGCTGCAGCATCAGCGGCAAGGTGCCGGTCTGCTCGCCGAGGCGCGCGAACATCGAGACGATGCCCGGGAAGCGCTTCTTCTGCGCCAGCGCCGAAGCCAGCGGCGCGCCTTCGCGCACCAGCACGAGCGCATCGAGCGCATCGGCGCGCATGGCCCGATTGCCGAGTGTTTCGGAGGCGGCCTGCAGCGCACGCAGGATGGGCACGCCGGCCGTCGCCAGCATCGCCAGCGTGCTCGCGAAGCGCGCCGCGTTGTAGCCGCGGGAGAGCTTGCCGACGAGCGGGAGATTGAGCCACGCCGCATCGAACTTCTCGCGAAAGGCCTCGCGGGCGAGCGCCATTCGAGCGCCGATGGTGCCGATGACGATGACGCCCAGCATCAACCACCCGTAGTTGCGCACGAAATCGCTGAGGGCCAGCATCGCCACCGTGAGGATGGGCAGCGCGCGCTTGGTGCCTGCGAACACGTTGGCGACCTGCGGCACGACGTAGCTCACGAGAAAGATCACGATGACGATCGCGACCAGCGTCACGATCGCCGGATACAGGGCCGCGCCGACGAGCTTTTGTTGCAACGCCTGCCGCTGTTCGAGGTCATCGGCCAGGCGCTCCAGCACGAGGCCGAGGTTGCCGCTCTGTTCGCCGGCACCGATCACGGCGGTGTAGATCGGGGAGAACTCGCGGGGATGTTGCGCGAGCGCGCGACCGAAGGGCGAGCCGGCGTTGACTTCGGCGCGCAAGGAGGCGACCAGGTTGCGTTGCGCTTCGCTCTCGGCTTCGTCGGTCAGTGCGGTGAGTGCGCGTTCGAGCGGGAGGCCCGAAGACACCAGGCCAGCGATCTGGCGGGTCCAGACGGCCAGGGTCGTGGAACTGAAGATGCGGCCGCCGCCGAACATCCGGCGCCACCCACCGGCGGCCGGTGCGCCGCTTTCAACGCTGCCGACGGGTGTGACGGCGAGGGGGATCAGCGCCTGTGCGCGCAGCATGCCGCGCGCACCGCGGGCGGTATCGGCTTCGAGCACGCCCTTGCGGGGCTGGCCTTGCTGGTCGATGGCGTCAAACGAATAGGCGGGCATCTGGCGATTCTCTCTCCCCCAGGCTTGCCCACTTCGTGTGGCCGCCAACCCCCTTCCGGGGGCGTTGCCTTCGGACCGGCGGAGCCGGATCCGGGGCAACCTGCGAATGGGAGCGTGGCTTGCGGAGGGCTGCTTAGTCTCTGGTGACCCTCAGAAGTTCGGCTCGTGAGGTGACGCCGGCCTTGAGGAGGCGTTCGCCATCTTCGCGCATGGAGCGCAGGCCGCCGCGCTCGGCGGCGACGAAGATCTGGCTTTCGGGGGCGCGGTTGTGGATGAGCGACTGCACGGTGTCGTCGGCCACGAGCAGTTCGAAGATGCCGGTGCGGCCCTGGTAGCCGGTCTGACCGCAGGCGGTGCAGCCGACGGGTTGACCTTCGCCACCATCTGTGGGCACAGAGCAGACGGGACACAGCTTGCGAACCAGCCGCTGCGCCAGCACGCCGAGCAGCGACGAGCTGAGCAGGAACGGCTCCACGCCCATGTCGGTCAGGCGCGTGACGGCGCTGACGGAGTCGTTGGTGTGGAGCGTCGCGAGCACGAGGTGGCCGGTGAGCGATGCCTGGATGGCGATTTGCGCGGTTTCGAAGTCGCGGATTTCGCCGATCATGATCACGTCCGGGTCCTGCCGCAGGATAGCGCGCAGGGCCTTGGCGAAGGTCAGTTCGATCTTGGCGTTGACCTGGGTCTGACCGACGCCTGGCAGCTCGTACTCGATCGGGTCTTCGACCGTCATGATGTTGCTGCTGCTCGCGTCGAGCCGGCTGAGCGCGGCGTAGAGCGTGGTGGTCTTGCCCGAGCCGGTCGGTCCGGTCACCAGGATGATGCCGTGCGGCTGGCCGATCAACTGCTCGAAACGCGCGAGGGTGTCGCCCTGCATGCCGACCGATTCGAGCGTGAGCTTGCTTTCCGATTTGTCGAGCAAACGCAGCACCGCGCGCTCGCCGTGCGCCGACGGCAGCGTCGACACGCGCACGTCGACTGCGCGGGTGCCGATTCGCAGGCTGATGCGTCCGTCCTGCGGCAGGCGCTTTTCGGAGATGTCGAGGTCGGCCATGATCTTCAGGCGCGAGATCAGCGCCGCATGCAGCGCGCGATTGGGCTGCACGACTTCGCGCAGCGTGCCGTCGATGCGAAAGCGCACCGAAGACGTCCGCTCGTAGGGCTCGATGTGAATGTCGCTGGCGCCGTCGCGCGCCGCCTGCGTGAGCAGTGCGTTGAGCATGCGGATGATCGGCGCGTCGCCGGCCGATTCGAGCAAGTCCTCGACCGCCGGCAGTTCTTGCATCATGCGCGAGAGGTCGGCGTCGCCTTGGACCTCGCTAACCACGGCGGCGGCGTTCGATTCGCCCTGCGCATAGGCTGCGCTGATGCGCTGAGCCAGCTGTTCGGGCGCCAGTGGCTCAAAAGTCTTGACCTGGTACTTGCGCAGCACTTCGCCCAGCGCGCTGCGCGGAGGCACCTTGGGCATCCAGAGGGTATAGCTGCCTTCGTCCGTTTCTTCCAGCAACAACTGCTGGCCGCGCGCGAAGGCGTAGGGGAGGGGATAGCGCACGACCTGACTCTAGGGCAATTCGCGGCCCGTCGATGGGTCGGCGGTGGGTGGCAATGCGCCCTTCATGGTGCTTGGGCGCAGTGCCCGCGTGTCGCTCGGGGTGAGCGGCGGCGGCACCAGGCGCGTGCCCTCGATGCGGCGGTCCGGGTTGGCGGCCGGCGGCAGTGTGGGTGTAGGTGCCAAGGGCTGCATGCCCTGCCCGGGCGGCGCCGCCGGCAGCACTGCGGACTCATCCACGCTGCGCAGGAAGATGTTCTTCTCCGGCTGCGAGGTCTGCTGCAGGCCGCGGATGGCGTCGTAGCGGTCGAGGGCGAGTTGGTCGCCGACGGCGTTGTCGCGCACCACCACGGGCCGCAGGAACACCATCAGGTTGGTTTTCTTGCGCGAGCGCGTTTCGCTCTTAAAGAGATTGCCGAGGATCGGGATGTCGCCGGCCAAGGGCACCTTTTCCGTGCCGCTCGAATACTCGTCCTGCAGCAGCCCGCCGAGCACGATGATGTTGCCGTCGTCCACCACCACGTTCGATTCGATGCTGCGCTTGTTGGTGGTCGGGCCGTTCACGTTGTTCAGGGTCGACGCCTGGATGGTCGAGACCTCCTGGAAGATCGACATCTTGACGGTGTTGCTCTCGTTGATCTGCGGTCGCACCCGCAGGGTCAGGCCGACGTCCTTGCGCTCGATCGTCTGGAACGGATTGACCGATCCGTTGGCAGCACCCGTGTTGGTGAACTGGCCCGTCAGAAAGGGCACGTTCTGGCCGATCACGATCTTGGCCTCCTCGTTGTCCAGCGTCAGCAGCGTGGGCGTCGACAGCACGTTGCCCTCGCCATTGCTCTCGAGAAAACGCGCGACAAAGCTCAGGATGTATTGGCCGCCGTACTTGGTGCCGATGCCGAAATTGATGCCGGTCGAAGGCCGCGTAGCGGTGTTGCCGGTCGCCAGGCCGACCGCCAGGTCGACGATGTTCTGGCCGCCCAGGCTGGAGTTGGTGCCGATGAAGCCCACGTTCCGGTCGCCGCTGTTGCCGATGCCGGTCTGCCACTGGATGCCGAACTCCGCCGCCTTGTCGGCGTTCACTTCGACAATCAGGCTTTCGACCAGCACCTGCGCGCGCTTGCCGTCGAGGCGGTCGATCACCGCGCGCATCTGCCGGTACTGTGGTTCGGGCGCCGTGATGATCAGCGAATTGGTGGACGGGTCGGCCTGCACCTGGCCGCCGGTCGACGGCTGGTTGGCGTTGGGGTTGAGGGGCGCCGTTGCAGCCGAACTGGCCTGCGACAGGCCGCTTTGTGCGGTGTTGAGTTGCTGCGAGGCCTGCTGGGTGCCGCCGCCCGTGGTGCCCTGAAGGCCACCGGTGCCGCCACGTGCTTCTGCCGACATCGCCGCACGCAAGGTCGCTGCGAGCTTGACCGCATCGGCGTTCTTCAGATAGACCACGTAGACATTGCCGGCGGCGCCGTTACCGCTGTCGATGGCCGGGCGGTCGATCTTGTCGACCAGCGTGCGGACCAACTGTGCGCGCGCCGGGTTGGCTGCTCGCAGGATGAGCGCGTTGCCGCGCGGCTCGGCAAGCAGCGTGGTGCGGAACGACGAATCGACCGAGCCCGGCGTGGTGGCGCCCGGGCTCGTGCTCGCGCCGCCTTCGAGCAGCCGCGTGATCAGCGGCACCATGTCGGTGGCGATCGAATGCTTCAGCGGAATCACTTCGATGTCCGAAGCGTTCGGCACGTCCAGCGCTGCCACGATGCGTGCGAGGCGGCGCATGTTCTCGGCGTAGTCGGTGATCACCAGCGAGTTGTTGCCCGGGTTCACGTTGATCGTGTTGTTGGGCGCGATCAGCGGGCGCAGCACCGGCAGCAGGTTGTTGGCCGATTCGTAGTTGAGCTTGAAGATCTGCGTGACGATCTGATTGCCGTTCACGCTCGACGAAGTGGGGGTGGAAGTGGTCACCGTGCTGCTCTGCAGCTTGGCGTCGGCTTCCGGCACCACCTTGTAGAGCCCTTCGGACTGCACCACCGCAAAACCCTGCAGCCGCAGCGCCGCCGCGAACTGGTTGAACGCCGCGTCCGGGGAGATGGCGCGGTCGGTCTGCAGCGTGAGCGTGCCCTTGACGCGCGGGTCGACGACCACGTCGCGGCCGGTCACGACCGCCATGGTCCGTGCGACGGACTCGATCTCGGCGTTGGTGAAGTTCAGCGTGATCGGTTCGCCGCGCCGCACGATGGTTTCCTGTGCGAACGCGGAAGGAATGCAGGCCGCGATCAGCATCTGCGCGGCGAGCGCGATGGTTCCGATGCGGATGCCGGTCGAAGTCTTTGGCTTCATGGTCAACCCAGTGTGATGAGCGAGCGCGCGCCTTCGCGTCGCCCGATGATGTTCAACAAGTTCGAAAGTGCGTCTTCCCGCCCCGGCGCTGCGCTGGCCTCCCCGTCGAATCGGAAAGCGAGGCCGTTCCAGCGGCCGCTGCCGCTGAGCTGCAGGCTGCTTCCATCGCGTGTGGTCAGCAGGAGGGTCGGCGCAGCGCCTCCCTCGAGGGCAACGCGGTAGCTGCCCATCGGTTTCAAGGTCGAGAGACTGGAAGAAATGTCGGTGGCGTCGAGCGTTGCGCGCCCTTCGAGCGCCAATTGCGGACCGCTCGAGCGCAGGACGAAGGCCTGGGTCGAAACGTCCAGCATGCCGTCGAGCTTGAGCGTGTTCCATGGCGCGCCGAAGCCGGCGAGCATCGCGGCGGGCCAGCGCGACTGGCCGTCGCGCCATTCGAGCTCGAGGCCGCTCGCACGCGGACGCGCGTTGAATTCGAGCGGCTTGGCCGCGCAGCAGGAGAGATCGAGCGCGGCCGTCACTCCGTCCCAGCGCGGCCGCAATGTCCAGCCGAGCGTTCCGGGCAGCGAGATCGCCTCCGCGCCGCCTGCGCCGCTCGAGAACACGACACCGGCCGATCCGGTCCAGACCGTTCCGCGTGCGTTGACCAGTTGCAGGTGGCCGTTGCTCCACCGGGCCAGGCCGGCCGCGAGCCAGCGTGCCGGCGCAAAAAGCGAGAACGCCAGCAAGGTGCCGATAAGCATGCCGAGCACGGCCCATCGCCAGGCGGACTTGGCGGGGGCGTCGGGGCTGGGGAAACGTGTGGCCATGCTGGGTCAGCGCGCAGGCAGGCTCATGACCACGGTGCCGTCCCATCGCACGCGCGGCGAATCCCCTGTCGTCGCGGAGGCGGGCTGGGACGAGGATGGAGGCGAAGGAGGCGAAGCGCTCTGCGTGCTGCGGGTCAGGTGCACTTCGCGCGGAACGGCACGCGCGTTGCTGCGTGCCTGTCCGAACCACTGGGCGAGCGCGTCCGCCGGCACCGAGCGCAGTGCGATGGTCACGCCCTCGCCGGCGCCCGCGGGTTGCATCTGCGCGTTGGGGCCGAGGTTCTGGCGCACCGATGTCTCGAGACCGCGCATGGCGTCGTCGCGGCTCGCGCGTGGCTGGGATTGCAGGGCCTTGGCCTGCGTTTGCAGGCTGGTCATCCGCTGCAATTGGACATCGAGCTGCGCGTGTTCGGCCGGTGCCGACGACAGCGTGCGCAGCGCCGGGGCCAGCGCCACCCACCAGAACAGCGCAAGCACGACGAGCGCGGCTGCGATGGCGATCATGCGTTGCTCGCGCGGCTCGAGTTCGGGCCACCAGGCCTGCCAGCGCGCCTTGAGTGATTCGAACCCCTTCATCGTGCTGCCTCCGCCGACTGCACGAGAAGCAGGTCGCCCTCGCTGCGGGCGTTGTAGCCGCGCGATGCCATGGCGGCGGTCACGTTGCCGAGCTCCGCGGCTTGCAGGCCGAGGCCGCGCAATCGCAGCTGGCCGGCGCTGAAGTCGATGGCAGTGGGCGCGCGGCCTCGCGGGAGACTCGCGGCCAGCGCGCCGAGCATGGGTTCGAAGTCGCTGGCCGTGACGCCACCGGTCGCTAGCTGCAATGCGGCGACTTCGCGCTGCATCTGGAGCGGGGCGTCGACCACCAGTTGCACCGAGGGGAAAGTCTGCGTGAGCACGTTGCGTATCGCATGGCGCTTGGCATCGAGCGCATTGCGCTCCTTCCAGGCCCATGCGTTGAGGCCGATCAGTTGCGCCAGCACCAGGATCACGGCGCCCCATCGGGCGGCGCGCCACTGCGGGCCGTGCCACAGCGCGCGCGAGATCGCGACGAACTTCTTGCCCGCGCGGGCGCGGCCGGTGGAGGCGAGATCGAATTGAGCGAGGTCCCACTGCGATTCGCTGGCCCGGAGCCAGCGTTCCGCGGGCTTGACGATGGGAACGCGATAGCCGAGCACGCTTTCTGCCAGTTCGGCGACCGCGGGTTCGGCCAGCGCGGTAGTGTCAACGGGAAGGTTGCCGGCCAGCGCGAGACCGGCGCTGTCGAGTGGCAGCATCGCGACCCCGTCGGTGCCGCAAACCACGCACAGTGCCGCGCCAGGTTCGCCGATGGCGAAGACCATGGTCGGGACCCCGGCCGGCTGGGGTGCGAACTCCGGAATGATGCGTGTGACGCGGCGTCCCACAGCTTCAAGCGCCTGCACGGCGCTGCGAAGCCAGATCCGGTTGCACGCCGCCACCCAGACGGGGACGCCCACGCGGGCCCCGGGTTCCAGTGCGAAATGCAGGGATTCGGGATCGTCGAGCAGGCGGTCTTCGAGCAGGCCGTTGAGCACCGAGCGCAGGCGCACCGCGCCGCTCATGCTGCCCTGCGGCAAGGTGACCTGGTGCCACGAGAGCATGGCGGAGGGGACGCCGAGGATGACTTCGTCGCTCGCCGGCAGCAGCGCAGGCGGCGCGCTCCCCTGCGAACGCAGCTTGCGGCCGTCGCTGGACCACGCCGACCAGCCGTATTCGGCGGTGGCCGAACCGGGTGTGAGAGGAATGGTTACAAGCAGCAAGGCCATGGAGAAAACGAAAGGGTCACTATTGTAGAAGTGGGGTCATCGCAGGCGCTACAAATTTGATAGCGTCTCACGCAGATGCTACGGGCGCTGCGCAAATTTTTGATCCAATAGGGCTGGCGACGCTCGCGGGGTCAGGATTTGGGTGGCGCCACCGTGGCGCCCGCGCCACGCTCTCGCCAGACGATTCGGACTTCGATGCCGTCCCGACGCAACAGGGTTTGCTCGTCCACCCAGGCGCTTTCGAGGCGCAGTCGGGCATGGACTTCGAAGTAGTTGGTTGCGATGCTGTGCTGACCCTCGCTGAACTGCGCCGTGCTTGGCTGGACCAGCGCATTGGCGTCGGCGAGGCTGCGGAAATAGGCTCGCGCCCTACGCTCGACCAGCCGCTTGGCACTTGCGAGATCCAGCGTCGGTACGCTGGCGAACAGTGCTTCGGCGCTGGCCGTGTTGATGTTCAGCTTTGTGCCGCCCGTTGGCAGGATGGTGACATAGGGTTCCAGGGCCGCCGCGGTCGTCGGGGACACGCCCAGCCAGACCAACTGGTCGGTGTGCTGAGGTATCAAGGGGCCGGTGGCCGATGTGGAGGTGTCGGTTTCCGCCGCCGTTGTTGTCGGGGTCGTGGTGGGTACGGGAGTCACCGGCGTCGTGCCCGTGGTTCCCGTCGTGCCCGTGGTCCCGGCCGGCGCGCTCACCGTGGCTGGAAGTGCCCGCTGCAGGTTGCTGACCATCAACTGGACTTCCTGGGCAGGCAGCCCGAGCAACTGGAAGAGCTTTTCGAAGGCCTTGACGGCTGACTCCACCGGCTTGCCGCCTTCCACCAGATTCCTCACATTGAGCTTGGATTGCGCGTCGATGATGCGCCCCGAAAGAAAGGCGTCGGGCAGCCCTTCGAGCGCATCGCTGGCGATGTTCTTGTCTGCGGCGAGGAAACTGGTCAGCTTGGCTTCTGCCAGCGGAATGGCCCAGGGTTCGGCAAGATGATCGGCCCCGCCAGTGACGGCGTTGGCGCGGGCGTCCTCCCGCAGGATCAGCCGGGACCAGTCGAGCGCCCCGATCAGGATCCAGCCGGACTGCACCCGCGCCCGCTCCGCCCCTTCGATCTCCGTCGCGCGCCATTGCTGCCAGAGTGCCGCCACTGCAAAGGTCGCGACCAGCGTGACGGTGAGCATCGCCGTCAGGAGTGCGGCGCCGAACTCACGCCGGCTTGCATGAATGGGAATGCGGCGCTTCATGTCTTGGGCACCGTCACCGAGGGCCGCACCCAGTCGCGCGTGAGGAGGCCCGCGAGCGCCGGGCCCGGCGGCAGGCTCAGGACCAGCCGCACGCCGTCGGGCAGGGGCGTGTTGGTTCCCAGCGCTTCGGCGCTGACGGCGGGCGACCAGCTGTCGTTGCGGAAGTAGTAGATCTGCCAGCCGTCGGCCGGCATCAGGTCGACCTCCGCACCGCGAGCCTCGTTGCTGCCGTCCTCTGCCCAGGCGGAGGCACGGTCCCAGGCCTGCTGCCACTCCGCGCGAGTCGTGAAGCCGGGCGACTGCCAGCGGCGCCAGTGCGTGCCGGTGGCAGCGTCCGTGCGCAAGGTCCAGGCCACCACGTAGACACGCGGCGTGCCGCCATCCGTGCTGCGCCGGGTGAGACGCAGCACGCGACCGTTCCAATCCATCGCGCGGGTCTGCGACAGCGCCACGGTGGCGTCGAGATCGGCGCCCCATTGGGCCAGCGCGGTCTGCAGCGTGAGCACGGCGTCGCCGCGCTCGCGGTTCTGGGCCTGCGCGCGCGCCATTCCATCGAGGCCGCGCCAGCTCATCAGCGCGAGCAGCGCCATGACCGAGATCGCGACCAGCAATTCGATCAGCGTGAAGCCGCGCGTCCTGCGCATCAGTAGCGGCCCACCACGGTGGAGAGCCGCAGTACCGGTGCCTCGTCGGCATCGCGAACCTGCACGTCGACGCGGCGGAAGTTGGGGTTCAGCGTGGGCGTGGTCGAGACCGTGACGCCGAAGTTCACGTTGGCCTGGGTGCAGATCAGGCCCGCATCGCCGACGGCGGGAAGTTGCCGCGCCAGGCGGGCCTTGATCAGCTCGTTCTCGGCGCACATTTGCGCCAGCATCACGTCGGACTGGCGCTGCGCATTGCGCGTGAGCGCCATCGTCGCCTGCGTGCCGGCCATCAGCGCGATCGCGACGATGCCCAGCGCGACCAGCACCTCGATCAGCGTGAAGCCGAGCATGCGGCTTCGGAACTGCCGCTTCACGGCGTTACCACCGCGAAGGGGCGCAGCCCGTCGGTGCCGATGCGCAGGCTGCGGCTCGGCGGACCATCGGAGGTGATCAGCACCTGCTGCGCCGCGATGATCGGATCGGGGCCCAGTTGAAGTGCCGGCACGGCGGCGCCCTCCGCCGTCATCGGCTGGGCCGTGATGCCGTCGGCGAGCCATGCCGTAGGCAGCGAGTTGGATGGCAGGCCATCGAAGCTGAAATTGCCCGGCCCATCCGGCGTGGGGCGCCAGCGCACCGCGACCCCGGCAGCGCGTGATTGCGCGCGGGCGGCTTCGAGCAGGGCGGCGAGCCGCTCGGCTTCGCGGTCGAGCGTCGCCTGGCCGGAGTCCCGCATCGCCATCCCGACGCCGGCCGTGGCCAGCGCGATGATGGCTATCACGACCAACAGTTCGAGCAGCGTGAACCCGCCAGTCCCGCGATGGGCGCTTTGGGGTGGACGGCAGCGCGTCTTACTGCCAGCTGCCGATGTCGGCATTCTTGCCTTCGCCGCCAGGCTGGCCATCGGCGCCGAGCGAAAGCACATCGATCTCGCCCTTGATGCCCGGATTCAGGTACTGGTAGGGGCGGCCCCACGGGTCGTTCGGGAGCTTTTCGACGTAGGGCTTCCAGTTGGGGGCTGCCGGGCCGGCCGTCGGCCGAGTGAGCAGCGCCTGCAGGCCCTGCTCACCCGTGGGATAGCGCTGGTTGTCGAGTCGGTAGAGCTTGAGTGCCTGCATGAGGTTGTTGACGTCGGTCTTGGCCGCCGTCACGCGGGCATCGTCCGCGCGTTCGATGACGTTCGGCACGATCAGCGCGGCGAGCACGCCGATGATCACCAGTACGACCATCAGTTCGATCAGGGTGAAGCCGCGTTGCAGCGTGCGCGAAAGGGAACGGTGAGAAAGAGGCATGAAAGGTGTGGTGAGAGCGTCGGGGGCAGCGCGTGCCGCGTTCGGTGAATGATAATCCGGGCCCATGTCAGTTCCCTATGCTCCTGCTCGCTGGCCTGTAGCCACAGCGACGACCGGTCTCTGGGGGCTTGCGGCCGCGAGCATCGTGTTCTGGGGACTGAGGCTGGCTGCGCCTTCCGACGCCATGGCGCCGCCCGCGGTGGCCAGCACGCCGCAGGCCGCCGCCGATCCAGCCGCCGTCGCCCAATTGCTGGGCGCCGTCCCGACGCAGGCTACGGCGGTGGCCGCGCCCGAAGCCGCGAGTCGGTTCGCGCTGCTCGGCGTGGTGGCGGACAGCGACGGGCAGGGCGCCGCGCTCATTGCCGTCGACGGCAAGCCCGCGAAGCCTTTCCGGGTAGGCGCCAAGGTCGAGGAAGGCTATGTGCTCCAGTCGGTCACGACACGCGCGGCCTCCCTGGGCGCCAGTGCGGATTCGGCGGCGGCGTTCACGTTGCAACTGCCGACGCGCCCGCTGGCAGTGATGTCGCCGCCAACCGCGTCCACGCCGCCGCCCGTGACTGCGCCGGCCCCGCGGCGCTGAGCGGCTTCAGGCCTGCAGGAACAGCCGGTACGCCGGGTTGGTGGTCTCTTCCACGAAGGGATATCCCAGCGTCTGGAGAAACTCGTCGAAGGCCGCGTTGTCCGCGCCGGGCACTTGCAGGCCGACCAGGATGCGACCGTAGTCGGCACCCTGATTCCGGTAGTGGAAGAGGCTGATGTTCCAGTTGGGCCGCAACAGGCTCAGGAACTTCAGCAGCGCACCAGGACGCTCGGGGAAAACGAAGCGCAGCAGACGTTCGTCCTTTGCCAGGCCGGTGCGGCCGCCGACAAGATGACGGATGTGCTCCTTGGCGAGTTCGTCGTGCGTGAGGTCGATCGCGCCGAAACCGTGTGCCACGAAGGTTTCGGCAATCGTCTTCGATTCGCCTCGCGTGGTCGTCGTCAGGCCGACGAAGACGTGCGCCTCTTTCGAATCGCTGATCCTGTAGTTGAACTCCGTCACGTTGCGCGATGCGCCCGGCAATTGGCCGACCAGTTCGCAGAAGCGGCGGAAGCTGCCGCGCTCCTCGGGAATCGTCACCGCGAACAACCCCTCGCGCTCCTCGCCCACCTCAGCCCGCTCTGCGACGAAGCGGAGGCGGTCGAAGTTCATGTTCGCGCCGCAGAGGATAGCGGCGTAGGTTTCGCCGCGCTTGCCCCGATCCTCGACATACTGCTTGATCGCAGCGACGGCAAGCGCGCCGGCCGGTTCGACGATGCTGCGCGTGTCGATGAACACATCCTTTATGCCGGCGCAGACCGCATCGGTGTCGACCGTGACGAACTCGTCCACCAGGTCGCTTGCGATGCGGAAGGTTTCCTCGCCGACCAACTTGACGGCGGTGCCATCCGAGAAGAGGCCGACGTCGGGCAGCGTCACCCGCTCATGGGCGGCGACCGACTGCATCATCGCGTCCGAGTCGTTCATCTGCACGCCAATGACTTTGATCTCCGGGCGTACGGCCTTGATGTAGTTGGCCACGCCGGCGATCAATCCGCCACCGCCGATGGCGACGAACACGGCGTCCAGCGGTCCTTGATGCTGGCGAAGGATCTCCATCGCGATGGTGCCCTGGCCGGCGATCACGTCCGGGTCGTCGAAGGGGTGGACAAAGGTCAGGCCGTGCTGCCTTTGCTGCTCGACCGCGTACCCGTACGCGTCGGAGTAGCTGTCACCGTGCAGATGCACTTCGCCGCCGAGGGCGCGAACGGCATCGACCTTGAGTTGCGGCGTGGTCACCGGCATCACGACCACGGCGCGAACCCCCAGCTTGTGGGCAGACAGGGCCACGCCCTGGGCATGGTTGCCGGCAGAAGCGCAGATCACGCCTTTCGCGAGTTGTTCTTCGCTCAGATGCGCCATCTTGTTGTAGGCGCCACGCAGCTTGAAGCTGAATACGGGTTGCTGGTCTTCGCGCTTGAGCAGCACCGTATTGCCGAGCCTCGCGCTGAGCGCGCGTGCCGGCTCGAGGGCCGATTCCACTGCCACGTCGTAGACGCGCGCGGTGAGAATTTTCTTGAGGTAGTCGGCAGGGGTGAGAGGCATGGTCGGCGTGGACATAGGGCCGCGATCATAGGCCTGCCGATGCAGGGGCTGGAGAGCCCAAGAAAAAAGCCCCGGGCCTTGCGGCTCGGGGCTAAATCCACCAATTGGGAGGGTGGAGGAGACAACCTGCGCACACGTGTCGGTGTGCAATGAAATAAAGTATATCGACTGTTTGTTGCATTGCAACAAGCGAGTTGCGCTTTTTGAACACTAAATCACGCGGATGGGGGTTTTGGACCCTCTATCGCGCGTCCTGGAGCAAAGATGGAATGCACAGTGAGTTGGACCGGCAACACCGGCACGCGATCGGCCATGGGATTCGTCGCCGAGACCGGAACGGGCCACGTCCTGATGATGGATGGAGCGCCCGACGGCGCAAAGCCCGAAAACGGCGGACAGAACCTCGCCCCCCGTCCAATGGAAACCCTTTTGGCAGGCACCGGGGGATGCACGGCCTACGACGTGGTGCTCATTTTGAAGCGGGGACGCCACCAGGTGGAGCGTTGCAGCGTCAAGCTGACCAGCGAACGCGCGGAGAAGGACCCCAAGGTCTTCACAAAGATCCACATGCATTTCACCGTTGCGGGCAAAAATATTCCGGCCGCTGCGGTGGAACGCGCGATCGCCCTGAGCCACGACACTTATTGCTCGGCAAGCGTCATGTTGGGAAAGACCGCGGAGATCACGACCAGTTTCGATCTGATCGAGATCTGACGGCGTCGGCCCTGCGCTCGTTCAGATCCGGTGGGCGACGGTCGTCATCACCCGGGAGGCCATGCGCATCAGGGCTTTCGCAGGCGCCGGGAGTTCCGCCGCGCCCGCACTCCACGCCTGCGCGGCGTGACGCGCCTCGTCGAGTTTCATCTGGTTGATGACGGCCCGCGATGCGGCATCACCCGCCGGCAGCCGGTCGAGGTGACCATCGAGATGGGCCTCCACTTGGCGCTCCGTCTCGGCAACGAAGCCGAGGCTCAATGAATCCCCTAGTCGGCCTGCAACGAGACCCAGGCCGAATGCGCCCAGGTACCAGATCGGGTTCAGCACCGAAGGATGAGCGCCGAGTTCATCCAGACGTTGCAGAGTCCAGGCCAGGTGATCCGTTTCCTCGCGCGCTGCGTCGCTGAAGTGCATCCGCAGCGCCGGATCCCGGGTGACCGCTGCTTGCGCCGTATACAAGGCTTGGGCGCAGACCTCGCCAACGTGATTGATGCGCATCAAGGCCCCGGCTTCCCGTCGTTCCGCTTCGCTCAGCGTGCCTGCCGGGGTTGCGGGTGCGGGAGTTTCCCTGGTCGCGTGCGGCTTGGTGAATAGTGTGCGCAGCGCCGCGTCTGCCACTGCCAGGACGGAGTCGAGAGATGAGGTCATGGCCCGATTGAACCCGAAACACAAAAAGTCACAACTCGCAGGGCAAATCCTTTCACATAGTGGTGTCGCAAAATCCCCAGAACCTTTGTTGCACTGCTGCAACGAAACGCCTCGACCGCCCCTGTTTTCGGGCGATTTGTTTTGCCCTGGCGAAGCGGCTCTGGTGCAATAGCGACAACTTCCCAAAAGGAGGTTGGCCCGGGGTCCGGTGGGAGCACAAAAGTGCCAGTCACGGTGAGCCCTTCGCACCGGAGCCCTATGTTTAACCTTGGAGAAACTTGCAATGAAAAAATCTCTAGTTGCCCTGGCTGCTCTGGCTGTCGCCGGCGTCGCCTCGGCTCAGTCGTCTGTCACGTTGTTCGGCGTGGTTGACGCCGCTGTCAGCGGCTATTCCAACGACACGGAAGACCTGTTCGGCAACAAAATCACGACGAAGGCCACCAAGCTGACCAACTCGGGCTACAACTCCAGCCGTCTGGGCTTCCGTGGTACGGAAGACCTCGGTGGTGGCCTGGCAGCCAGCTTCTGGCTCGAAGCCGGTATCAACAACGACGAAGGACTCGGCCAGACCATCTCCGGCGTTGCCCCGACGGCCCAAGGCGGCGGCGGTTTGACGTTCAATCGTCGTGCAACGGTGAGCCTGTCGGGCGCATTCGGTGAAGTTCGCCTCGGTCGCGACTACACCCCGACGTTCTGGAACGACACCGTGTTCGATCCGTTCGGCACCAACGGCGTCGGTACCAACCTGATCTCGACGGCCAACGGCTACAACAGCGGCAACGCTTCGAACAGCGGCTTCACGGTGAACAACCAGTACGTTCGCTCCAGCAACTCGATCGGCTACTTCCTGCCGCCGAACCTGGGTGGCTTCTACGGTCAGTTCATGTACGCCTTCAACGAGAAGGCCAGTCTGGATCCGGGCGTGCTGGTTCAGCCGACCATCCCCGCTGGTTTTGCTTTCAATGATTCGCGTACCGGCCGTTACATCGGCGGTCGCGTTGGCTACGCCAACGGTCCTCTGGACGTCGCGATCTCCTACGCTGAAACGACCCTGGCCAGCCAGTTCTACCAAGGCACCACCTCGAAGCTCGATTCGGGCAGCATCGGTGCTTCGTACGACTTCGGCGTCGTGAAGCTGTTCGGTGAGTACGCCAAGTCTGATACGAAGTTCGACACGACCGCGATCACCGTGGCCAATGCGTTCGGCGTCCGCGAACCCGGCGCTGACGGTTGGCTGCTCGGCGTGACCGTGCCGGTCGGCCCTGGCCTGATCCGCGCTGCTTACTCTGCTGTCGACTACAAGAACACGACGCCTCGTGCACAAGTGTTCGGCCTGGACGAACCCAAGGCGAGCAAGTGGGCCCTCGGCTACGTGCACAACCTGTCGAAGCGCACGGCTCTGTACGCAACGGTGGCTTACATCGACAACAAGAATGGCTCTGACCTGACCATCGGCAACAGCCCCGAGTACTTCGGCAATGCCCCGGCAACGCTGCCCACCGGCGCCCCGAACCCGCTGTTTGTGCCGAACCTGACCCCGAAGAGCTCGATGGGCTACGACTTCGGTATCCGTCACGCTTTCTGATCTGACGCTGGCGTAAGCCAGTATCAAGGGAAGTTCTTGAAGCCATCCGATGCAAGTCGGATGGCTTTTTTCATTGGAGCAACGCAAGTGTTGACCCCCCGGGGAACTCCCGCATGGGCACGTAGTTTGCTCTGCTAGCATCATTGAAAACTTCGTTTCCTGAATGATCGCTTTCGTATTGCGCCGCCTGATCCAAGCCGTCATCGTGATGGTCGCGGTTGCCTTCATCGCCTTCCTTCTCTTCCAGTACGTGGGTGACCCGGTGGTGTTCCTGCTTGGCCAGGACGCCAAGCCGGAGCAGGTCCACGAGCTCCGTGAAAGCCTGGGGCTCGACAAGCCCTTCTTCGTGCAGTTCTGGCACTTCCTCCTCAACGCCGCGCAAGGTGAGTTCGGCCTCAGCTTGCGGCAAGGAGCGAAGGTGTCGCGCCTGATTGGCGAACGCTTCCCCGCCACGCTGGAACTCGCATTGGTCGCAGCCGTTCTCGCGTTGGCCATCGGCATTCCGATGGGCGTCTACACGGCGCTGCGGCGCGGCAGCTTCATGAGCCAGGTGTTCATGACGATCTCCCTGCTGGGCGTCTCGTTGCCCACCTTTCTGATCGGCATCCTGCTGATCCTTGTCTTCGCCGTCCTGCTCGGCTGGTTCCCGAGCTTCGGACGTGGCGACACCGTGCAACTCGGCTGGTGGAGCACGGGCCTATTGAAGGCCGACGGCTGGCTTCACATTGTGTTGCCCGCAGTCACACTCGCCATCTTTCAACTCACATTGATCATGCGGCTCGTGCGCGCTGAGATGCTCGAGGTTCTGCGCACCGACTACATCAAGTTCGCTCGTGCACGCGGTCTCTCGGACCGTGCGATCCATTTCGGGCATGCGCTGAAGAACACTCTGGTGCCTGTGATGACAATCACCGGCCTCCAACTCGGCGGCCTGATTGCCTTTGCAATCATCACGGAATCGGTGTTCCAGTGGCCTGGCATGGGCCTGCTGTTCATCCAGGCCGTGACCTTTGCCGACATCCCTGTGATGGCGGCCTATCTGTGCTTGATCGCACTCATTTTTGTCGTCATCAATCTCGTGGTCGATTTGCTCTACTTCGTGGTCGACCCGCGGTTGCGTATTGGCAACGCTGGAGGTCACTGATGACTGAGCCTCGTCTGCAAGCGGCGGGGAGGGCGTTCGCCCACATCGCCCGCTTCTATCCTGAAATCACCGCTTTCCGTCGCGACCTGCACGCGCATCCCGAACTCGGCTTCGAAGAGGTCTATACGTCCGGCCGCGTCCAGGAGGCGTTGAGGGCCTGCGGCGTGGACGAGGTCCACACCGGCATCGGCAAGACCGGTGTGGTGGGCGTGATCCGCGGCGCTTCGACGGCGAGCGGCCGCATGATCGGCCTGCGCGCGGACATGGATGCCTTGCCGATGTGCGAGGACAACGACTTTCCATGGCGTTCCGCCAAGAACGGGCTCATGCATGGCTGCGGCCATGACGGTCACACTGCGATGCTGGTCGGCGCGGCGCGCTATCTCGCAGAGACCCGCAACTTCGACGGCACCGCGGTCCTGATCTTCCAGCCGGGCGAAGAAGGCTTCGCCGGTGCGCGCGTGATGATCGAGGACGGCCTCTTCGACCGCTTCCCCGTCGATTCGGTCTATGCCATGCACAACTGGCCGGGCATGCCGGCCGGCACGGTGGGCATCAATCGCGGCGCGATGATGGCCGCGGCCGATCGCATCACCATCGAGGTCACGGGCAAGGGCGGGCACGGCGCGCACGCCTATCTGACGGTCGATCCGGTCGTGGTGTCCGCGCACATCATCACAGCGGTGCAGAGCATCGTCTCGCGCAACGTGCGGCCCATCGACGCGGCTGTGATCAGCATTTGTGCAGTGAGTGCGGGCGACCTGGGGGCGATGAGCGTGGTGCCGGGCAAGGCCACGCTGGTCGGTACCGTGCGCACGTTCAGCTCCAGGGTGCAGGAGCAGGTGGAGCGCCGATTGGCGGAACTATGCACCGCGGTTGCTGGCGGCTTTGGTGCCACGGCCACCGTCAAGTTCGAGCGGATCTACCCCGCTACCATCAACACCGCGCCGGAAGCCGTGTTTGCAGGCGACGTCGCGCAGTCGCTGGTGGGCGCGCACAACGTCGAGCGCAACATGGAACCGAGCATGGGCGCCGAAGACTTTTCCTTCATGCTGCAGAAGAAGGCGGGCGCCTACCTGCGCATCGGCCAGGACGTCAGGGGCGGCGCCTTCCTGCACAACAGCCGGTACGACTTCAACGACGAGATACTGCCGCTCGGCGCCGCGTTGCATGCGGGCTTGATCGAGCATGGCATGCCGCTGGTCGTCGCGGCCGAGAAACCCAAAAACAAGATCGCTTCGACGGCGTCTTGAGTCTTTCCAACCCCGAGGAGTGCTTTCCCATGAGTCTGAAGAAAAGTATGGTTGCTGCAGCGGTTCTGTCCGTCCTGGCGGCCACGAGCTTGATGGCCGGTGCGCAAACCATTCGCATTGCGAACCAGGGCGATGCACTCTCTCTGGACCCGCACTCGCTCAACGAGACGCTCCAATTGAGCACGACCGCCAACGTCTACGAGATGCTGGTGGGACGCAACAAGGACCTGACCCTGGCACCATTGCTGGCCACGAGCTGGAAGCAGACATCGCCCACGGTCTGGCGTTTCGAACTGCGCAAGGGCGTGCAGTTCCACGACGGCACGCCGTTCTCGGCGGATGACGTGGTGTTCAGCTTCAAGCGCGCGGCGGGCGAGGGCTCTGACATGCAGGGCAACACCACCGACATCAAGGAAGTGCGCAAGGTGGGCGATCTCGCGGTCGAGATCGAAACCCGCGGCCCCTTCCCTATCCTCCCCGACGTGATCTCTCAGTTGATGATCATGAGCAAGAAGTGGTGCGAGGAGAACCAGGCGACCCGGCCGGTCGATCGCCGCAAGGGCATCGAGAACACCGCGTCGTTCAAGGCCAACGGCACCGGACCGTTCCGTGTGCGCGAGCGCCAGCCCAATGTGCGCACGGTCTTCGTGCGCAACAACAACTACTGGGGCAAGATCGAAGGCAACGTCCAGGAAGTCGTCTTCACGCCGATCGCCAATCCCGCGACGCGTGTCGCCGCGCTGATCTCGGGCGAAGTCGATGTGATGGAGCCGGTGCCGGTGCAGGACGTCGCACGCGTCAACGCGAGTCCGAACGCACGCGTCATCGCCGGCCCGGAACTGCGGACCATCTTCCTGGGCATGGACCAGAAACGCGACGAGCTGTTGTATTCCAGCGTCAAAGGCAAGAACCCATTCAAGGACAAGCGCGTCCGCCAGGCCTTCTACCAGGCCATCGATATTTCCGGCATCCAGCGCACCGTGATGCGTGGCGCGTCGCGTCCCACTGCACTGTTGGTGGGGCCGGGCATCAACGGCTGGACCGCCGAGCAGGACAAGCGTCTGCCCTACGACGTCGAAGCGGCAAAGAAGCTGATGGCCGATGCGGGCTACCCCAACGGCTTCGAAGTGACGATGAACTGCCCGAATGACCGCTACGTCAACGACGGCCAGATCTGCCAGAGCGTGGCGGCCAGCCTCGCGAAGATCGGCGTGAAGATCAACCTCGCGGCCGAAACGAAGGGCACCTACTTCCCGAAGGTCCTTCGGCGCGACACCAGCTTCTACATGCTCGGCTGGACGCCGACCACGTACGACTCGCACAACGCGCTCAGTTCTCTGGCGGCTTGCGTCGACGACAAGGGAACCGGCCAGTTCAACCTCGGCGCCTACTGCAATCCCAAGGTGGACGAACTGACCAAGAAGATCCAGTCGGAGACCGACAAGACCAAGCGCGACGCGATGATCAAGGAAGCCTTCACGATCCACGCCGACGACGTGGGCCACCTGCCGCTGCACCAGCAATCACTGGCATGGGGCGTGAGCAAGAAGGTCGAACTGACGCAGCTCGCGGACAACTGGATGATGTTCAAGTGGATGAGCATCAAGCCTTGAGCGCGTGACCCTCCCAAGCTACCGCACCTCGTGTCGTCGCTGCCCCCGAGGGGGCGGTGCGGCGCCGGCCTGACCGCGGCATCTTCTTCCGCCTCTCGATGAAAAAAACCATAGCCCGCTGGCTCGACAGCGATGTCGGCCACAGCTTTCGCAGCTCGCCGGTCGCGATGCTAGCTGCCGCGATCGCCTTCGTCTGCGTGTTCTGCGCCGTGTTCGCGGGATGGGTGTCGCCGCACAACCCCTTCGACCTCGCGACGCTCGAACTCGGCGACGCTCGCCTCCCGCCGGCCTGGAGTACCGAAGGCACGACCAAGTACTTGCTTGGCACCGATGACCAGGGCCGGGACATCCTCTCGGCGGTGATCTACGGTGCGCGCATCTCGCTGATCGTGGGGCTGGTGTCGGTCATGGTCTCGGTCTTCGTCGGCGTGTTCTTCGGACTGCTCGCGGGCTTCTGGGGCGGCTGGCTCGATGCCTTCCTCATGCGCGTGTGCGACGTGATGCTGTCGTTTCCGCCGATCCTCGTGGCCCTGCTGATGGCGGGTGTCGGCCGCGCGCTGTTTCCGGACGCGCCCACCTCGGTGGCCTTTGGCGTGCTCATCATCTCGATATCGCTGACCGGCTGGGTGCAATATGCGCGCACGGTGCGCGGTTCGACCCTGGTGGAACGCAGCAGGGAGTACGTGCAGGCCGCACGCGTGACGGGTGTATCGCCGTGGCGAATCATGATGCGCCACGTTCTGCCGAACGTGATGGGCCCGGTGCTGGTGCTCGCAACGATCCAGGTCGCCACCGCCATCATCACCGAGGCCACGCTGTCTTTTCTCGGTGTCGGTGTGCCGCCGACCTCACCCTCGCTGGGCACCCTGATCCGCGTCGGCAACGAATACCTGTTTTCCGGCGAATGGTGGATCACCGTGTTCCCTGGCGCGATGCTCGTACTGATCGCATTGAGCGTGAACCTGCTGGGTGACTGGCTGCGCGATGCGCTCAACCCGCGACTGCGCTGAAGGCGAAACGAACCCATGAGCCTGCTGCAAGTTCAGAACCTGGTCGTCGAATTTCCGAATCGCCGCGGCACGCTGCGCGCGCTGGACGACATCTCCTTCGACATCGCGCCGGGCGAAATCCTCGGTGTGGTGGGTGAGTCGGGCGCGGGCAAGTCGCTCACCGGCGCGGCCATCATCGGGCTGCTCGAGCCACCCGGCCGCGTGGCCGCCGGGCAGATCGTGCTCGAAGGCCAGCGCATCGACAACCTCGACCACGAGGCCATGCGCCACATCCGTGGGCGCAAGATCGGCGCGATCTTCCAGGACCCCCTGACCTCACTGAACCCGCTCTACACGATCGGCCGGCAACTGATCGAGACCATCCGCACGCACCTCCCGGTGAACGAGGCGGAGGCACGCCGGCGCGCCATCGGACTGTTGCAGGACACGGGCATCCCCGCGGCCGCGCAGCGCATCGATCACTTTCCGCACCAGTTCTCGGGCGGCATGCGCCAGCGCGTCGTGATTGCGCTCGCGCTCGCGGCCGAACCGAAGCTGATCGTTGCCGACGAGCCCACCACCGCGCTGGACGTCTCGATCCAGGCGCAGATCATCCAGTTGCTCAAGGGCATCTGCAAGGAGCGCGGCGCCGCCGTGATGCTGATCACCCACGACATGGGCGTCATTGCCGAAACCTGCGATCGCGTGGCCGTGATGTACGCCGGCCGCGTGGTCGAGATCGGGCCAGTGCATGAGGTGATCCATCAGCCGGCCCATCCCTACACCTCGGGCCTGATGGCCTCCATCCCCGACATGACGATGGACCGCGAACGCCTCAACCAGATCGACGGCGCGATGCCGCGGCTCAATGCCATTCCAAAGGGATGCGCCTACAACCCGCGCTGTCCGCGCGTCTTCGACCGTTGCCTGGTCGAACGTCCGGACCTGCTCAATGCTGGTGCCACGCGGGCCGCGTGCTGGCTGCACGAAGCGCACACGGCCTCGCCGGCCTACGGAGGCGCGGCATGACGCCACTGGTGCAGGCACACGATCTCGCCAAGAGCTTCGACGTTTCGCCGCCCTGGCTCAACCGCGTACTAGAGCGCAAGCCGCGCGTGTTGCTCAAGGCCGTCGATGGCGTGAGCTTCTCGATCGAACGCGGCAAGACGCTCGCACTGGTAGGTGAATCCGGATGCGGCAAGAGCACCGTGGCCCGCCTGCTGGTCGGGCTGTACGACCCCACGCGGGGCGGCATGCAGTTCGATGGACAGGATGCGCACGCGGCCTTCAAGACGGCCGAGGGGCGCACGCTGCGCCGTCGCATCCAGATGATCTTCCAGGACCCCTATGCGAGCCTCAACCCGCGATGGATCGTCGAGGACATCGTCGGCGAGCCGCTGCGTGAGCACGGCATCTTCGCCAAGGGACCCGAACTCAAGGCGCGCGTCGGCGACCTGCTGAAGTCGGTAGGCCTGAGTCCACTGGACATGGTGAAGTACCCGCATCAGTTCTCCGGCGGGCAGCGCCAGCGTATTTCCATCGCGCGAGCCCTGGCGACGCAGCCGGAGTTCCTCGTGTGCGACGAGCCCACATCTGCGCTCGACGTGAGCGTGCAGGCGCAGGTGCTCAACATCATGAAGGACCTGCAGCGCGAGCAGGGGCTGACCTACCTCTTCATCTCGCACAACCTCGCGGTGGTGCGCCATGTCGCGGATGAGGTCGGCGTGATGTACCTGGGGCGCCTGGTCGAGGTGGCCGAGAAGCACACGCTGTTCGACTCACCGCAGCATCCCTATACGCGCATGCTGCTCGATGCCATTCCGCAGATGAAGCACACCGGGCGGCGCCGCACGCCGGTGCAAGGTGAGGTGCCGAACCCGCTCGACCCGCCGACGGGCTGCACCTTCCATCCGCGCTGCCCGCTCGCCAACGAGCGTTGCAAGGCGGAGCGCCCACCGCTGCAAATGCTGCGTGGGGTGCAGGTTGCCTGCCACGCCGTGGAAGAAGGCAGGGCCTAGCTTCGGGCTTTACTGTTCCTCGCCCCAGGCGTAGCCGTCGCGGGCGATCATCGCGCTGGAAGCACTCGGCCCCCAGGTGCCTGCTGCATAGGGCCGCGGTACGCCCTCGGAGGCCCAGCTGTCGATCAGCGGCTCGACCCAGCGCCATGCCTCTTCCTGCTCGTCGCTGCGCACGAACAGGTTCAGTCGACCATCGATCACATCGAGCAACAGGCGTTCGTAGGCGCCCACGCGCTCGGAGCCGAAGCGTTTGTCGAAATCGAGGTCGAGCTGCACGGGTGCCAGTTGCGGACCGGCGCGGCGGTTACCGTTGCGCTGGCGGTTGTCCTGCGCCTGCGCGAGCATGTGCAGTTCCAGACCGTCCTTGGGCTGGAGGTTGATCACGAGCTTGTTCACCGCACTGGCCGGCGCACGGAAGATGGCGTGAGGCGTCGGCTTGAAGTTGACTTCGATGCGCGCATCGCGCGACGCCAGCCGCTTGCCCGTGCGGATGTAGAGCGGGACGCCGGCCCATCGCCAGTTGGCGATTTCGGTGCGCAGCGCCACGAAGGTCTCGGTGCGGCTTTCGGGGTCCACGCCCGGTTCGTCGCGATAGCCTTGCACGCGTTCGCCGTAGGCCGTGCCCGCGGCGTATTGGCCGCGAATCGCATGCAGGCCGATCGATTCGGCCGTCCACGGCTTGAGGGCGCGCAACACCTTGAGCTTTTCGTCTCGAATCGCATCGGCATGTGCGTTGATCGGCGGCTCCATGCCAATGGCGCAGACGAGCTGCAATGCATGGTTCTGCACCATGTCCCGCAGCGCGCCCGTCTGGTCGTAGAAGCTCCCGCGCTTCTCCACGCCCAGGTCTTCGGCGATCGTGATCTGGATGTTCGCGATGTGCTCGCGGCGCCAGATCGGCTCGAAGAGCGCATTGCCGAAGCGCATCGCGAACAGGTTCTGCACCGATGGCTTGCCAAGGTAATGGTCGATGCGGAACACCTGATGCTCCGCGAGAACCTGGCACACGGCCTTGTTGATCGCACGGTTCGAGGCCAGGTCGTGGCCCAGCGGCTTTTCGAGCACGACACGCGTCTGCGGCCCATTGAGGCCGGCCGCGGCGATCTGCTCGACCACTTGCGTGAAGAGCGCCGGCGCCGTGGCCAGGTACATCACCACGGTGCCGGCATTGCGCGCCTTCAGCACCCGGGCCAGCTTTTCATAGTCGGCGGGCTGCGACAGATCCATGCGCAGGAAATAGAGCAGCGACGCGAACTTCTTGAACTCCTCCGGCGTCGGCCGCTTGGCGCCCTCGACCGCCTCGAAGCGCGACTGGATCAATTCGCGGTAGGCGTCGTCAGAAAGATCATCGCGCGCCACGCCGATGATGCGGCCGTCTTCGGGCAGGCTGCCATGCCGGAACGCCTGGAACAAGGCAGGCATCAGCTTTCGCCATGCGAGATCACCGGTACCGCCAAAGAGGACGAGGTCGAAACTCATGGATACATCCGTAGGGTTGTGTGGGGCGAGCATGAAGCTTGCCTCGAATGGTACTTGTACCGATCTGGAGAGCGGCACCTCCGGGCTAAGCTGAAATGCAACAGGGAGGACCCATTGTTCTGGAGAGGTCCTGGATGAAGAAGATTTTCAGCATGACGGTGATGGCTGCGTTGATCGGCATGTCTGCCGGCGCTTCGGCCCAGACTGTCAACGTCATCTGTTCGGTCCAGGCCGACTGGTGCAACATGATCGCGACCGTGTACGCGCGGACCACCGGCGTCAAGCTCAACATGGCGCTCAAGGGCTCGGGCGAAGCGCTGGCGCAGCTGATTGCGGAGAAGGACAACCCCAAGACCGACGTCTGGTTCGGCGGCACGGGCGACCCGCATCTGCAGGCGGCCGAATCGGGCCTCACGCTCGAATACAAGTCGCCGACCTTGTCGCAGCTCTATCCGTGGGCCCAGCAGCAGGCCCAGCAGTCCGGCTACAAGACGGTCGGCATCTATTCGGGCCCACTGGGCTTCGCCTACAACACGGAACTGGTGCAGAAAAAGAAGCTGCCCGTGCCGCGTAGCTGGGCCGATCTGCTGAAGCCCGAATACAAGGGCGACATCCAGGTGGCGAATCCGGCGTCGAGCGGCACCGCCTACACGATGATCGCGACGCTCGTCCAACTGATGGGTGAAGACAAGGCCTTCGAGTATCTCAAGGGCCTGCACCGCAACGTCGGCCAGTACACGCGCTCCGGCACCGGACCGATCAAGGCGGTCGCGCGTGGCGAGACCGCGGTGTCGATCAGCTTCGTGCACGACGCCCCGCAGGAAAAGATGCAAGGCTTCCCGGTGGAGACCACCACGCCTTCGGAGGGCACGGGCGCCGAGATCGGCTCCATGAGCATCGTGAAGGGTGCGCGCAACCTCGAGCAGGCGAAGAAGTTCTACGAATGGGCGCTCACGCCGCAGGCGCAGACCTTCGGCGCCGCGGCAAAGCAATACCAGTTGCCTTCGAACAAGGCGACGGCTGTGGACCCTAACGTGCCGGACTTCAAGAAGATCAAGATGATCGATTACGACTACGCGAAGTACGGCGCGAGCGCCGAGCGCCGGCGCCTGATCGCGCGCTGGGAGAAGGACGTCAACTCGCTCCCACGCTAGCGTGCCTGTGTCCTCCGCACTCGCTGGGCGCCGCAGCGCCAACACACCCATCTGGATATGCATCGCGACCGGCGTGATCGGCTATGTCGCGCTGCCCTGGTATGCGATTCAGGACACCTCCTGGTACGAGGCGCTTCCGCAAGTCGTCAGTGCAGGAGAAGGCGCGAACGGCGTGATGCAGGCGGCGCTGCAGGGGCGGAGCTGGCTCTACATCGGGCTGATCGGACTGGCGATATGCGCCCTCGGCGGCTTGCTGCGCGCTGGCCGTGCACAAGGCCGGTTGCTGCTTGTCGGCGGCGCGGTGGGCAGCGTGGGGCTGGCGCTCAGCGGCTTCCTCATCGGCGCGCGCGGCTGGAGTTTTGCCTTTCTCAACGGCCACCTCGGTGAACTGTCGCTGAATCAGTTCGGTATCGGCGCGGGCGGCGCCGTCGCGGTCGTGTCGCTGGTGCTGCTTGCGGCCTTCGGGTTGGCGCGACTGGGTTTCTACAAAGGCGACCTGTTCGTTTCCGGCGCAGTGATCGCATGCGGCGTGCTGATGGCCTTGTTCATCGCCTACCCCGTGAGCAAGGCGCTCGCGGGCGCCTTCATCGATGAGGACGGGGGATGGTCGCTGGCCGCCTTTGTTGCACGCCTCGGCACGGAGCGGATCTGGGGGTTGGGGTGTCTCGCGGGCGGTGTGCGTTGTGGCGTGGCCTGGAACACGCTGGCGCTGGCGCTGCTCACCGCCGTGGGCACCACCTTCCTCGGCACGCTGATGGCGCTGATGGCCGAACGCGGGAGCAGGCGCTGGCAGGGACCGCTGCGCGTGCTCGCACTGCTGCCCATCATCACGCCGCCCTTTGTCGTCGGGCTTGGCCTGATCCTGCTGTTCGGCCGCGCCGGCGTGGTCAACCAGTTCCTCGAAAGCAGCTTCGGCATCGAACCCACGCGCTGGTTCTACGGCATGCCGGGCGTGCTCGTCGCGCAATTGTTCGCCTTCACGCCGATCGCCTTCATGATCATGCGGGGCGTGGTGCAGGGCGTGTCGCCGAGCCTGGAAGAGGCCGCGCAGATGCTTCGCGCCGACCGTCGCCGTACCTTCTTCACCATCACGCTGCCTTTGCTCAAGCCTGGGCTCGCGAACGCGTTCCTCGTCGGCTTCATCGAAAGCATTGCGGACTTCGGCAACCCGATCGTCGTGGGCGGCCAGTTCTCGGTGCTGTCGACGGACATCTTCTTTGCGATCGTCGGTGCACAGTACGACCAGGGTCGCGCCGCATCGCTGGCCTGGGTGCTGACGATCTTTGCGCTCGGCGTGTTCGCGATCCAGCGCTGGGTGCTCGGCAAGCAGAGCTACACGACGGTGACAGGAAAGGGCGATGCCGGCATCCCGATGGCCTTGCCCGACGGCGTGCGCCGCACCACCTACTGCATTGCGCTGCCGTGGATCGCATTCACCGTGGTCGTCTATCTCTTCGCCTTCGCGGGTGGTTTCGTTCAGACCTGGGGGCGCGACTACACCTTCACGCTCAACCATTTCAAGAACGCCTTCGCGCTGGAATGGGGACAGTTCGGCCTGGTGTGGGCGGGCACGGCGTGGAATTCGCTGATCACGACCGTCAAGCTCGCGGGCATCTCGGCGCCGCTGACGGCGGGCTTTGGCCTGCTGATCGCCTGGCTGCTGGCGCGCAATGAATTCAAGGGGCAGGGCGCGTTCGAGTTCGCAGCGCTCCTGGCCTTCGCGATTCCCGGCACGGTGCTCGGCGTGAGCTACATCCTGGCGTTCAACGTGCCGCCGCTCGAACTCACGGGCACGGGGCTGATCATCGTGCTGTGCTTCATCTTCCGAAACCTGCCGGTGGGCGTGCGAGCGGGGACGGCGGCATTCAAGCAACTCGATCGCTCGCTCGACGAGGCATCGCTGATGCTGCGCGCATCGACTTCGCAGACGCTCTTCAAGGTGGTGCTGCCGCTGCTCAAGCCGGCCCTGGTGGCGGCGCTGGTCTACAGTTTCGTGCGCGCCATGACGACGGTGAGCGCGGTGATCTTCCTGGTCACGGCCGAGAACGAGCTGGCGACGACCTACATCATCGGGCGCGTCGGCAACGGAGACTATGGCCTGGCGCTCGCATACTGCACGGTGCTGATGATCCTGATGTCGATCGCGATTGCGCTCGTGCAACTCGTCGTCGGCGAGCGCAAGCTGGGACGGCGCAAGGTCGGCATTCCGGCCATTGCGGCCCCGGTGCATTGATGACGGGAAAATTCATGAGCAACGGCATCGAACTTCGCAACATCACCAAGCGCTACGGCAATGACGCGCGCACGCCCCTGGTGGTGAAGGGCGTCAGCTTCGAGGTGCCGGCGGGCACCCTTACCACCATCCTCGGTCCCTCGGGCTGCGGCAAGACGACCATCCTGCGAATGATTGCCGGACTCGAGTCGCCGACCTCCGGCTCGATCCTCATGGGCGGCCGCGACGTCACGACGCTGGGGCCGGCCGAGCGCAACGTGAGCATGATGTTCCAGAGCTATGCGCTGTTCCCGCACATGAACGTGATCGAGAACGTGAGCTACGGGCTGCGAATGAGCGGTGTGCGCAAGAACGAGGCGACGGCGCGCGCACGGGACGCGCTCAAGGGCGTGGGCCTGGTCGGCTTCGACGAGCGCCTGCCGAGCGAGCTGTCGGGCGGCCAGCAGCAGCGTGTCGCGCTCGCCCGCGCGCTGGTGCTGGAGCCCGCCGTGCTGCTGTTCGACGAACCGCTCTCCAACCTCGATGCACGGCTGCGCCGCGAGATGCGCGAGGAGATCCGCAATCTGCAGCGACGGCTTCACCTCACCGTCGCCTACGTCACGCACGACCAGAGCGAAGCGCTCGCGGTCAGCGACGAGATCATCGTGATGGACCATGGCGTCATCGCACAGCGCGGAACGCCCGAGCAACTCTACGGCCATCCCGAAAGCGAATTCGTCGCCGGCTTCATGGGCGAGGCGATGGTGTTTCCCGCACTGGCCCAGCCCGATGGACGGGTACAGATGGGGCCGCTGATGCTGACGCCCGGCTACCCGATCGCGCCTGGCATCGTCAAGGTCGCGGTGCGGCCGGAGGCCTGGTACATCGGCGCGGCGGTCGGCCTGCCGGCGATCCTGCGCAAAGCGGCTTTCCTGGGCAACTTTTACGAGTACGCTTTCGACACCGCACTCGGTTCGGTGTTCGTGGTGTCGACAGATCTCGCCCACCCTTTGGCAGCCGGTGCGGAGACCCACCTTTCTCTCACCAGTCACGGCGTTTCCATCGTGCCTGCCGCCCTATGAATGTTGTCTTCGATCTGGGTGCCGTGCTCCTGACCTGGGAGCCCGTGGCACTGGTGCAAGCGAATTTCGAGCCTCACGCGCCGACCGCCGAGGCGGCGCATACGCTGGCCGGCCAGATGTTCCATCACGAGGATTGGCTCGGCTTCGATCGAGGCACGCACAGCCTGGACGATGCCATCGGCCGCATGGCCCTTCGCCTCGCCCTGCCGGCCGACCGGCTCAGCGACGTGCTGGCACCGATGGGCGAAAGGCTCGAGCCGATCGCCGTCACGGTGGACCTTCTGGCGTCGCTGCGCGCGCGCCGCGACGCGGGGGAAGACTTGCGGCTCTATTACCTTTCCAACATGCCCGCGCCCTATGCGCGTGTGCTGGAGTACCGCCATGCCTTCTTCCGATGGTTCGACGGCGGCATCTTCTCTGGCGACGTGCGCGTGATCAAGCCGCAACCCGAGATCTACGGGTTGCTCGCCGAGCGCTATCGGCTCAAGGGGGCGGAGACCGTGTTCATCGACGATTCGCTCGCCAACGTCGTGGCGGCGCGCGAGTTCGGCTGGCACGCGATCCATTGCGAGCGGCCGAGCGCCGTGCCCGCGCAACTGGCGGCCTACCTGCCTGTCAACTCGACCTTGTCGACGTCGAAGCCCAGCGTGCGGGCGTAATCGAGTTCCGCCTGCAGCGCGGCCTCGTCGAGTCGGGGGGCGCGCGACAGCACCCACAGGTACTGGCGGTTCGGCGTGCCGACCAGGGCGACCTGGTAGTCGCGGTCGAGCTTCAGGATCCAGTAGTCCCCCCAAACCAGCGGCAGCCAGCTCAGCCATTCGGGCGCGAAACGCACTTCGAGCCGTCCCGCGCCGGGCTGGCCGGCGACGGGCACCACCCGGGCCGAGCCCACGGATTCGTCGAAGCTTCCGTCAGCCAGGATGCAACGATTGCGCACTTCCACGCCGCCGTTGTCCAGCAACGTGTACTCGGCCGTGACGGGGCCAGTGCACTGCTTCTGGAAACGGTTGGGCAGGCGTGCCTGCTCGTGCCACACGCCCGCGTAGCGCTTCAGGTCGACCGGCGCCACGACCTGGAGCGGAGCGCGCATCAGCGGTGCGCCGTCGGCGGGGCCGGCAACGGTTTGCGCGCGTGCGGCGCGGGTACTCGACAGTGCCAGCAGGGTCAACGCGCCGCCGACGCAGAAGGCCGTCGCCAGCGTGCCGATGGACGCGCTGTGGACGCGGTCATCGAAGACGACGGTGGGAGGCGGGGCGCGGCGGGTGCGAAATGGCATGGCGTTTCTCCGGAGGACGGTCAGGCAAGCGGCAAGGTTAGTGAGCCGCCACGCCAAGCCACGTCAGCCGGGGACCACACGGTCTGTAGTTTTGCGGCGGGATAATGGCCGAATGAACCAACTCGCTGCCCTCCGTCAATGGACCACCGTAGTGGCCGACACCGGTGATTTCCGTCAACTGGCCCAGTTCAAGCCCCGGGACGCGACGACCAATCCGTCGCTGATCCTCAAGGCCGTGCAAAAGCCGGAATACCGCCCCTTGCTGGACGAAGCGGTCAACAAGCACAACGGCCAGCCGATCGACGAAGTGATCGACCGGCTGCTGGTGCGCTTCGGCACCGAGATTCTTTCGATCATCCCGGGCCGCGTCTCGACCGAGGTCGATGCACGGCTGAGCTTCGATACGCAAGCGACCATCGCCCGCGCGGAGCGCATCGTGGCGCTCTATCGTGCGGAGGGTGTCGATGTCGGGAAGCGCCTGTTGATCAAGATCGCCTCCACCTGGGAAGGCATCGAGGCGGCGCGGCAGCTCGAGAAGAAGGGCATCCACTGCAATCTCACGCTGCTGTTCTCCTTCGCGCAGGCGGTGGCCTGCGGGGCGGCCGGGGTGCAACTGATCTCACCCTTCGTCGGGCGCATCTACGACTGGTACAAGAAATCGGCCGGCAGCAACTGGAACGAAGCAGACAACGCCGGCGCCAACGACGCGGGCGTGAAATCGGTGCGTCAGATCTTCGACTACTACAAGAAGCACGGCATCGCTACGGAGGTCATGGGCGCGAGCTTCCGCAATGTCGGGCAGATCGCCGCGCTCGCCGGCTGTGACCTGCTCACCATCAGTCCCGAACTCCTGGGCGAGCTCGCCGCCAGCGATGCGCCCTTGAGCCATGCGCTGGACGCCGAGGCGGCCCAGCGCCTCGACATTCCGAAGCTGACACTCGATGAACCGGCGTTTCGCTTTGCGCTGAACGAAGACGCGATGGCGACCGAAAAGCTCGCCGAGGGCATTCGCGCCTTCGCCGCCGACGCGGTCAAACTCGAAAAGCTAATGGAGGCCACATGACGAGAACCCGTTGCGATCGCACGGCCGCATGGGCCGAACTCCAGTTGCACTACGACAAGGTCGGCCTCGGCTTCGATGTGCGGAAGGCCTTTGCTGCCGACCCGAAGCGCTTTGGCGCCTTGAGCCAGTCGGCGCCGTATCTCTTCGCCGACCTGTCGAAGAACCTGACCGATACGCGGACGGAAGAGCTGCTGCTGGCCGTCGCCCGCGAATCGGGCCTGGAGGCGCATCGTGACGCAATGTTCGCGGGCGAGCACATCAACGAGACCGAAAACCGTGCGGTGCTGCATACGCTGCTCAGGCGGCCGGCTTCGGCGCCCGTCACCGGCGACCTCGCCGCCGCCTTTGGCGACGTGCAGTCCACGCTGACGGCGATGCTGGCGTACGCCGAGGAAGTCCGCGCCGATCACACGATCACCGACGTGGTCAACATCGGCATCGGCGGCTCCGATCTCGGGCCGCAGATGGCGGTGCTGGCGCTCGACCAGTTCGTCGCGCCCGGCAAGCGATTCCACTTCGTCTCGAACGTCGACGGCCATGAGCTGGCCGGCGTGCTGCGCGGCCTGGCGCCCGAGCACACGCTGTTCCTGATCGCGTCGAAGACCTTCACCACGGCCGAGACGATGGCGAATGCGCAGTCGGCCAAGCGCTGGTTCGAGCAGTCCGGCAGCGTGGACATCGCCCGCCATTTCGCTGCGCTCACGACCAATGTCGAAGCAGCGCGCGCCTTCGGCATCGAGACGACCTTCGGCTTCTGGGATTGGGTCGGCGGCCGCTACTCGCTGTGGTCGGCCATTGGCCTGCCGATCGCGCTGGCGATCGGCGCGGATGGCTTTCGCGGCCTGCTTGCCGGCGCCCATGCGATGGACGAGCACTTCCGCACGGCGCCGCTCGCGCAGAACCTGCCCGTGCGCCTGGGCCTGCTCGACGTCTGGCATCGCAATTTCCACCGCTTCACCAGCCGAGGCATCGCCCCGTACCACAGCGCGCTCAGGCGCCTGCCTGCCTACCTGCAGCAGCTCGAAATGGAGAGCAATGGCAAGCAGGTGGACATGGCCGGCAAGCCGCTGACTTTCGGAACCTCGCCCGTGCTGTGGGGCGAACCGGGCACCAATGGCCAGCACGCGTACTTCCAGATGCTGCACCAGGGCACGGACGTGGTTCCGCTCGAATTCATCGCCGTGCGCGATGCCGCGCACGACCTCGATGGCCATCATCCCAAGCTGCTGGCCAACGCACTCGCGCAGGCCCAGGCGCTGATGGTCGGCCAGCGCGACGAGGGCGGCCACCGGAGCTTTCCGGGCAACAGGCCAAGCACCTTCTTCGTGATGGAAGAGCTGACGCCCGAGTCGCTCGGCGCCTTCCTGGCGCTCTACGAGCACCGCGTGTTCACCAGCGGCTCGCTCTGGGGCATCAACAGCTTTGACCAGTGGGGTGTCGAACTCGGCAAGGTGCTGGCCAAGGACATCGAGCCACGGCTCGCCTCGGGCAACGCCCAGGGGCTTGATGCCTCCACCGCCGGCCTGCTCGAACGCTTGCGCCAGCGCGTTTGAAGTGCCAGGAAGGCCGGCGAACCGCTCGATATGATGGCCGCGGGGTTTTCCCGTGGGAATCAACAAGAGGAGTTTGCACATGAACTTTCAACAGGCCGTTCAGACCTGCTTTCGCAAGTACGTGGACTTTTCGGGTCGGGCAGCGCGACCCGAGTACTGGTGGTTCATCCTGGCGTACGTCGTGGCCGCGTTCGTGGCCGGCTTCGTTCACGAGTACATCTACTTCATCGTGGTGCTCGTCTTCCTGTTGCCGCTGCTGGCGGCCGGCGCGCGCCGTCTGCATGACATCGGTAAGAGCGGCTGGTGGCTGCTGCTCGGGCTGATCCCGGTCATCGGTGGCCTGGTGCTCCTCTATTTCACGGTGCAGCCGAGCCAGCCCGAGTCCAATGAGTACGGGCCGCCACCTGCGCCGGTGCCGGCCGGCGCCTGACCCTGCTGCCGTGAATCGTTCGGCGCCGCTCAGGCGCCAGACCTCACCAGTACCGGTTTCACGCGATAGATCTCGGGAAACACGCGCTTCAGGTTGTCGACCTTCGGCAGGTCGTTGAAGGCGATGTACGGGTGGTCCGGGTTGCGCGTCATGAAGTCCTGGTGGTAGCCCTCAGCCGGATAGAAGGCCTTCAGCGGCTCGATGGTGGTGGCGATTGGCTTGCCGAACACCTTGGCCTTGTCGAGCTGGGCGATGTAGCTCTTAGCGATGCGCGTCTGCTCGGCATTGGCCGGGAAGATCGTCGAACGGTATTGCGTCCCGGTGTCCGGCCCTTGCCGGTTCAGCTCCGTCGGATTGTGGGCGACTGAAAAATAGATCTGCAACAGCCGGCCGAAACTGATCTGCCGGGGGTCGTAGGTGATGCGAACCGCTTCAGCGTGGCCGGTATTGCCCAATCCAACAGCGTCATAGTTCGCCGAGGCGGCATCGCCGCCGGCATAGCCCGAGACGGCGCTGTTCACGCCCTTGACGTGCTGGAACACCCCCTGCACCCCCCAGAAGCAGCCACCCGCAAGGACGGCAGTCTCGGACCCCGCGCCAGCCGCCGTCTGATCGTCCTTGGGCGACGGAACGACCACGGCGCGCTCGCCCGCCATCGACGGCGCGGCCCGCCACAGACCCAGTCCCGCCAACGCGGCGAGCGCTGCAAGCACCGGTCGCCGTGGCAGGGTGATGGACTCGGTGGAATTCGGCTGGATGGGCGCTTTCATGACTGCTGGCTCCTTGTGTCTTCGCAGTGTGGCGCTTTTTCCCCCCAAAACGAAAAAACCCCGCAGCGTGAGCCGCGGGGTTCCTTGTTGGCTGGAAAGCCGGGCGTGAATTACATGCCCATGCCGCCCATGCCACCCATGCCGCCCATGTCGGGCATGCCGCCGCCGGCAGCTTCGTCCTTCGGTGCGTCGGCGACCATGGCTTCGGTCGTCAGCAGCAGCGAGGACACCGAAGCGGCGTTCTGCAGTGCGGTGCGGGTCACCTTGGTCGGGTCCAGGATGCCGAGTTCGAGCATGTCGCCGTAGCTGTCGTTCTGGGCATTGAAGCCGTAGTTGCCCTTGCCGGCCAACACAGCGTTCACGACCACCGAGGCTTCGCCGCCGGCGTTGTTGACGATCTCGCGCAGTGGCGCTTCGATGGCCTTGAGCACCAGCTTGATGCCGGCGTCCTGGTCAGCGTTGTCGCCCTTGAGCTTGTCGCCCACGGCTTGCTTGGCGCGCAGCAGGGCCACGCCACCACCGGCAACCACGCCTTCTTCCACTGCAGCGCGAGTGGCGTGCAGGGCGTCTTCGACGCGAGCCTTCTTTTCCTTCATTTCGACTTCGGTGGCAGCGCCAACCTTGATCACTGCAACGCCGCCGGCCAGCTTGGCCACGCGTTCTTGCAGCTTTTCGCGGTCGTAGTCGCTGGTGGCTTCTTCGATCTGCACACGCACTTGCTTGACGCGGGCTTCGATGTCGCCGGCGGCACCGGAGCCGTCGATGATGATGGTGTTTTCCTTGCCCACTTCGATGCGCTTGGCCTGGCCGAGGTCGGCCAGCGTCACCTTTTCAAGGGTCAGGCCCACTTCTTCAGCGATGACCTTGCCGCCCGTCAGGATGGCGATGTCTTCCAGCATGGCCTTGCGACGGTCGCCGAAGCCAGGTGCCTTGACGGCCACGACCTTCAAGATGCCGCGGATGGTGTTCACGACCAGGGTCGCCAGGGCTTCGCCTTCGACTTCTTCGGCGATGATCAGCAGCGGACGGCCGGCCTTGGCCACTTGCTCCAGCGTGGGCAGCAGGTCGCGGATGTTGCTGATCTTCTTGTCGAACAGCAGCACGAACGGGTTCTCGAGGATCGCGCTTTGCTTTTCGGGGTTGTTGATGAAGTAGGGCGACAGGTAGCCGCGGTCGAACTGCATGCCTTCGACGACGTCGAGTTCGCTGTCGAGCGACTTGCCGTCTTCCACGGTGATCACGCCTTCCTTGCCGACCTTGTCCATCGCGTCAGCGATCAGCTTGCCGATGGTTTCGTCGCTGTTGGCCGAGATCGAGCCGACTTGCGCGATTTCCTTCGAGGTGGTCGTGGCCTTGGAAGCCTTCTTCAGCTCGGCGACGAGGGCGGTGACCGCCTTGTCGATGCCGCGCTTCAGGTCCATCGGGTTCATGCCGGCAGCCACCAGCTTGAAACCTTCGCGAACGATGGCTTGCGCCAGCACGGTCGCGGTGGTGGTGCCGTCACCGGCGTTATCCGAAGTCTTGGAAGCCACTTCCTTCACGAGCTGGGCGCCCATGTTCTGGAGCTTGTCCTTGAGTTCGATTTCCTTGGCGACGGACACGCCGTCCTTGGTCACGGTGGGGGCGCCGAAGGAGCGCTCGAGCACCACGTTGCGGCCCTTGGGGCCCAGGGTCACTTTGACTGCGTTGGCGAGGATGTTCACACCTTCGACCATGCGCGCGCGGGCTTCACCGCCGAAGACTACGTCTTTTGCTGCCATGAGATTTCTCCGAGATTCAGTTGGATGGGGGATGAGGGCTTGAGAAAATTACTTCTCGACGACTGCGAACAGGTCGTCTTCCTTCATGACTAGCAGTTCGTCGCCGTCGACCTTGACGGTCTGGCCGCTGTACTTGCCGAACAGGACGCGGTCACCGACCTTGACGCTCATCGCGCCGAGTTCGCCCTTGTCGTTCTTCTTGCCAGGACCGACGGCCAGCACTTCGCCCTGATCGGGCTTTTCGGCGGCGTTGTCGGGGATCACGATGCCCGAGGCGGTCTTGGTTTCGCTTTCAATGCGCTTGACGATCACGCGATCGTGCAAAGGACGAAGTTTCATTGCATCTCCTGATAAGAAACGGGGGTTTGGTTCGGGCGCCGGCGCGGTTGCCGGCTCCACAACGTCAAAAGCCGGCGTTGTTAGCACTCAGCTTGGACGAGTGCTAATCATAAGGGCCTTTTGCACACTTTCAAGAGCCTCCAGGCTCCAAAACCGGGCAATCCGGGCGGATGGCACGGCTTTGACGCGCCGAGCCTACCGGCGGCCTACATGGCTATCCTCCATCGTCTTGCAATGAATTTTCTCTGCAATATCAAGGATGTAGGCATGAAAAAGTCGGACGCCAGCGAAGGCCAGTCGGCCTCGGAACTCATCTCAAACAAAATCGCCGACCTCGGGGACTGGCGCGGGAAAACCCTTGCCCGAATGCGCAAGCTCATCAAGGAGGCGGACCCGGACGTCGTCGAGGAGTGGAAGTGGATGGGCACGCCGGTCTGGTCGCACGACGGCATCGTCTGCACCGGCGAGTCCTACAAGAGTGTCGTGAAGCTCACCTTCGCCAAGGGCGCGTCGCTGAAGGATCCGGTCCGTCTCTTCAATTCGAGTCTTGACGGAAACACACGCCGGGCGATCGACATCCACGAAAGGGAAGAGGTTGACGAGTCCGCCTTCAAAGCGCTCATTCGCGAAGCGATCGACCTCAACAGTTCTGGCAAGTCGAAGTCTTCGAAGAAGCCGAAATCCTAGGCTCCGGTCCTTGCGTCAATCCGCTCGCTGAATCGTCTCTCCCTTCAGCGGTCCCATGTCGCGGATATTGAAGCGGTGGCGTTTCCAGCCTGCGTACGTACGGCGCCAGTTCACCAGCGACACGAAGTAGTACATCACCTTGAACATGAAGAGCGAGCGGCGGTAGGCAGGTCCGTGGTGGATGTCTGCCGCCAGCAGCGACATCAGCCCCTGCTTGACCTTGAAGGCGTTCTGCGGATGCATGAACATGTCGCGGATCGTGGGGTTGGTCACCCGATAGATGAACCACGAGTAGTCGCGCGGGCCCACGCGCATGCGCTGCTCGAGCGCGACGCGCGCCGGGGCGAGTTCGCCGGGGCGGTCGAGTGCTGTGGCGACCAACTTCGCGCCGTCGAAGGCGCTCTGCATCGCCAGGAACACGCCGGAGGAAAACATCGGGTCGATGAAGGTGTAGGCGTCGCCCACCATGAGGTAGCGCTCGCCGGTGGCGTGCGTGCTGGAGTACGAGAAGTTGCCCGTGGCGTGCACCTTGTCGTCGACCAGCGTGGCGTCCTTCAGCCGGTCCTTCAGCTCGGGGCACAGTGCGATGGTGTCGTAGAAGTACTCCTTCAGCGGCTTGTCGCGGGCTTTGAGGTAGTAGGCCCAGCAGACCGCGCCGACGCTGGTCGTGCCGTCGGCCAGCGGGATGAACCAGAACCAGCCGTGCTCGAACCAGCAGATGCTGATGTTGCCCTCGCGCCGGCCTTCCAGCCGCCGCGCGTTGCGGAAGTGGCCGAAGAGCGCCGTGCTGTTGTGGTCGGGGTTCTTCTGCTTGCACTTGAACTTGTTGGCGAGCAGGGTGTCCCGGCCGCTGGCGTCGACCACGAAGCGCGCGCGCCATTCGCGCGCCGCGCCGTCGTCGAGTTGTGCGCGAACGATGGCGCCCTCGTCGTCGAAGTCCACTTGTCGCACCTTCGCGCCTTCGAGAGTCAGCGCGCCTTTTTGCTCCGCGTTACGGAACAGCAGCGTGTCCAGTTCGGAGCGGCGCACCTGCCAGGCGAAATCCTTGGACGGATCCCAGCCTTCGGAAAAATCCACGTAGCTGCAGTAGTCCAGATCCGGCGGCACGAACTCGATGCCGAACTTCGGCATCCCGATCTTCTCGACCTGATCGCGCACGCCCAGCTTCTCGAACAAGGCGACATTGCCCGGCAGCAGCGACTCGCCGATATGGAAGCGCGGGTGGTGGTCCTTTTCGAGCAGGACCACCCGGCGGCCTTCCTGCGCCAACAACGTCGCAATCGTCGAGCCCGCCGGCCCGCCGCCGACCACCAGAACATCGCACTCCTGCCTTGCTTCCATGAAGAAACTCTCTCTTGAATTGATATGCGGCGTCAACGTCGCCACGGATGAAGGATGCCCCTGCGAAGTCGCGGGGTCTAGGTGCGCTTCGGCCTGTCGATGGGCTCCGGATTCTGCCGGCCGATCAGCGAGAGCAGCGGCCCGGTCGCGGCTGTCGTGACCAGCGCCATCACCAGCAGCATTGTGAACAGCTCGGCGCCGATCAGTCCGGCATCGAGACCGACCTTGATGACGATGAGCTCCATGAGCCCGCGCGAATTCATGAGCGTCCCGGTCGCCAGGCTTTCGCGCCATCCGTAGCCGCACACGCGCGCGCCGGCCGCACCGCCCACGATCTTGCCCACGCACGCCACGAGAAGAATGAGCCCCAGCGCGCCCAGCCCAGCACTGCCGAACGCGCCCGAGGAGGTGCCCAGGCCGGCCAGCGCGAAGAAAATTGGCATCAGCACGACGATCGACAAGGGCTCGATCCGCTTTTCCAGAGCGTGCAGCAGCCGGTCGTCGCGCGGCAGCGCGATGCCGAACAGGAACGCACCGAACACCGCATGCAGGTGCAGCCATTCGGTGAGCATGGCGCAAACGAAGAGGCCGATGAGCAGCGCTGCCAGCACCATCGGCGACGGTACGCCGTCCGGCGCATGCTTGCGAAGCTGCCTGGCCAGCAGCGGCTTCACGATCAGGAACACCACGGCCACCAGCACCGCCAGTCCCAGCGCGATGCGCACGAAGCCCTTCAGGCCGGCGCCCGCGCTCGCCAACGCGATGACCAGCGCCAACAGCACCCATGCCAGCGCGTCGACCACTCCTGCGGCGCCCAGTGACAACTGGCCGACACGAGTGCGGGTCATGTTGCGATCCTTGAGGATGCGCGCCAGGACCGGGAAAGCCGTGATCGACAGCGCCACGCCGAGAAAGAGCGCGAACGGCCAGAAAGCGACACCCGGCGGCGCGAGCGACGGATGCAGCGCCGGCGCGATCGCCACGCCCAGCGCCATCGGCAGCGCCATGCTCGACAGCCCGACCCAGCCTGCCGCCTTGAGTTGGGCCCCCATGCCGCTGGGTGCTCGGAGTTCGGCGCCGACGATGAACATGAACAGGACCACGCCCATCGTCGCCAGCGAGGACAAACCCAGCAGCGACGCAGGCGGGAAGAGTTGCGCATGCCATTGCGGGAACAGCGCGCCGAACACCACCGGCCCGAGCAGGATGCCGGCAGCCATCTCGCCAATGACCATCGGTTGACCCACCGCGCGAAGCGCAAGGCCGCAGGCGCGCGCGGTGACAAGGATGACGCTGAGCTGCAGGAAAAGGAGGGTCAAGGACATTGCGAGAACAGGTCTGGGGGGCGACGTAGTATCCCCTCATCGGCGCACTAGGCTCGAGCGACCTTGCCTCCCGAACGCCGTCGAGTGAGCGCCAGGTTGGCCGCCAACATGGCGGCGACCAGCGTGACCAGCCACGAGAAGTACACCCACAGCAGGAACATGGGGAGAGTGGCGAACGCCCCGTACAGCGCCTTGTAGGTTGGCACCTTGACGAGGTAGGCGGTGAAGCCGCGCTTGCCCAGTTCGAAGGCCATGCTGGCGATCAAGCCCCCCGCAGCGGCGTCGCGCAGCCGGACCTTGGTGTTCGGAACGAGGTAGAACATGCTCGTCAGTGCGATCACGCCGAGCATGAGCGGACCGAGGTCGACCACGAATGCGAGCGATGGTGGCAGCGCGCCGATCAACCCCTTGGAATTGCCCAGGAGGTACGACGTTGCCCAGAGACTCAGACCCAGAACGGGAGGCCCGACCACCAACATCAACAGGTACAAGCCGACCCTCTTGAAGAACGGCCGATTCTTTCGGACCTCCCACATCTGGTTCAGTGCATTCTCGACGGTCAGCAACATCGCGATGGCTGTGCCCAGCAAGAAGAGCGAGCCGACCCACGTCAGGCTGCTGGCGTTCGAGGCGAACTGGGTCAGGTACTTGAGGACCGTGCGTGCGATGTCCGCCGGAAGCAGCCTGCTCAACAAGAACTCTTGGAGCGCGTCCTTGAATCGCCTGAAGACCGGGAACTGCGTGAACAGAACGAAGCTCGCGGCCAGCAAAGGCACGATGGACAGCAAGGTTGTGAACGTCAGGCTCCCTGCAACCTGGGGCAAGCGCTCTTTCCTGGCGCGTTGGATCGTCAGACGGGTCAGGCTGAACATGTATTGCGGCGACGCGACTAAGCCTCGGTGACCGCGCATTTCGCTGAAGACTCCGGAGGAGACTGCAACGTCGTGGTGATGCCGTATAGCGCAAGCATCCCCAGCACGTGACCGATTGCGACGCCGGGTTCACCGGATTCGATCCGGGCGATCGTTTGGACGTGCACGCCCAGCCGGGCCGCCGCGGTGGCTTGGCCATCGCCGGCACTGGTCCGGGCCAGCTTGGCGGCCGCACCCATGTCCTTGATGGCCCGAAGGGCGTTGCTGTCGATGTCTGCAGAGATGCGCTTGCCTTGAGCCATGCGTGAATTGTCGCTGCACTGCGCGAAGGTCAGCCCGCGTCCTCGACTGTGTGACCCAGTTCCTGACCATACGCAATCTCCAGCGTGTGACCGTCCGGATCCCGCATCAGCGCCCAATATCCAACCGGAGGACCCGAATCTGCGGGCTCTCGAGCCAGGCATTGATCCTCTCGCGCAAGTTGACAAAGCCGATCGACTTCTTCCCGGGAACGCACTCCGACGCCAAGGTGCGCCATCGGCAGCAGCGGTTTGATTTCGTTCGCAGTTTCGATCAGAACGACGGCAAAAGGTCTTGTGCGGTCACTGACCCAAACGACCCCCGGACGTGAATGCACAGCTTGCATACCGGCGTACTTTGAATAGAAAGCCACGCTGGCCGCAAGAGAGTGCACGGGAAGCGCGACATGGGTCAGGCCAATGTCCGACATGGCCGAGCACCTAGAGCCTGCGTGCCATCGCCACGGCTTGGAGTTCGGGCACGAGGGTCAGAAGGCGGCGTGTGAGCCAATACAGGTGGGACGCATCGATCGGGTTGGGCAACTTCAAGGTGTTGATCAAGCGCTGAGGACGATCCCCCAAGGGCAGGGCGGTCAGCGGCTCGAGGACCATCGCGAGTTCCTGTCGCACCTGCTCGTCCACGAGATCATGGTCATCCAGGCTGCGCCAGATGGCCTGGACTGCGCGTTCGCACAACTCGGCATCCGATGGCTTCGTCATTTCCATGGGATAGCCCAACGGGGGTATCGGCGGCATGCCCCGCGCTGGTCCGCCTGCAAGATGACTTCTTCGTGAGGGCATGTTCTGCTCCTTCAGGGTGCAGTCACGATACGCCGCACCAAAGTGAATCGCAATGGCGCACGCAATGAGGCAGTTAGCGCATCTCAAGAGGGTGTCGTCCCCTTCACGGCCCACGCGTGTGCAGCAAAGGAGCGAGGCCCATCGGCGTCGCCATCGAGATAGGCCGCCTCGAGGGCGCCTCGCAGGCGCTCCCGCCCGTCGTCCGTCAGGCTGGCGACGTACTCTGCGGCGGGGCCTTCGCTTCCCTCGTAGGGCGTCCAGTAGTCCGAGAAGGAGGCGAACTCCATGCGCATGACCAGGGAGGTTTCCACCACGTCCTTCAACCCGGCGTTGCGCCATGCCCGTTGCAGCTCTCCGGGCCGTGTCATGGGGCGCGTGTAGTTTCGTGCGCGGCGCTCCCTGGCATCGGGATCGAGTGCAGCAGCGGTGTCGAAGAACATCCGGTTCGCGATAAAGCCCCCTCGAACGTCCCATACGGCAGCGCCGACCACCCCGCCGGGCTTGGCCACGCGGCGCATCTCGGCGATCGCCTGCTCCGCCTGCGGCACGAAGTGCAAGACCAGCAGCGACAGCACCCGGTCGAAGTTGCCGTCCGGGAAGGGCAGCGCGCAGGCATCCGCCACCTCGAAGACGATGCGCGCATCCTGGTTGTGGCGCCTCGCGTGCTCGATGTAGGGCTGCGCCAGGTCGACGCCCCGAAGCTCGCCTGAGCCGGACCGCCGGGCCACCGCGAAAGTCAGGTGGCCGGTGCCGCAGCCGACGTCGAGCACGCGATCGCCTTCCGCAGTGCCGACGAAATCCAGGAAGGGAAGCGCAAGTTGCCGGCTCCAGCGGCCCATCACTCGCTCGTACGCATCGCCTTGCGTGGCCAGGTAGGTTGAAGAGGTGTTCATTGGGTGGCCTCCATGCGGGGCAACGTATGTTGCAGTTCAAGGCCGTCGGCTGCAACTCGCGGCGGATACACGGTCGACTACAGCCCCGAGAACCACCATGGGTCGCGGTTCGTCGAACTGGCGATGGTGGGGCTGGGCGGTTGCTACGTGCGGTGAACGGCAGGCGCCACGCCCGCGCCTTCGATGCCGTGCTTCTTCAGCGAGTCCGCCACGAAGCCCGAGGCCTTCATCTCCTCGATGAAACCGCTGAGCCATGCCTGCGATGCGACACGGCCCTTTGGCACGCCCATGGCCTGTTCGATGACCATGAAGCGCCCGGGCAGCAGGCGCACGCCGCCCACCCGCTTCGCATCCGCTTCCAGTTGCTGCTTCACGCCGGCGGCCACTTCGAGGTTCTGGGCGAGGAAGAGGTTGGTCACTTCAGGCGAGGTCGGGGCGCGCACCAGGGAGGCGGACTTCAGCTCGCGCGTCAGGAACAGGTCGTAGGCGCTGCCCCGGCCCACGGCGACGCGTGTGCCGGGGCGGTCCACTTCCTCGTTGCGCTGAAGCGGCGAGTTGTTGCGCACCAGGTAGGCGCCTTCGATGATCACGTAGGGCGCCGTGTATTCCATGTCCGCCGCGCGGACCGGGTCGATCGCGACGAACGCGAGGTCGACTTGGCGCGCCTTGACCGCTTCCACCACGTTGCCCGCGGAGTTGAAGAGCACGAGCTCGACCGGCAGGTCGAGGCGTCGGCCCGCCTCGCGCGCGAGGTCCGCCGACACGCCGAGCGGCTCGCCGGCTGCGTCCTTGCTTGCGAGGATCGGGTTGCCGAAGTTGATGGCGGCGCGCAGCTTGCCCGTGGCTCCCAACTCGGCCCTGGCCGCCGCGCGAGTGTCCGGCCGGGTGCTCGCGCAACCGGCCAGCAGCAGCCCGCCCGCGGCACAGAAGGAGCGGCGTGCGGCGTCCATCAGAAGTCGACCTTCTGGCCCGGCTCGGGCACCAGCACCCGCGTCGTGGAAGCGCCGAGCGCCGACGTGAATTCGGCCGGCGTTCCGCGCAGCAGCGGGAAGGTGCCGTAGTGCATCGGGATTGCGTAGCGGGGCTTGATCATGTCGCGCACGGCGGTGGCGGCATCCTGCGGCCCCATGGTGAAGTGGCCGCCGATCGGGATCAGCACCAGGTCGGGCTTGTACGTTTCGCCGATCAGCTTCATGTCGCCGTACAAGCCGGTATCGCCCATGTGCCAGATCTTGAAGCCGTTCTCCAGCTCGATGATGTAGCCCACCGGCTCGCCGCCGAAGTGCGTTTCCTCCTTGTCGGTGGCGGGGTTCTTCCACACCAGTTCGGACGAATGCTCGGCATGGACGGCGGTGATCTTCACACCGGTCGGGCCGAAGGGCGCGACCGTGCCGCTCTTGCCGAAGCGCTGCACCTGCGCCGTGGGCAGGATGCCCAGGCTCACGATGGCCGCTCCCATACCGCCGGCGTTGTAGACCGGCGCGTTGTTCAGCTTCGCGAGCGCCGGCGCGTCATTGAAGTGGTCGTAGTGCGCGTGCGTCACCAGGATCAGGTCGACCTTGCCCAGTGCATTCAGCTGCTTGAAGGCGGCCGGCGTCTTCGGGTTGGTGGTGAGCCACGGGTCGATCACGATGACCTTGCCGCCGGGCGTGGTGATGCGCATGGTGGCCTGGCCGAGCCAGAGCACTTCGGCCTTGCCCGCGGCGATGGTCCCCGGTTGCGCGGGCTGCAGCGCGGGCGCCTGCATGGCGGTGCCGGCGCACCCGGCGAGGGCGGCGGTGATGGCGGCGGCTGCAAGGAGGGAGCTGAGTTTCTTCATGTGCCTCTTTCGATCTCTCGTTGATGTGCCGCGCGCTGTGGTCGCGCGCGGACCTTGGGAAAAATGGACTACGGGCGCGCGAGGCTGGTCAGGACGCGAACGTCCGCGGCCTTGCCGAGCGACCAGCACGCGGCAAGCAGGTCGGAAGTCCGCTGCGCGCCGAGGATGCCGTCGGAGAGGCCGTGGAACTTGCGCTCCAGGTCGGCATCGCTCATCGGGCGCTGCAGCGAGCCGATCGCGTGTTCGACGAACACATGCTCGCGGCGGCCATCGGTGAGCACGGCCGTCACGTCGGCGCTGGCTTCGTCGATGCTGTCGTCCACCGTTGCCACGACCTTGCGGCGCAGTGCGACGACGTCGGGGCGGTTCACGATGTCGTCGGCGAATTCCTCTTCGGCCGCACGGCCGAACACGAGGCCGGCCGCACAGCCGTGGTACACGCTGAACTTGCCTTGCAGGCCGTCGGCCGGTTCCTTCTTGCCGGTGAGTTCGAGCACCAGCGAGTGCACCTTGAGTTCGATGCGCTCGATCTGCTCGGGCTTGATGCCGCGCTCGCGCAATTGCACGCAGGCGTCGATGCTCGGGTGAATCACGATGCCGCAGGCGAAGGGCTTGTAGCTGTTGAAGGAGATCTCGAAGCGCTCGCCCAGCTCGTCGGTGACTTCGTTCCACGCGTACTTGGTGGACACCACCTGAGCCCAGCCGCGCGGCGCCTCGATCGCCTTCGGGCTCGCGGTGTAGCCGTGCTTGGCCATCAGCGCAGCCATCAGGCCGGCGCGTGCCGCGCCGCCGGGATGGAAGGGCTTGGTCATGGTGCCGAACTGCTCGCGCAGGCCGACCGGTTGCGATGCGGCGATGCCGAGCGCCATCGCGGTGCGGTCCGCATCCAGACCCAGCAGGCGCGCGCAGGCCGCGGCCGCGCCGAACATGCCGGTGGTGCCGGTGATGTGCCAGCCGCGGTCGTAGTGGTCGGGATAGACCGTGTTGCCCAGGCGGCACGCCACGTCGATGCCGAGCACCAGCGCGTCGAGTACGGCGCGGCCGCTCGCACCGGTGTGCTCGGCCAACGCCAGCACGGCCGAGGCCACCGGACCGGCCGGATGGATGATGGTCTTGAGGTGCGTGTCGTCGAAGTCGAAGGTGTGCGAGCTGATGCCGTTGAGCATCGCCGCGTTCGCGATGTCGACTCTCTCGGCGCGGCCGAGCACGGCGGCTTGCGGCGCGGGCTGAAGTTCCTGCACCGCGGCCAGCGCGGCTTCGACGGCCTCGTGGCGCGCGGCGCCGACGGCGCAACCCAGCCAGTTGAGGAAAGTGCGATGAGCCTCGTGGTCTACCGCGTCGCTCCAGCCGCGCGAGGCGTGGCCGGCCACGTACTCGGCCAGGATGCGGGTGACGGGAGGGGCGTTGTGGTCGGCTGCGACCTGAGTATTGCGTGCCATGTGAAAGCTCTAGCTGGAAGGTTGAAAGAAAAAGTGCGAAAGGTGGTGGCGCGCTAGTTGTCGAGTTCGATCTTGCGGTCGCGGGCGAGCTTGGTCCAGCGCGTGATGTCGGCGCGGATGTAGTCGGAGAACTCCTGGGGGCTCATGGGCATGGGCTCGACGGCTTCGACCGACAACTTTTCGCGCAGGTCCGGCGCCTTGAGCACCGTGTTGAGCGATTCGTTGAGTTGGCGGACGACGTCCGCGGGCATGTTGGCCGGGCCGACCACGCCATACCACTGCATGGCGTCGAAGCCCTTGAGGCCCAGTTCTTCGAGCGTCGGCACGTCCGGCACCGCGGGATGGCGCGTCAGACCCGTGACGGCCAGTGCGCGCACGCGCCCCGACTTGAGGTGCGGCATCGCCGCGGCAAGGCCCGGGAACATCACCTGGGTCTGCCCGCCCACGAGGTCGGTGAACGCCGGTGCGATGCCGCGATAGGGCACATGCACCATGAATACCCCGACCTGCTGCTTGAACAGCTCCATCGTCAGGTGGGTGAGCGAGCCCGCGCCGGAGGAGCCATAGCTGACCTTGCTCGGGTTGGCCTTCACGTAGGCGACGAACTGCTTGAAGTCCTTGGCCGGCACATCGGCATTGACCACCAGCATGTTGGGCGTGCCGCCGATCATGCCGATGGGCGTGAAGTCCTTGACCGCGTCATAGGGCAGGCGACGCGTGGCGGGTGCGGTGCCGTGGGTGGCGACATAGCCCTGCATCAGCGTGTAGCCGTCCGCGGGCGAGCGTGCGGTGTTCTGCGAGGCGATCACGCCGCCGCCGCCGGCCTGGTTGTCCACCACGAAGGTCTGGTTCAGCACCTTGCCCCAGCGCTCGGTGACGGTGCGGCCGATCATGTCGCTGCCGCCGCCGGCGGACACCGGCACGATGTAGCGGATGGGCTTGTTCGGATAGCCCTGGGCGTGGGCCAGTCCGTGCAGTCCGACGAGGGTCGGGGGAAGCGCGAGGACGAAGGCGCGTCGTTTCATGGTCTTGTCTCCTTGTCTTGAAAAGTCGGGGGCTGGTGCGTCAGCCCGTCAGGCCCGAAAGCCGGGTGTAGGCATCGCCGACGTGGCGCGCCATGAGCCTTTCGCAACGGGTGACGTCGCCGTCGCGAAGCGCGCGGGCGATCGCCACGTGTTCGGCGATCGAAGCGCGCATGCCCATGTCCTGCGAAAGATTTTTCAGCCGCGAGAGGTGCAGCTTCTGCACCACGCCGCGGTAGGTGTCCGCCAGCGCGTGATTGCCCGCCGCTTCGACGATGGCCCAGTGGAAGTTCAGGTTTTCGCGGTAGTAGCGCTGTACGTCGTGCGCGGCGAAGGCGGCGTTCATGTCGGCGATGGAGGCATCCAGCACATCGGCCAGCGCGATGCGTGCTGCATCGCCACGCCGTGCCGCGCGGCGGCCCGCAAAGCCATCGAGCAGCCCGCGCATTTCGTAGAGGTCGCGCAGTTCTTCGGCGCCCGGTTCGCGCACGAACACGCCGGCGTGCTTGCGGGCCACGACGAGGCCCGTGCTTTCGAGTTCGCGCAGCGCCTCGCGCACCGGTACGCGCGACACGCCCAGGCGTGCGGCGATGTCGGGCTCGTTGATGCGCTGGCCCGTCGGCAGGTCGCCGCGCAGGATCATGGCCAGCATGTCGTCGCGCACCAGCTTGGCGAGCGGAACGTCTCGCACGGTCGAGAGTTGGTCAGAGGGGAGGTCGGAGAGCCAGGGCAGCATGCGGAAGTCCGTTGTGGTCCGCATATCGTATACGACAGCGTGATTAAATGTCCACGCTTTCGATAAAAGTGTTGACACTTTGGCGATGGATGCAAACAATCAAGGTCATTCAAAGGTCATCCAAGTTCAATCCGAATGCCCCATCTGCCTGCCTCATCCGCCCTGCAACGCTTCCGCGTGGTCGATCTGACCCAGGTCCGTGCCGGCCCCACCGCCTGCCGTCAATTGGCTGACTGGGGCGCCGACGTCATCCAGGTGCAGATGCCCGAACACATGCGCGGCGACGACACCCTCGGCGGCCAGGACGGCTCCGACTACCAGTACACCCACCGCAACAAGCGCTCGATCACGCTCAACCTCAAGGAAGACGAAGGCATCGCCACCTTGAAGCGTCTGATCGCGGGCGCCGACGTGGTGGTGGAGAACTTCCGTCCGGACGTGAAGTTCCGCCTGGGCATCGACTACGAGACGCTTGCGGTGGACAACCCCGGGCTCGTCTACGCCAGCATCTCCGGCTTCGGCCAGACAGGGCCGCTCGCCACGCGTCCGGGCTTCGACCAGATCGCGCAGGGCATGGGCGGCCTGATGTCAGTCACCGGCTTGCCCGGCGACGGCCCGATGCGCGTCGGCATCCCGATCGCCGACCTGTGCGCCGGCATCTTTGCGGCGCAGGGCATCCTCGTCGCCCTGCTGGAGCGCGAAGCCTCTGGCAAGGGCCAGTGGCTGCACACCTCGTTGCTGGAGTCGATGGTCTACATGATGGATTTCCAGACCTCGCGCTACCTGATCGACGGCGAGGTTGGCCATCAGGCGGGCAACTTCCACCCGACCAGCATCCCGACCGGTGTCTACAAGGCCCGCGACGGCTACCTCAACATCGCCGTGTTCGGCTCCAAGATCTGGGAGCGCTTCTGCAACATCCTCGGCGCGCCCGAATGGATCACCGACGAGCGCTACCACGACAAACCCTCGCGCTCGATCAACCGCGATGCGCTCAATGCCGAGATCAACCGGCGTCTTGCCGCGCACGACCGCAGCCGCTGGATCGAGCAGTTCAATGCCGGCGGCGTGGCCTGCGGCCTCATCAGCGACATGCGCGAAGTCTTTGCCGAGCCGCAGATCGAGCACCTCGGCATGGTCAAGGAAGTCGTATCGGCACGGCTCGGCCCGCAGCGGCTGATCGGCCAGCCGATGCAACTGGAGCGCACGCCCAGCACCATTGCCCGCGCAGCCCCGCGGCGCGGCGAACACACGGAGGAAGTCCTGCTCGAACTGGGCATCGGTTCGGACGACCTCGCCCGCATGAAAGCGACCGGAGTTTTTTGATATGTCGAATCCCGCCTACGAATCCACCACCGAGCGAGTCCAGACCTGGCTCGACGGCACCACGCTGCACATCCGCTTCAACAACCCGGCGCGGCACAACGCGCTGTCGGTCGACATGTGGGAGGCCGTGCCGCCGCTGCTGCGTGTCGCGCAGGACGACGACAGGGTGCGCCTCGTCGTGTTCACCGGCGCGGGCGAGAAGGCTTTCGTCTCGGGCGCCGACATCTCGCAGTTCGAAGACATGCGCGCCGCGCGCGAGGCCGTCACCCGCTACGAGGCGATGGCCGAGCAAGCGCTGATGAGCATCCACGACTTCCCCAAGCCCACGCTCGCCTGCATTCGCGGCTACTGCATCGGCGGCGGGGTGAACGTGGCGATCAGTTGCGACATCCGCATCGCATCCGACGACTCGGTGTTCTCGATCCCGGCCGCGCGGCTGGGGCTCGGCTATCGCTACTCCGCGATGAAGAATCTGGTCGACCTGATCGGCCCCGGCGCAGCCAAGGATCTCTTCTTCACCGCCCGTCGCATCGACGCCGCAGAGGCGAAGGCACTCGGCCTCGTGACACGGGTCTCCGCCGTGGAGGGGCTCGACGAGTTGCTGGCCGAGTACACGAAGGCGCTGGCCGACAACGCGCCGCTGACCGTGGCGGCAGGCAAGGCCATCACCCGCGAAATCCTGAGGCCCTCGCCGGAACTGGACCAGGCCTTGTGCACGTCGCTGATCCGCGGCTGCTTCGAGAGCGCCGACTACACCGAAGGCCGCACCGCCTTCATGCAGAAGCGCAAGCCGGTCTTCACCGGCCGCTAGCGATCAAGACAACGAGGAGATCGAACGATGCAGTCCTATTGGATGCAGATGACCGACGAGTCGACCGTGCTGGAAATGCGCGAGACGGCCATGCCGCAGCCCGGCCCGCAGCAGTTGCTGTTGCGCGTGCACGCGGCTTCGCTCAACCGCGGCGAGTTCGTGGCGGGCCATGGCCTGCACGGCCAGCCTGGCAGCTGGAAGGCGATTGGCGGGGAGGGCGCCGGCGAGGTCGTCGCCATCGGGGCCGGGGTCACCCGCTTCAAGCCGGGCGACCAGGTCATGGGCCGTTGTTCCGGCGCGTTCTCGGAATATGCGTTGATGGAAGAGATCGAGGCGATGGCCAAGCCCGCCAGCCTGTCGTGGGAGGAGGCGGCCAGCGTCGCGCTGACATTCCTCGTGTCGTACGACATGCTGGTGCTGCAGGGGCGGCTCGAGGCCGGCGAGTGGGTGCTGATCAATGGCGTGTCGTCAGGCGTCGGCGTCGCATCGCTGCAGTTGGCCAAGCTGCTGGGCGCCAAGGTGATCGGCACTTCGGGCTCGGCCGACAAGCTGGCGAGGCTGAAAACCCTCGGCCTGGATCTCGCCATCTGCACGCGCGCTCCCGACTTCGGCGATGCGGTGATGCAGGTGACCGAGCAGCACGGCGCGGACCTCGTCATCAACACGGTGGGTGGAACGGTGTTCGCGGAGAACATCCGCGCCTTGGCCTTCGAAGGCCGGCTCGCCACCGTGGGCTACGTCGACGGCGTGGTACATGCCGAGCTGGACCTCGCGGCCTTGCATGCCAAGCGGCTCACGGTATTCGGCGTGTCGAACAAGCTGCGCAGCAAGGCTCAGCGCGCGGCGGCGATTCCTGCGTTCGTGACGGACGTGCTGCCGCACATCGCCGCCGGCCGCATCAGGCCGCAGATCGACAGGGTCTACGACTTTGGGCAACTGCGGGAAGCCAAGGCGACCATGGAAAGCGGCGGCCATGTCGGAAAGATCGTGCTGCGGATGCCGGCCGCGGCCTGATCACAAGAACAGAAGGAGACAAGACATGAACATCAAGAAGATCGTCCTCGCATTGGGTTTGTGCGCTGTCGGAAGCGTTGCGTGGTCCCAGCCCGGGGACTATCCGAGCAAGCCGATTCGCCTGGTCATCGGCTTCGCTCCTGGCGGCGCTGCCGATTACGTGGCCCGTGCCATGAGCGAAGCCTTCGGCAAGGCGCTCGGGCAGCCGGTGGTGGTCGACAACAAGCCGGGCAACGGATCGAGCATCGCGGCGGAACTGGTGGCCAAGGCGCCGGCCGACGGCTACACCTTGCTCATCGCCAGCCCGAGCAGCATCTCCGTCAACCCTGCGCTCAACCCCAAACTGTCCTACACGGCACGCGACCTCACGGCCGTGACGAAGATGACGACCTCGCCGCTGGTGCTGGCGGTCAATCCCTCGACCGGCATCCGTTCGGTCGCCGATCTCATCGCGGCGGCAAAGAAGGATCCAGGCAAGCTCAACTACTCGACCTCGGGCAACGGTTCGGCGCCGCACCTGGGCGCCGCGCTGTTCAGCCAGGTTACCGGCGCGGAGATGACGCACATTCCCTACCGCGGCGGCAGCCTGGCGATCCAGTCGGTGATGGCGGGGGATACCCAGCTCACCTTCGGCACATCGCCCTCGGTGCTGCCCATGGCCACCGGAGGCCGGCTGCTCGCGCTGGCCGTCAGCACGCGCGAGCGCTCGCCGCTGGTGCCCAACCTGCCGGGCATGAAGGAGGCGGGGCTGCCGGACTACAACCTCGAGTTCTGGTACGGCATGTTCGTGCCCGCCGGCACGCCGCCGGCCATCGTCCAGAAGATCTACAACGCGACGGTCGCCGCGATGCAGCAGCCTTCGGTCAAGGCCTCTCTGGCGCGCGATGGCACCGAGGTGTCCATCTCGTCATCGCCCGAGCAGTTCAACAGCTTCCTGGCCGAGGACGGCAAGTTCTGGGTCAAGCTGGTGAAGAGCGCGAACGTCAAGGTCGAGTGAGGGTCTGAAGTTAGGATTGCGCATGCCTCCCCCTTCTTCCAGCACCCGTGGTTCCGCCCTGTCGGAGGGCATCGTCAGCGAGCTCAAGCAACTCATCTACACCGGCGAGTTCAAGCCGGGAGAGCGGCTCAACGAGGCGGCCCTGGCCCTGCGCATGGGCACCAGCCGCGGCCCCATTCGCGAGGCGATCAAGGTGCTGGCCGGGCTCGGTATCGTCACGGCCGTCGCGAACCGCGGCGTGTACGTGCGGCAACTTTCGCTTCGCGAGATGGTGGAGATCTACGAGCTGCGCGCACTCATGTTCGGCTACGCGGCCGAACGCGCCTGCGAGCATCTGACCGAGGATTACAGGAAGCAGATGGAAGACCTGCTGACTGCGATGGACGCCGCCTGCGACGCGGAGGATGGCACGCTCTACTACGAGCTGAACCTGCAGTTCCACGCGCTGATCCTCACGCTCTCGAACAACCGTCGCGCCCACCAGGCGTACGACGACTACGTGAAGGAACTGCACCTCGTGCGGCGCAAGTACTTCAATGCGCCGGGCAACATGCGCCGATCGAACGTCGAGCACCGCGCGATCTTCGACGCGATCGTGGCCTCGAACCCGGCCCGTGCCCGCGCTGCCGCCGAGCGCCATGTGCTGGCCGGCAGGCAGCGGCTGCTGGCGAACTTCGGCGACCCGCTCTCGCTGCAGGGCGCCTGACGCGCCGCCTGCTTCAGGCGCTCAAGCCCTGCGCTTGAACATCGCCGACCCGCCACTGGCCAGCGCGACGTCGTAAGCCGTGGCGAGCAGCGCCGGGCCCAGGGCCAGCATGCGTTCCTCCGTCAGCCGCACCGACGGGCCCGCGATGGTGATCACGCCGATGGCGGCCCCGTTGCCGCTGCGCACCGGCGCGGCCATCGCGGCCATCGCGGGCGCGAACACCTCGTTGATCATGCTGAAGCCGCGCTTGCGCGCCGCCCGGATGTAGGCCAGCAGGGCCTTGACCGTGGTCGGCGCCTTCGGGCCGAAGTCTTCGGGCTTGCCGAATCCCTGCTTGGCGACCAGTTCGAGGGCCTGTTCGTCCGTCATGGTCGAAAACCACGCATGGCCTGCGGAACTGCATGACAGGTTGACGGAAAGGCCCATGTCTGGGTCGTAGCGCAAGCCGCGCGTCGCGCCCTGCGCCTTGGCGACGAAGGTGAGGTCGTCGCCATCCACGACCGCCAGGCGCACGAGTTCGCCAGATTCAGCGGCCAGGCGGTCGAGCAGCGGCTGCGCGACATCGACGATGCCACTGTTGCTCAGGAAGCTGAGGCCCAGCGACACCAGTTTCATCGTGAGGGTGTAGTCGCCATGGCGCTGGTCCTGCCGCACATAGCCGTTGCGCGCGAGTTCGGCCAGAAGACGGTGGGTGGCGCTCAGGGGCATCTGCAGGTCTGCGGCGAGGGCGGACAGCGCACTCCCGCCGGGGTGCTGGGCCAGGTGCTCCATCACTTTGAAGCTGCGTTCGAGTATTGAGCTCATGGAATCTCTCGGGGACCGGTGGACCGGCATGCGTCGGGCGACATCGCTGCCGGATCGGAGCATGACCCTAATCCAGTCCGCTGGCATTTTGTAAAGTGTTTTCACTAGTGGAAAGTTTTTCCACTACACGAATATGATCGCGCCGTTTCTCCGGCGGCTCGTCCATTTGCGGACCGTGCTGTCGTTCTTCGTCCTTTCCATGGAGACTGTCTTGAGACTTCTTTTCCGCACCCTCGCAGTTGCCGGCCTGACCCTCGCCATGGCCGCACCGTCCCTGGCACAGGAACACGAGCGCGTCATCCGTTTCGGCCACCTCAACAACGCCGACCACCCGGTGAGCTTCGGCGTCAAGCGCTTTGCCGAACTGCTGGCGGCCAAGAGCGGCGGCAAGATGAAGGTGCAGGAATTCCCGGCCTCCCAGCTCGGCAACGAGATGCAGCAGCAATCCGCGCTGCAGGGCGGCGTGCAGCAGATGTCCGCTCCCGCCACGACCTCGCTGGCCGGCATCGTCAAGGAATTCGGCCTGGTCGACTTCCCCTTTGCCGTCGCCAACTTCGCGCAGGCGGACGCGCTGCTCGACGGCCCCCTGGGCCAGACGCTGATCGCCAAGCTGCCTGAAAAGGGTCTGGTCGCGCTGGGCTACTGGGACCTCGGCTTCCGCAACGTCACCAACAGCAAGCGGCCGATCGCCAAGCCCGAGGACCTCGAAGGCCTCAAGATCCGTGTGATCCCGAATCCCGTGTTCCTCGAGACCTTCAAGGCCTTCAAGGCCAACCCGGTGCCGATGCCTTTCGCCGAGCTTTACGGCGCGCTCGAGGCGAAGGCGGTGGACGGCCAGGAAAACCCGTTCTCGGTGATCCTGTCGAACAAGTTCTTCGAAGTGCAGAAGTACCTGAGCGCGACCAACCACGTCTACGCGGCCAACATCGTGCTCGTCAGCAAGAAGTTCTGGGACGGTCTCTCGCCCACCGAGCAAAAGTGGATGCGCGAGGCTGCCGACGAAGCGCGTGGCTACCAGCGCCAAGTGAGCCGTGCGGCGGCGCAGCGTGCCGTGGGCGACCTGCAGGCCAAGGGCATGCAGTTCAACGAAGTCGCGCCAGCCGAGCAGGCCCGCATGCGCCAGATCGCCAAGCCCGTGATCGACAAGTTCGCGGCCAGCTACGACCCGGCCATCGTCAAGCTCTACAACGACGAGCTGGCACGCATCCGCAAGTAAGCCCAAAGCGCAGCACCGACAGCACCCCATGAAGATCCTCGTATTGCACGGCCCCAACCTGAACCTGTTCGGGCGCCGGGAGCCCCACATCTACGGCAAGACCACCCTGGCCGAGATCAACGCGCGCCTCGAAAAGCTCGCGCTGGACCTCAACGTGACGCTGGACATCATCCAGTCGAACCACGAGGGCGACCTGATCGACTTCCTGCACAAGAACATCGACGAGGCGCAGGGTGCGCTGGTCAATCCGGCGGGATTGACGCAACATGGCGTCCCGCTGCACGACGCGATCAAGGCCATGCCCTTCCCGACGCTGGAAGTCCACATGTCCAACATCGCGGCGCGCGAAACGTGGCGTGCGCACTCGATCATCTCGCCGGCCGTGAAGGGAACCATCCAGGGCCTGGGGCCGCAGTCCTACCTGGCTGCGCTTCGGGCGCTGGTCGAGATTCAGCGCGACGCCGGGGCTTGACGCGCTTGCGCGCGGTCTGAGCTCTTGGCCAGGGATTCACAGAGAGACAAACAACATGAATCGATGGATCGACCGATGCAGCACCGGCATCGAGGCAGTGATCGCCTTCTTCCTCGCGGTGATGGTGGTGCTGGTGTTCGGTAACGTGGTGCTTCGCTACGGCTTCAACTCGGGCATCACCGTGTCCGAGGAAGTCTCGCGCTGGCTCTTCATCTGGGTGACCTTCCTCGGCGCGGTCGTGGCCCTCAAGGAGCACGGCCACCTCGGGGTCGACATGGTCGTGCAGAGGCTGCCGCCCCTGGGCAAGAAGATTTGTCTCGCGCTCGGGCACCTCGTCATGCTGTACATCGTCTGGCTGCTCTTTCAGGGCAGCGTGGCCCAGGCCCGCATCAACTGGGACGTCACTGCGCCCGTCACGGGGGCGTCGATGGCGGTGGTCTATTCGTCGGGCATCGTCTTCTCGGTGCTGGCCGCATTCATCCTGGCGCTCGACCTCTACCGCCTGCTGACCGGGCAGATCGCCGACAAGGACCTCGTCATGATCCAGGAATCGGAAGAGGCCGTGCAACTGCAGCAGATCCTCGGCGAGGCATCGGAGCCGGGAAATGCGTCCACCCTTGAATTCGCGCACGGGAGCAAGAAATGACGATCCTTGTTTTCGTGGGATCCTTGCTCCTCGCCATGGCGATGGGCATTCCGATCGCCTTCTCGCTGCTCGCGAGCGGCGTGGCGTTGATGTGGCATCTTGACCTGTTCGATGCCCAGATCCTTGCGCAGAACGTCATCGGCGGTGCCGACAGCTTCCCGCTGCTGGCCGTGCCCTTCTTCATGCTGGCCGGCGAGATCATGAACGTCGGTGGGTTGTCCAAGCGCATCGTCGATTTCGCGCTGGCGCTGGTCGGCCACGTGAAGGGCGGCCTGGGCTACGTCACCATCCTGGCCGGATGCCTGCTGTCGGCGCTGTCGGGTTCGGCCGTTGCCGACGCGGCGGCGCTCACCGCCTTGCTGCTGCCGATGATGGTCAAGGCCGGGCACGACAAGGCGCGCGCCGGCGGGCTGATCGCGGCGACGGGTGTCATCGGCCCCGTCATTCCGCCAAGCATCGGGCTGGTGATCTTCGGCGTTGCGGCCAACGTCTCGATCTCCAAGCTGTTTCTCGCGGCCATCGTGCCCGGCCTTCTCATCGGTGCGGCGCTGTGGCTGACCTGGGCGTGGCTCGTTCGTCGCGAAAAGATCATTCCGCCGCCGCGCAAGTCGACGGCCGAGATCCTGACCGCATTCCGGCGTGCCCTGTGGGCCCTGATGCTGCCGCTGATCATCCTGGTGGGCTTGCGCATGGGCGTCTTCACGCCGACCGAGGCGGCTGTGGTGGCTGCGGTCTATGCATTGTTCGTGTCCACCGTGATCTACCGCGAACTGACCTGGAAGGACCTGCACAACATCTTCGTCGGCGCGGCGAAGACGAGTGCGATCGTCATGTTCCTGATTGCCGCGGCGATGGTGAGCGCCTGGCTCATCACGGTGGCCGACCTGCCGTCGAAGGTGGTCGGCCTGCTGCAGCCCTTCATGGGCAACAAGATCCTGCTGATGTTCGCGATCATGGTGCTCGTGATGATCGTGGGCACGGCCATGGACATGACTCCGACGATCCTGATCCTCACGCCTGTGCTGATGCCGATCGTGAAGGCGGCAGGCATCGACCCGGTGTACTTCGGCGTGTTGTTCATCATCAACAACTCCATCGGCCTCGTCACGCCGCCCGTGGGCACCGTGCTCAACGTGGTGGCGGGCGTAGGGAAGATATCGATGGACGATGTCACGCGCGGTGTGGTGCCATTCATGATCGCGGAGTTCGTGATCATGTTCCTCATGGTCCTGTTCCCGTGGTTGGTCATCTGGCCAGCAAAGCTGTTCGGCGGTTGAGCTGATTCCCCAAAAACTCTAGAGGAGACTTATCCATGCCCCGTTTCATTCAGAAGACCCTGCTGGCCGCCATCGCGGTGCTTGCGATGACCACCGCAGGTGCCCAGGTCAAGGAGCGCACGCTGAAGTTCGCGTTCCAGAACCAGACGGGCCATCCGCAGGCGCAAGGTGCGCAGAAATTCGCTGACCTGGTGGCGCAGAAGTCCGGCAACAAGATCTCGGTCAAGCTCTTCCCTGGCGGCTCGCTGGGTGGGGACTTGCAGACGGTCTCCGCACTGCAGGGCGGTACGGTCGAGATGACGGTTCTCAACGCCGGCATCCTGACCGCGCAGGTGAAGGAGTTCGCCGCCTACGACTTCCCGTTCCTCTTCAACAACGGTCAGGAAGCGGACGCGGTCACCGACGGCCCCTTCGGCCAGAAGCTGATGGCGAAGCTCGAGGAGAAGGGCCTGCATGGCCTCGGCTACTGGGACCTGGGCTTTCGCAACCTGACCAACAGCAAGCGCCCGATCGCGAAGGCCGACGACATCGCCGGGCTCAAGATCCGCGTGATCCAGTCGCCGATCTACATCGACCTCTTCAACACACTGGGCGCCAACGCCACACCGCTGCCTTTCCCTGAGCTGTACTCGGCGCTCGACCAGAAGGCGGTGGATGGCCAGGAGAACCCCAACACCGTGATCCTGTCGTCGAAGTTCGCCGAGGTGCAGAAGCACCTCACGCAAACCCGCCATATCTATAACCCGCAGGCGCTGATCGTCAGCAAGAAGACCTGGGACGGGATGAGCGCTGAAGAGAAGAAGATCATCACCGACGCGGCGACCGAAGCCACGGCCTTCCAGCGCCAGGTGTCCCGTGGCGCAGCGGACAGCGCGCTCGAAGCCCTCAAGACGGCCGGCATGACCGTCACCGAACTGCCGCCGGCCGAGATGGCGAAGCTGCGCGAGAAGGTCAAGCCGGTGATCGAGAAGTACACGGCCTCCGTGGGCGACGCGACTGTCAAGGAACTGATGGCCGAGATTGCCAAGGTTCGAAAGTAAGGCATAGCAAAAGCATGCGGGCGCCGATGCCCGTGCTTGCTTTTGTTCGCCTTGGCATCCAGCGCGGGTGACGTCAGACTAGGGAAACGCGTCCGGAACGCGTTTCCTTGCCAAGCTCTGGAGGTCATTGATGTATGCCTGCGAATCCATGGCGGACGGTTCGGCGGTAAGCCGAGCCATCTGCATTTGTCATCGGCCCGAGATCGGGAGGCTCACCCGACTCATCAACGCGGACCTGTCGAGGCGCGGCTTCGTCGCCGGCATGGCCGCCTCGGTCGCGGCGCTGGGGCTTCCGTTCAGTGCCAGCGCGCAACCCGCGCCCGCGCAGCCCCGGCCGATCGTGCTGACCAACTTCCGCCTCTTTGACGGCAAGAGTGCGTCGCTCCGCGACGGCCTCCACCTGGTGGTCGAGGGCGACCGGATCAAGTCGCTGGGGAGCGGCGCGCCCGCAGCGCCTGATGGTGCCCAGACGATCAATTGCGGCGGGCGAGTCGTCATGCCGGGGATGATCGATGCCCATTGGCATTCGATGTTCGCAGCCTTGCCGCTCCAGGTGCTCCTGCAAGGAAACATCGGCTTCATCCATATCGCGGCCAGTGGGGAAGCCCAGCGCACGCTGCTGCGGGGCTTCACGACGGTGCGTGACCTGGGTGGTCCCGCCTTCGCCTTCAAGCAGGCGATCGACCAGGGCCTGACGCCGGGCCCGCGCATCTATCCTTCCGGCGCGATGATCACGGGCAGCGGCGGGCATGGCGACTTGCGCTCTTTGTCCGACGTACCGAGGAGCCCGGGCACGCCGAGTTTCGTGGAGCAAACGGGCGCGGCGGCCATCGTCGACAGCCCGGACGAGATCCGGCTGCGCGTTCGGGAGCAGCTCACGCTAGGCGCATCGCAGATCAAGCTCGTGGGCGGCGGTGGCGTCTCCTCGCCGCGCAGTCCGCTGGACCTGACAACGCTCACGGAGGCGGAGTTGCGGGCGGGCATGGAGGTCGCGAGAGACTGGAACACCTATGCCACGGTGCACGCCTATGCGCCGCAGACCGTCCAGCGCGCCATCGCGGCAGGGGCTCGCTGTGTCGAGCACGCGCACCTGATGGACGAGACGACGGCGAAGATGATGGCCGACAAGGGCGTGTGGCTGAGCATCCAGCCTTTCTTGTCGGACGAGGACACGGGCCCCCTGACCGGCCCGAACCGTGTGGCCGCGCTCCAGGTGTTCGCAGGTACCGACAACGCCTACAGGCTGGCGAAGAAATACAAGATCAAGACTGCATGGGGCTCGGACATGCTGTTCTCCCCGGCGCTCGCGATACGACAGGGCACGATGCTGACGCATCTGACGAAGTGGTACTCGAACAGCGAGATCCTGACCATGGCAACGTCCACCAACGCGGAGTTGCTGGGTCTTTCAGGTCCGCGCAACCCTTATCCCGGGAAACTGGGTGTCATCGAGCAAGGCGCGTACGCAGACCTGTTGCTCGTCGACGGCAACCCCATCGAGAACATCGCGCTGCTTGCGAATCCCGACAGCAGCCTTCTGATCGTGATGAAGGACGGCAGGATCCACAAGAACACCCTGAAGGCCTGAGCCGGCGAGGGCCGCTACCTTTTCCCCTTCTTCGCGGATTTCGGTTTTCCGTCCCCGGCCGCGCCGCCTTTCGCGCCGCGGCTTCCCGACCCCTGCTGCTGGTAACGCTCGAAGAACTCGGAGGCCATGCCGCGGATGGATTTGCCGATGTTGGCGTAGTCGTACTCGTTGAGGTTCGCCAGCGACACGCGCCCCGACGCATGCGGGCTGCCGAACCCTCGCCCCGGCAGGAGCACGACGCCGGTTTCCTGCGCCAGCCGGAAGAGCGCCTCGTTCGGCCGAAGCTGCGCCACCAGCCATTTCGCGAAATCCGCACCGTACATCTGCGTCGCGATGTCCTCCATGTCGAGCAGGTGGTAGTAGCGCACGGAGTTGGGGTCGACCACCATCGGGATGCCCAACTCGCGGTAGAGCGCCTGCTTGCGGCGCAGCACGATGCGCTTCATGGACGCCTTGTAGGCCTGCGCTTCGTCCATCAGCGAGAAGAGGGAGAACATCACCATCTGCGCCTGCACCGGCGTGGAGAGGCCAGCCGTGTGGTTCAGTGCGACGGTACGGCTGTCCGCCACAAGCCGGTCGATGAACTTGAGCGCGCGGGGCTCGGTGGTGATGGAGCAGTAGCGCTCGTCGAGTTCCTTCTTCTGTGCCTCCGGCAGGGCCGCGATCCTCTGGTCGAGAATATTGGTTTCGTGCGTGGCCACCACGCCCATGCGCCAGCCGGTGGCGCCGAAGTACTTGGAGAACGAATACACGAGGATCGTGTTCTGCGGGCACATCGCGAACAGCGAGGTGAAGTCGTCGGCGAAGGTGCCGTACACGTCGTCCGTGAGGATGATGAGGTCCGGGCGCTTCCTGACGATCTCCACGATGTTGGCGAGCACCTCGTCGCTCATCTTCACAGAGGGCGGGTTGCTCGGATTGCACAGGAAGAAGGCCTTGACCTTGGGGTCCAGCAGCTTCTGCAGTTCCTTCTTCGTGTACTGCCAGTTGTTCTCCGGCTCCGCTTCGATGTTCAGCTCGACCAGGCGGTAGTCATTGAGGTGCGGGATCTCGATGTACGGCGTGAAGATCGGCATGCCCAGCGCGATCGTGTCGCCGGGCTCGATCAGGTGGTTTTCGCGCAGGCTGTTGAACAGGTAGGTCATCGCCGCCGTGCCGCCTTCGACCGCGTACATGTCGAACTTCCCCACGAAAGGATGCGTGCCGATCATCTCGCGGTGGATGTACTGGCCCACGATGATTTCGGAGAGGCGCAGCATGCGGTCGGGCACCGGGTAGTTGCAGCCCAGGATGGCCTCGCACATCTCGTAGATGAAGTCGCCGGCTGACAGGCCGAGCTGGTCGCGCACATAGGAGACCGCCGCCTCGATGAAGCGCACGCCGGGGCGTGATCGATGCGTCTGCGTAAAGATCTCGAAGCGCGCCTCGATGCCCTCGCGCTGGGGAAAGCCTCCCACGTCCTCCATGTAGACGTACGAGCGCTCGGACTCGGTCATCGCGAACAGGCCGAACTGGAAGAAGCCGTGGCGCGGTGTCGTCGCCAGGAAGTTGGGATTGCCGCGGCCCGCGTTGAGCATGAGCCGGTCGCTCTCGCTGGCGGCCTTGATCAATGAATCCTTGAGTTCGAAGGGGCTCAGGTTGCCCAGTTTTTCGACGTCGCTGAAGTCCATGGCTTGCTCCTTGGTTCGGGAAAGTAGAGGGATGTGCGCGCTCAAGCCAATGCGACGATCAACGGACCGAGCAAGGTCAGGAACACATTGGCGAGCGCGTAGGTGATCGCGAAGGGAACGGTCGGTATGGCGTTCTCGGCCTTGTCGAGCACCTCGCCGAAGGCCGGGTTGGCACTGCGCGAGCCCGACAGCGCGCCCGCGAAGGTCGCCACGTTGTCGTAGCGCAGCACGTAGCGGCCGAACAGCATGGTGACGATCATCGGCAGGATGGTCACCACCACGCCCACGCCGAAGATCGTCAACCCGTGCTGCTTGATCGTCTCGACCGCCTGCAGGCCGGACGACAGGCCCACGACCACCACGAATCCGGCGAGGCCGAGATCCTTGAGCAGCTGCACCGCGCCCGCCGGCAGCGCGCCGAAGGTCTGGCGCTTGGCCCGGTACCAGCCGAACAGAAGGCCCGACAGCAGTGCGCCACCGCCACTGCCGAGCGTCAGGGGGATGTCGCCGAGCTTGACGCTCACGAGGCCGATCAGCAGGCCCACCACGAGCCCGGCACCCAGGTAGACGAAGTCGGTCTTCGTGCCCTGCACGATGATTTCGCCGATGCGCGCCGATACGCGCTTGACGTCCTGCTCGGCGCCGAAGATCGAGACCAGGTCGCCGGCCTGCACCACGGTGTCCGGCTTCATCGGCAGGTCCTTGCCCATGCGGCTGATGTTGACCACGAAGATGCCATGCCGCGCGCCGCCCGCAGTCTCCGCGGTGATCTGTCCGATCGTCTTCTTGTCGAAGGTCTTGTTGGTCAGCACGATCTCGCGCTTCTGCATGGTGAGTTCCATGCCGTCGACGTCGTAAAGCTCCTTGCCCATCAGCGGCGCGCTGCCGACCACCGCCTCGCGCCGGCCGACGACGAGCACCACGTCGCCTTTCTGCAGCCGAAGATCGGGGCCGACCTCGATGAACTTGCCGCTGCGCTTGACCCTTTCGATCGTGATGGCGGTGGTCGGCGTGGCGTATTCGATCTCCGCCACCGTGCGGTTCGGATCGGTCGTCAGTTCGTAGATGCGTCCCACCAGCGAAGGCGCGGCCGCCTGCTGGTCCGGCCCCAACGCGGCCACGCCGGCCTGCATCGCGGTTTCGGCCGCGATCGCGTCGTCGCGGATGGACCGGCCCATGAACTTCGGCAGGATGTTGACGCAGACGATGATGGCGCCGAACGAGCCGAACACGTAGGTCACCGCGTAGCCGATGGCGACGTTGCCTTGCAGCCGCGTCGTCTCGTCCGCCGAGAGGCCGAGCTTGGCGATCGCGTCGCCGGCGGTGCCGATGATGGCCGACTGCGTCAGACCGCCGGCCGCGACGCCGGCTGCGAGGCCCTTGTCCAGGCCGCACAGCTTGGCCATGACGATCACCGTCGCGAGTCCGGTGATGGCCAGCACGGCCGCGAGCACGATCTCCTTGAGAGAGCGCTTGCCCAGCGAACTGAAGAACTGCGGGCCGCTCTCGAAGCCGACTGCGTAGATGAACAGCGCGAAGAGCACCGCCTTCACCCCGTCGTCGACCTTCACGCCGACCTGGCTCACCACCACCGCGACCAGCAGCGACCCGGCCACGCCGCCCAGCTGGAATTTGCCGAACTTCAGCTTGCCGATGTAGTAGCCGAGAGCCAGCGAGAGGAAAAGCGCCATTTCAGGCGACCGTTTGAAGAGATCATGCAGCCATTCCATTTGCCGGTTCCTTTCGGGTCGGGGTTGGACGAGGTCACTTCATCTGCAGGGCGCCGACGATGCCGACGATCAGCGGTCCCATCAAAGGCAGGATCACGTTCGAGATCGCATAGGTGATCGTGTAGCCCAGCAGCGGCGTCGTGTTGCCGGCCACGTTCTGCACGGCGCTCAGGGCCGGCGTGCTGCACTGCTGCCCAGCAATCGCGCCCAGCAGCACGGGGGTCTCGATCTTGAGCAGGTGGCGGCCGACGATGAGCGAGATGGTCGCCGGCACGATCGCGATCGCTATGCCCAGCAGCGGCAACGCGACGCCGAACTTTTGGATGAGCGTAAGCGCCTGCGGGCCCGAGGCCAGTCCCACGCAAGCGATGAAGGTGGCGAGACCGATGTCCTTCATCAGCGCGAGCGCGTCTTCGGGAATGCTGAGGCGGTGCGGATTGCGGGCCTGGAACCAGCCGAAGGCCAGGCCTGTCAGCAGCGCGCCGCCGCCGGTTCCGAGCGAGAAGGGGATGCCGCCCAGCTTGATGCTAAAGCCGCCGATGAACACGCCGAGCAGAATGCCCGCCGCCATGTAGCTGATGTTGCTGCGCACGGAATGGACGACGCGCACGCCGAAGAGCGGCACTACCTTCGGCATGTCGGCGGCCGGCCCGTAGAGCTTGAGCACGTCGCGCCGCTGGAGCTCGAGTTCGGGCAGCAGCGGCATCGTGTGCCCGTCGCGCACGACACCGACCACATGGACGTTCTGCTGCAGGCGTGGAAGCTGGCTGAGCGCACCGCTGCGGTCCGCTTTCAGGTCGCGCAGCTCGCGGCCGATCCATTCGGGCTGCGTCAGCATCACCTCGACCGTTTCGATCACCACCTCGAAGGCCGTGGTGTCCGCGAACTCGCGGCCCAGAAGGCCGGCGACCTCGACCATCGCGCTGCGTTGCCCGATCACCAGCACCTGGTCCCCGGCTTCGAGGCGCAGCGACGAGCTGACTTCCGGCAGTGTGTCGCCGCGCTTCACGCGCTCGATGCCTGCGCGTCGCTTGAACGGGTCCATCAGCTCCGCCACCGTGCGGCCCTGGGCCGTCGTGACCTCGAACACGCGGCCCACCATGTCGGGGGCGGCGGGCAAGGCGTCGTCGTCGTCGCCGCCGCCCATCGAGCGCCAGAGCTTGTCGGCCTCCTCGCGCAGATTGACGCGCAGCACCAGCGGAAAGACCTGGCTCGTGGCCACCACGATCGCGATCAGCCCGAACACGTAGGTGATCGAATAGGCCGTCACCACGTTGGCCTGCAGCTGGCGGATCTCGTCGGGTGGCAGGGCCAACTTGGAGATGGCGTCGGTCGCGGTGCCCACCACCGCCGATTCGGTCGCGGCGCCGGCCATCAGGCCGGCGGCCGTCCCCTGGTCGAAGCCGAACAGGCTGGTGGCCCCGACCACCAGTCCGATCACCACGACAACCTCGATGAGGCAGAGCAGGCCCATGCGCAAACCCTTGGCATCCAGGTTGGCGAAGAACTGCGGTCCGCCCGCATAGCCGAGCGCGAAGATGAAGAGCATGAAGAAAGTGTTCTTCACGCTGTCCGCCAGCGTGATACCCAGCTGGCCCACGAGCAGCGCAACGATCAGCGTGCCGCAGACGCCGCCCAGCTGGATCGGGCCGAATCGGATCTGGCCAAAGGCGTAGCCCAGGGCGAGCACCATGAAGAGTGCAATTTCCGGGTGCGTTCGCAGGATGTGGACGAGTTCGCCGAACACGAAAACCAGATTCCCCTTCCGATGCCGTCGTGTTGCGGCCGTGGCTCCCCTGCCTCGCCAGGGACTGCCGAGGCGCATGAAATTATTGCGGGGGGATCGCGCCGTGCCTACGCGCTCAAGGGGCAGCCGCCGCTGCACCAAAGGGCAAGAACGGGCGCTACAGGATGCGGTTGAACCAGAGCAGCGACAGCCCGGCCGAGAGCAGCGCCAGCGCGGCGGCGCCCATCGCGAAGAGGGCCGATATCTCGGTCTCCTTCTTCTCGACCGTCAGGCGCGAGCTCAGCGTGTTGTAGACCTTCTTCAGGTCGTTTGCGGTGCCTGCATAGAAGTATTCGGCCTGCGTCTTGTTGGCGATGGCCTTGAGCGTTTCCTCGTCGAGCCGCACGCGCATCGACCAGCCCTCGAAGCCGATGGTCTCGCCGTCGACGGTGCCGATGCCCACGGTGTAGACACGCACGCCGCGCTCGGCCGCCACCTTGGCCGCATCGAGCGGGTCGACCCCGGTGGTGCGCTGGCCGTCGGTCAGCATGATGATCGCGGCCGAGGTGTAGGAGCCGGGCGGTACCGGCGTGAATTCCTTCGGCGGCGGCTTGCCGACGCGATCGATCGACACCCCGCGCTCCCGGCTCTGCGGGCCGAAGTCCGAGATGTCGATGCCGGCATCGGGGAACAGCGTGGCGAGCGAGACGACGATGGCGTTGCCGGTGGCTGTCGCACGCTGAAGCTGGAACGAGTCGATCGCGGTGACCAGATCCTCGCGGTTGGTCGTCGGCAGTTGCGCCACCTGCGCACTGCCCGCGAAGGCGACGATGCCGACCTTCACGGTGCGCGGCAATTCCTTGATGAAGCTCTTGGCCGCCTCCTGCGCCGCGACCAGCCGGTTGGGCAAAACGTCGGCGGCACGCATGCTGCCGGACACGTCCATCGCCAGGATGATGGTCTGCTGGTTCGAGGGCAGCACCACCACCGCCATCGGCCGGGCGGCGGCGATCAGCATCGCGACCAGCGCGAGCATGAACAGGAAGGGCGGGATGTGCCGTCGCACGGTCTGGCCGGCGCCCATCGCCTCGCGCACGATCGACAGGCTGGCATAGCGCAGGGCCAACTTCTTCTTGCGGCGCATGAGCCAGACATACAGCAGCACCAGCAGCGGTATGGCCGCCAGCAGCCAGAGGAATTGGGGCCAGAGAAAGGTCATTCGGAAACCTCCGCGCTTCGCGCTGCGGCGCGAGCTTGCTTGGAGCGGTCCGCCGCGGCGCTCATGCTGCCACCGCCTTGGGATTGGCCGGCCCGGTGCGCACGCGGCGCTTGCGCATGTCGGCAAAGCGCACGATGGCCTCCACCAGGTCGTCGTCTGTCGACAGTTCGAGTGCGTCGACGCCGATCCTGGCCAGCGTCTCGCGCAGGGTGGCTTCGCGTTCCGCGGCGATGCGCGCGAAGCGCTTGCGGAATCCCGCGTCATGCGTGTCGACCCAGAGCTGCTCGCCCGTCTCGGCGTCGCGCAGCGGGACCAGGCCCAGGTCGGGGAGTTCGAGTTCGAGCGGGTCGAAGAGACGCACCGCCACCACGTCATGCCGCTGCACGATGTGCGCGAGCGGGCGCTCCCAGCCGGGCTCGCTCATGAAATCGGACACCACGAACACGGTCGAGCGGCGCGGCATGAGCATCGCCGCCGATGCGAGCAGGTCCGCGAGGCGGGTCATGCCCTTCTGGTCGGGCGCGACCCGGGCCGAGCGGCGCTCCATCGCATGCAGCAGGTGCAGCACGTGCCGCCGTCCGCTGCGCGGCGGAATCACCGCCTCGACGTCGTTGCCGTAGACCATCGCGCCGACCCGGTTGCCGTGCCGCGTCAGCAGGCGGGCGATGACACCGACGAAGCCGGCCGAGATCTCGCGTTTGGCCCGGGTGCCGGAGCCGAAGTCGACCGAGCGGCTCAGGTCGAGCACAAACCACGCGGCCATCTCGCGGTCTTCGGTGAAGACGCGCACGTGCGGCGTCTGCAGGCGCGCCGTGACATTCCAGTCGATGTGGCGAACGTCGTCGTGGTGCTGGTATTCGCGCAGATCGGCCAGATCGAGGCCGGTGCCGCGCATGAGGGTTCGGTAGTCGCCCTGCAGGAGACCGTCGAGGCGGCGGATCACCGTCCACTCCAGGCGGCGCAAGGCGCGCTCGACGCCACTCGCCGCAGCTTCTGCCGCGGCGAGCTGTTCGTCGTTCGCTGCCTTCGCGCGTCTAGGCCACCAGCTTTTCATGTTCGAGCGGTTTGGCTGGAGCGGGCACGGCCCGCATGATCCTGTCGACCAGGCTGTCGGGCGTGAGCCCTTCGGAGAGGCCTTCATAAGAGAGCGTCACGCGGTGGCGCAGCACGTCGGGCACCAGCGCGGTCATATCTTCAGGCAGTGCGTAGCTGCGCCCCCGCAGCAGGGCCAGCGCGCGTGCGCCTTCGGTCAGGTTGATGCTGGCGCGCGGGCTGGCGCCGAAGGTGATGAAGCGGCGCATGTCCTTCAGGCCGTGCTTCTCGGGCGTGCGGGTGGCCGATACCAGCCTGACGGCGTACTGGATCAGCGACGGATCGACGTACACGCGGCGCGCCTCGGCCTGCAAGGCGGCGAGCTGATCGGTGGTCGCGACGGGCGCGGCCTCGACCGGCGGGCCGATGACTCGTTCGACGATGACGAATTCCTCCTCGTCGGTCGGGTAGTCGACCAGCACCTTCATCATGAAGCGGTCCACCTGCGCCTCGGGCAGCGGATAGGTGCCTTCGGTCTCGATGGGGTTCTGCGTCGCCATCACGAGGAAGGGGCGCGGCACCTTGTGTGTCTCGCCGGCGATGGTGACCTGGCGTTCCTGCATGACTTCCAGCAGCGCGCTCTGTACCTTGGCCGGCGCGCGATTGATTTCGTCGGCCAGCAACAGGTTCGCGAAGACAGGGCCGAGCGAGGTGCTGAAGTCGCCGGTCTTCTGGTTGTAGATACGCGTGCCGACCAGGTCGGCCGGAACCAGGTCGGGCGTGAACTGAATGCGCTTGAACTGCCCGCGCACGGTGTCGGCGAGCGTTCGCACCGTCAACGTCTTCGCCAGCCCGGGCACGCCCTCGACCAGCAGGTGCCCGCCCGCCAGCATCGCGACCATGACTCTTTCGAGAAAGCGGTCCTGGCCGACCACGACTCTCTTGACCTGATAGAGGATCTGCTCCATCAGCTCGGCAGTGGCCGTGGCGGCGGCGGGCGATTCGTTCTCTGTGCTCATGCGGAGTGCCTTGGTGGGATCGGTGGGAGTCAGAACGGCGGCGAGCCGGCGGCAGTGGCGGCGTTCTCGATCGGAACGGCGAAGCCGATGCCGATGAAAGTGCGCTGCTGGGTCGGGTTGAGGATGGCGGTCACGATGCCGAGCACTTCGCCATTCATATTGATGAGCGGGCCGCCCGAATTGCCGGGATTGGCGGCGGCATCGAACTGGATCAGGTTGCCGAGTTCCTGCTTGCCTTCGGGCGAGCGGAAGGAGCGCTTGAGGCCCGACACCACGCCGGCGGACACCGAAGGCCCGATGCCGAACGGAAAGCCGACCGCCACCACCTGGTCACCCGGCTGGAGGTCGGCCGTCGAGCGCATGGTCGCGGGGATGAGGTCGTCGGGCAGCTTTTGCGCCTGCAGCACAGCGAGGTCGTTCTCGGGCTGCACGCCGGTGACGATGGCAGGCGCCTCGAGCCCGTCGGCGAAGGTGACCTTGACGGTCTCCGCGCCGGCGACCACGTGCAGGTTGGTGAGGATGATGCCCTTGTCGACGATCACCACGCCGGTGCCGACGCCGCGCTCCACCTGCTGTCCGGGCGCTGCCACTTCGGGCGGTGCCTCCGGCGGCTTGCCCTTGGCGAGATTGCGTCCGCGCTTCTCGGTCTTGGCTTCGGGCGTGGTCTTCTCGGTGCCATAGCCCACCACGCGCACGACGGAAGGGCGGATGATGTCGGCAGCCTTTGCCGCCGGGGAGGGCAGGGTGGCGGTCTGCAAGGTGCGCAGGACGGCCGAGTCGATGTCCTTCTGGGTCAAAGTGTGCGTGCCCTGGCGCGGCCACATCACGACGCCGGTCGCGCCCATCGCGAGGACGAGTGCCAGCAGGAGTCCGAAGCTGCGGCGGCCGGGTTGCCATCGTGGCGCCGCAACGGCCGCCGGCACCGCGGGCGTGTCTGGAGCGCCGGATGTGTCGGGCGCTCCGGGTTCGGCCGCATCCTGCGGCCCTCGGGGCGAGCGGCTGTAGAAAGCTGGCCTGCGCATCGGGGCACCTCCGGCAAAAGAGAACGCTTGAGGAGGCACGGTAGCACGCTTTCCGCGGCTGTGCATCCGTTCGGGCATCATCGCTCGATGGCCGTCTTCGTCGATACCCATTGCCACCTCGATGCGCCCGAATTCGGCGCGGAAATGCCCCGGATACGGGCCCGTGCGCGGAGTCGGGGCGTGGCGCTTTGCGTCATCCCCGCGGTGGCCGCCGTCAACTTCGCGGCGGTGCGGGAGCTCGCGCATCTTCAGGGCGATGCCTACGCGCTCGGGATCCATCCGATGTGCACGGGCGATGCACTGGACGAGCATCTTGATCTGCTGGATGCCGAACTCGTTCGGCGGCGCGATGACCCGCGCCTGGTGGCAGTCGGAGAGATTGGCCTGGACTTCTTCGTTGAAGGGCTCGACGCGGACAAGCAGGAACGCTTTTTTCACACTCAGTTGCAACTTGCGCGCAAGCACGAGCTGCCAGTAATCATTCATGTGCGGCGCTCGGTCGACAAGGTGCTGAAGCACCTGCGGCAGGTGGCGCCCGGACAGGCGTGGCATGGCATCGCGCATGCCTTCAACGGCAGCGAGCAGCAGGCGCAGGCCTGCATCGACCTCGGCCTCAAGCTGGGCTTCGGCGGCGCGGTGACGTTCGAGCGCGCCCTGCAACTGCGCCGACTGGCGGCAACCCTGCCGCTCGAAGCGATAGTGATGGAAACCGATTCACCCGACATTCAGCCGCACTGGCTCTACAAGACGCAGGCCCAGCGCGATGCGGGCGAGCCGCAGGGCCGCAACGAGCCGGGCGAACTGCCACGGATCGCCGACGTGGTGGCGGCGCTGCGCGGGATCGACGCAGCAGCGCTGGCCGAAGCAACCACTCGCAATGCCGTTGCGGCCCTGCCTCGTCTGTCTGCGCTGATCGGCCTGTCGGCCGCCATCCCGCGCATGGCGTAGGCGGAGCGCCCGACTTGCGTCCAAGCACGCGCCTCAATGGTTTTTGGTGTCATCCTTTGACCTTGTGCACTCGTTGCATCACAGTGGCGAGCCTGTCACTCCAACTCATACAAGGAGCTTCCATGACCCCATCCAACATTCGCGTCCTGTCGACCGCCGTGGCCCTGGCCTTCGCCTGCATTGGCGGATCGGCAGTTGCGCAAAGCACCACCCAGAAGGTCGAGAACGCCGGCGAGAAGGCCTGGGATGCCACCAAGAGTGGCACCGAAAAAGCCTGGGACGCCACCAAGAGTGGCACGAAGAAGGCCGTGAAGGCGACCGAGAAGGGCGCCAAGGCGACCGGCAAGGCCGTCGATAACGTGGCCACCGACGCCGCTGACGGCACGCGCAAGGTCGGCGACAAGATTGGCGAGAAGATCCCGGGCACGGTTCAGAACGAAGCCGTCAAAAAGGGCGAGAAGCCCTGATCTCCGGTTCGCTTCCGAAATGAAAAACCCGCCTCGGCGGGTTTTTTTCTTATGCGGTCGTCGGTCCGACCGCTCGCCGGACGAGCGGTGTTTCAGGCGTCGGGTAGCCCGCCGCACCGAAGGTCTTGACGACCGCGCGATGCGTGTCGAAGTACACCTGCCAGTAGTGGTCCGTGTGCGTGTAGGGCCGCACGGCGAGCAGGGGGCCTTCGGGCGTGAACTGGAGAATCTCGATGTCGGGCGGCTGCTCGGTCGAGACGTTCGAGATCTTGCTCACCTCGGCCCTCAGCAACTCTATGGCCTGGTTCACGTCGACGCCGTTGGCGACTTTCGCGGTGGTGTCGACCCGGCGCCACGGCAGGTGGCTGAAGTTCTGGATCGTCTCCGACAGCACTTTGTTGTTGCCCACGGTGGCGATCACGTTGTCGGGCGTGACCAGCGTCGTACCGAACAAGCCGAGTTCCTTGACGGTGCCGTTGACGCCGCCGCCGACGGTCACGTAGTCGCCGACCTTGTACGGCCGCAGCACCTGAAGGAACACGCCCGCTGCAAAGTGCGTGAGCAGGCCGCCCCATGCCGTGCCGATGGCCAGCCCGGCGCCTGCCAGCAGCACCGCGAACGAAGTCGTCCTCACGCCGAACATGTCTAGGATCGCGAGGATCAGGACGATGTTGAGCACCACGCCGAGGATCGAGACCAGGTAGTTGCTCAGCGTCGGGTCCATGCGCTTGCCGCGCTCGAGCGCCTTGGCTACGAGCCGCTGCGCGAGTCCGATGAGCCATCGGCCGATGCCCCAGGCGATCAGGGCGCCGATCACTTTCAGGCCAAAATCCACCCCTTGCGTCGTCAGGAAAATCCAGATCGCTTCCGTATTCATGATCTTCTCCTCACAGGTGCCGGCACTTCTGCGAACCGGCAAGCGTTATGGATAAGCCAGCTTTGCGCCCAGGCGACGCGAAGGCTGTGCTCACGGGGCTTGCGCCAATCGTTTCTGGCAACACCGCCTTGTTGATACTCGGCAGCTTTCCAGGAGCCCGGTCGATCGCGCAGCAGCAGTATTATGCGCACCCGCAGAATCACTTCTGGAAAATATTGGAGGCCCTGTGGCCCGGCAACCCGCTTCCAGTGGGCGAAGGCAGCTATCAAAAGCGTAGCAAGTGGTTGTTGGACCGTGGTCTGGGCGTGTGGGATGTCTACGCCAGTTGCGAGCGGGAGGGCAGTCTCGATTCCGCGATCCGCGACGCGGTCGTCAACGACATTGCGAGCCTTCATTTGCCGAGGCTGGTGGCCATCGCCCACAACGGTGGCGAGAGTTTCCGGCATGCGCGGCACACGCGCACGCTGGGTGTGCTGGTCCATCGCCTGCCTTCGTCGAGCCCGGCCAATGCCTCGTGGAGCTTCGAGCGCAAGGTCCAAGGCTGGCGTGAGGTGTTTGAAAGGTATCTGGTCATTCCATGAAGGTCTCCCTTCCCGAGGTCAATTTCTCCGATTGGGGAGACGTTCGCTATCTGCACCTGGGCACCGAGTGGGTGCAGGGCTCGATGAAGCTGGACGCGCCCTTCGAGATCGAACTCGAATACGTGCAGCGCATGATGGCGTGGCTGCTCTTCGTCGACGCCGCCAGCGTGCCCAAGCGCCATGCCATGCAGTTGGGCCTGGGCGCGGCCAGCCTCACCAAGTTCAGCCGCAAGACGCTGCGCATGCGCACGACCGCGATCGAGCTCAATCCGCAGGTGGTCGCAGCCTGTCGCGGGTGGTTCAAGCTACCGGCGGATGACGGCAAGCTCCAGGTGGTGGTGGCCGATGCGGCCGCCGAGATCCGCAAGCCGCAGTGGCTGGGTACGGTCGACGCGCTGCAGGTCGACCTGTACGACCATGAGGCCGCCGCGCCCGTGCTCGATAGCGAGGACTTTTATGCCGACTGCCGCGCCTTGCTCACCGACGACGGCTGCATGACGGTCAACCTGTTCGGCCGATCGTCCAGCTACGAGCGCAGTCTTGAGAAGATTTCCGCCGCGTTCGGCGAGGACGCGGTCTGGGCCTTCAAGCCGACGCGCGAGGGCAACACCGTGGTGGTCGCCCAGCGCATTGCCAGCCGGCCGAAGCGCCCCGCGCTTGCCGACCGCGCCCAAACCATCCAGACTCGCTGGGGCCTGCCCGCACCCAAGTGGCTGCGCGTGTTCAAACCTCGGAACTGATTTCATCCATGAGTGCTGTCTCCGTCGCTGCATCCGCCGCTTCCCGCCACGAAGGCCCGCTCGATCTGCGCCATCTGATCGAATGGCTGGCCAAGGACGGCGTGATCTCGCCTGTGGAGGCAAAGCGCACGCTGGCGCGCTGCGCGCAGGCCGAAAGCCGGCAGGCGCCGCTGGTGCGCCTGGCGAACGTCGCGATGACGCGCGAGGGCGACGGCAAGCCGCTCGATCTCGAGATGCTCACGCAGTGGCTCGCGGGTCGTGCGGGGCTCTCCTATCTGCGGATCGACCCGCTCAAGGTCGACGTGGGCAAGGTGGCAGACACCATGAGCGCCGCGTACGCCGAGCGGCACAAGGTATTGCCGGTGCAGGTAACTCCGAGCGAAGTGGTGGTTGCCACGGCCGAGCCCTTTCTCACCGACTGGATCGCCGAGGTCGAGCGCCAGTCGCGCCGATCGGTGCGACGCGTGGTTGCGAGCCCGACGGACATTCAGCGCTACACGGCCGAATTCTTCGCACTGGCCAAGTCGGTGCGGGCCGCGCAGAAGGCGGGCGGCAACACGGGTGGGGCCAGCTTCGAGCAGCTCGTCGAACTCGGCAAGAGCAACAAGCAGCTCGACGCCAACGACCAGAGCGTGGTGCAGGTGGTCGACTGGCTCTGGCAGTACGCCTTCGACCAGCGCGCGAGCGACATCCATCTCGAACCGCGCCGCGACCAGGGCGTCATCCGCTTTCGCATCGACGGCGTGCTGCATCCCGCCTACCAGATGCCGATGGGCGTGATGAATGCGATGGTCGCGCGCATCAAGCTGCTCGGCCGCATGGACGTGGTCGAGAAGCGTCGGCCGCTCGACGGCCGCATCAAGACCCGCAACATCCGCGGCGACGAAGTCGAAATGCGCTTGTCGACATTGCCGACGGCCTTCGGGGAAAAGATGGTGATGCGGATCTTCGACCCCGACACGGCGGTGAAGGACCTGGACGCACTCGGCTTCGCGCAGCACGACGCGCGGCGCTGGGAGCAACTGGTGACGCGGCCGCACGGCATCATCCTGGTGACCGGCCCGACGGGGTCTGGCAAGACGACCACCCTGTATTCGACGCTCAAGCGGGTAGCGACGGAAGAGGTCAACGTCAGCACGATCGAGGACCCGATCGAAATGATCGAACCGTCCTTCAACCAGACGCAGGTGCAACCTCAGCTCGATTTCGGATTCACCGAGGGCTTGCGCGCACTGATGCGGCAAGACCCGGACATCATCATGGTCGGCGAGATCCGCGACCTGGCCACTGCCGAGATGGCGGTGCAGTCGGCTCTGACCGGCCACCTGGTCTTCAGCACGCTGCACACCAACGATGCTCCCAGTGCGATCACGCGGTTGATGGAGCTGGGTGTGCCGTCCTACCTGATCAACGCGGTGATGCTCGGCGTGCTCGCCCAGCGTCTGGTGCGCACGCTGTGCCTGCATTGCAAGGAACCCGACGAAGCCGTCACCCGCGAGAAGCTCGCGGAGTTCGTGACGCCCTGGCAGATCAACGGCTCCGTGCGTGCCTACAAGCCGGTCGGTTGCGTCGACTGCCGAATGACCGGCTACATGGGCCGCATGGGCCTGTACGAATTGCTCAGCATCACCGAGGCATTCAAGGGCGAGGTCACCAAGGAACCGAACATGGTCTCGCTCAGGCGGCAGGCCGTCGCCGACGGCATGCGCCCGCTGCGCCTCGCCGGAGCGCTGCGCGTCGCAGAAGGGGTCACGACGATCGAAGAGGTGCTGAGCGCAACTCCGCCTCTGGAGTAGCTTCGGCCGGCGCAGCCAGGCCCGTTCGCGAAACACCGCGGAACCGGCTTCGCCGGGCCGCAGGTGTTGCCCCCCGGTAGGGGGTTAGCGAAGCGACACGAAGTGCGCGAAGCTTGGGGGCGAGCAACAGCCCCCTCGGGATTACCCTGAATTCACGGTTAGTGGAATCCACATCCACCTGACTTCTGGCTGACCACACAATCTCCGATCGAATTTTTTTCGTGGAGACCATTCGTGAAAATCAAGAGTCAGAAAGACTTCTTCTCGGGGGTGATGTTCACCGTCGTCGGAGTCGCATTCGCCTGGGGCGCAACGACGTACAACGTCGGCAGCGGCGCCCGCATGGGTCCGGGATACTTCCCGCTGATGCTCGGCATCCTGATGGCCGTCATCGGGCTCGGCATCATGTTCACCGGACTCACGGTCGAGACCGAGGACGGCGAGCCGATCGGCAAGTGGGCCTGGAAGCAGGTGATCTACATCATCGGCGCCAACCTCGCCTTCGGCTTGCTGCTCGGCGGCCTGCCGAGCATCGGCGTGCCGGCCATGGGCATGATCATCGCCATCTATGCGCTCGTGATCATCTCCAGCCTGGCGGGCAGTGAGTTCAACCTGCGCAAAGTGCTGATTCTCGCGACGGTGCTGGCCGTCGGCAGCTACATCGCCTTCATCTGGGCGCTGAAGCTGCAGATCCAGGTGTGGCCTACCTTCATCACGGGTTGAGGACGACAACATGGATCTCGTAAACAATCTCACGCTGGGTTTTGGCGTCGCCTTCACCTTCACCAACCTGCTGTACTGTCTGGCCGGTTGTATTCTGGGCACGCTGATCGGCGTGCTGCCGGGCATCGGCCCCGTCGCGACCATTGCGATGCTGCTGCCCGCCACCTATGCGCTGCCCCCTGTGTCGGCGCTGATCATGCTGGCCGGCATCTACTACGGCGCGCAGTACGGCGGCTCCACTACTGCCATTCTGGTCAACTTGCCAGGTGAATCGTCCTCCGTGGTGACCGTGATCGACGGCTACCAGATGGCGCGGAAAGGGCGGGCCGGTCCCGCGCTCGCTGCCGCCGGCCTGGGCTCGTTCTTCGCGGGTTGCATCGGCACGCTGATCCTGGCGGCTTTCGCACCGCCGCTGACCGAGCTGGCCTTCAAGTTCGGCCCGGCCGAATACTTCTCGCTGATGATCCTGGGCCTGATCGGCGCCGTGGTGCTGGCCTCGGGCTCGCTGCTCAAGGCCATCGCGATGATCGTTCTGGGCCTGCTGATGGGCCTGGTCGGCACCGATGTGAACTCGGGTGTCGCGCGTTTCAGCTTCGACATCCCCGAACTCACCGACGGCATCGGCTTCGTGACCATCGCCATGGGCGTGTTCGGCTACGGCGAAATCATTGCCAACCTGTCGCGACCCGAGCACGAGCGTGAAGTGTTCACCGCCAAGGTGTCCGGCCTGTTCCCGACCAAGGAAGACTTCAAGCGCATGCTGCCCGCCGTGCTGCGCGGAACCGCCCTGGGCGCGTCGCTCGGCATCCTGCCCGGCGGCGGTGCGCTGTTGGCCGCCTTCGCTGCCTACACCATCGAGAAGAAGACCAAGCTGCATCCGGGCGAAGTGCCCTTCGGCAAGGGCAACATCCGCGGCGTCGCGGCGCCCGAGTCGGCCAACAACGCCGGCGCGCAGACCTCCTTCATCCCGCTGCTGACGCTGGGCATTCCGCCCAACGCGGTGATGGCGCTGATGGTGGGCGCGATGACG